>NZ_CM001837.1:2655867-2923865 GCF_000355805.1 Dokdonia sp. PRO95
TTATGTGCTCTTTTTTCTCTATAAGTGCACAGGAGCTTCCATACCTATCAGATATTGCTGTACCCGACTCTATAACTGTAAAAAGTTATCCTGTCTTGAGAGCTGATTTTTTTGCTCTTTTTAAAGATGATATGACATCAGTTGATTCATTGGAGCTAGAATTAAAAGGGAAGGAGCTTATAAAACGAGCAGCACGAAGTAAGAATAAATCTGATGTTGTTAAAATTTATCTTGTTTTAGCTGAATTAAGAAATAATGATTTTGATTTATTTGATTATATATTAAATTTTACTGAAGAAAATAATTTGCTCGTTTTGTATGAAACAGCTCTGTTGAGTAAGGCAATATCATATTATTATAATGATCAAATCGATATGTCTTTGCAGTTAGCAGAAGAGGCGTATAAATATTCTGAAGAATCCGGAAATTTATCTAACAAATGGACTTTGAAGAATTTTATTGGGGTATTACAGATAAATTATGGAAATGTAAGTCGCGGTATTTCAAATTTAAAGGAAGTAGAGTCTATTTTCACAACTGGAAAAGTTAAGAATATTCACATCTACAATAGTGATTCTCAGAATAAGAATATTCTTGCTTCCGTTAGATATTCTATTGCATCTTCTTACTTTGATATAGATAGTCTAGATGCTGCAAGCGATTACATAGAAAAAGTGAAGATTTATGCTGATACTGATAATGATAAAGAGTATCAGAACACTTACTTAGGGCTTAAAGGGGCTATTTTAATCAAACAAAAAAAATACCTAGAAGGGTTAGATGTAACCAATCAATATATTTCTAATGACTATGAAAAGGGAGATGATGAGTTGTCACATTCTTATGCTATGAAAGGTATTGCATATGAAGGTTTGAATTTAGACGAAAAGGCAACTACTTCTTTCCTTAACGCTGATAGCCTTTTTGTAGCTGCAGGATCTGATTATCACTATGATGAGCTCAAGCATACGTTTAAATATTTGCTTAATCATTATAAGATAGAAGGAAACACCAACAAGCAAATAGAATATCTAAATAAACTGATTGTCTATGAGGAAACGGTAGGTAGTCTTAAAGAATCTGTGACTAACGGGGTTGCGTCTATGTATACTATCCCAGAGCTTACAGCTGAGAAGGAGCTTCTAATAAATAAACTAGAAAAGGAAAAGACAATAAGTAATGCAGGTATTATTCTATTTATAATCTTGAGTTGCATAGGAGTTATCGTAGCGATTTTTCAATACAGAAAAAGACTT
Source organism: Dokdonia sp. PRO95 (assembly GCF_000355805.1). NCBI lineage: Bacteria > Pseudomonadati > Bacteroidota > Flavobacteriia > Flavobacteriales > Flavobacteriaceae > Dokdonia > Dokdonia sp. PRO95. The sequence goes on from NZ_CM001837.1 coordinate 2,657,124, forward strand.
ATTTATAAAAAGAGATTTGATAATCTTAGAGTAACGCTTGAGGAGCGCATTAAAAACGAGGAGTCATCTCCTATAAATGATTCAAGTGCGACTGAGAAAATTATTAAAAACCTTGTACCAATATTAAAGTCTACACAAGCAGATAAAATTAAAGCTGGTCTCAAAAATTTTGAGGACACATTACTGTTCACAGAGGAAAACATCACACTTAAGAGTCTAGCTCTCCAAGTAGGTACTAATTCATCATATCTGTCTAAGTATATTAATGATGAGAAATCAGAGAACTTCTCTGTTTATATCAATGACTTGCGCATTAATCATGTGCTTAAACTGCTCTATAGTTCTCAGAAAATAAGAACGTACACAGTGAGTGCGCTAGCCAAAGAGGTTGGTTTTTCTAATCCAAAATCATTTTCAAACCACTTTAAACGTATCACTGGGCTTTCGGTGACCTACTTTATTAAAAATTTGGAGGAAATTAAAGAGAGTCCTTCAAAAGAAAAGGATGATAATGTGATAGATTTTTTAGAGCGAATTAATAAAACAGGCTAAGTAGCTTTTGTCTCCATACATAATCATAAAAAAACCACAGCTTATATTGCTGTGGTTTTTTTGTTTGTGTTTACGCTTTCGCGAAAGCGTAACATCTCTATTTAGGTTCAAGCACCACAAAAGGAATCACCATCTCCTCAAGGCTTACGCCTCCATGTTGATAGGTGTTTCTGTAATAACTTACGTAATGGTTAAAATTATTAGGGTAAGCAAAAAATAAATCTCCTTTTGCAAAAATGAATGAACTACTCATATTAATAGTAGGTAAGTGTATCGTGCGAGGATCTTCGGCAGCGAGTACGTCCTTATCTTCATATGTAAGACTTCTTCCGGTTTTGTATCGCAGGTTGAGGCTTGTATTTTTGTCCCCTATAACTTTTGATGGATTTTTGACATTAATGGTACCGTGATCTGTAGTAAGAATTAGTTTCATGCCTAACTCTTGCACCTGCTGTATCATCGTGAGGAGTGGTGAATTTTTAAACCAGCTCTCTGTGAGTGATCTATAAGCCTTGTCATTGCTAGCAAGCTCTTTAATTACCTCCATTTCCGTCTTAGAGTGCGATAGCATATCTACAAAGTTGTAAACGACTACCGTGAGATCATTGTCTTTTTGCGATTTAAAATTATCAGCTAGTTTTTTTCCATTTTTTAAATTGGTGATTTTGTGATATTCCCAGTTTAGGTCAAGACGTAGCCTTTTAAGTTGTGCCTCTAGAAAATCTGCTTCATGCATGTTTTTTCCTCCCTCATCTGTGTCATCAAGCCATAAGTCTGGATGCTTTTTTTTCATTTCTTCTGGCATAAGTCCAGAAAATATAGCATTACGCGCATACTGAGTTGCTGTAGGCAAAATACTATAATAAGGTTCTTCTTCTATTTTTTTATAATGAGCATTAAGGTGTGGCTCAAAAGCCTTCCATTGGTCATAACGCATGTTATCTATAACAATGAATAGGGTAGGAGTGTCTTTTGTAAGGTGTGGTTGTACTTTGTCTTTAAATAAGGTATGAGACATTGTAGGCCCTTCGTAGCCATTGAACCAATCTGGGTAATTTTTGTCTATAAATTTACAGAACTGATTATTTGCTTCAGATTTTTGAGATTCTAAAATCTCAAACATTCCCGTATCTTCTATTCCCTCAAGTTCCATCTCCCAGTAAATAAGCTTTTGGTAAAGCTCAGACCACTCTTCAAAACTATTTACCATAGATAAATCCATAGCAATCTTGCGAAATTCTTGCTGATACGAAGAGGTAGTTTTCTGACTTATTAATCTACTATGATCAAGATTTTTCTTTAAACTTAATAATATCTGGTTAGGATTTACGGGTTTGATAAGGTAGTCTACTATTTTAGAGCCTATTGCCTCTTCCATAATATACTCTTCCTCACTTTTTGTAATCATAACCACGGGTACATTCTCACGTTTATTCTTGATTTCGCTTAAAGTTTCTAGACCGGATAAGCCTGGCATATTTTCATCAAGAAAAATGATGTCAAAGTTTTGCTCATCTATCATTTCTACGGCTTCGGCGCCATTATCACAAGTTGTTACGCTATAATTCTTTTTCTCAAGAAATAAAATATGTGGTTTGAGTAAGTCAATTTCGTCATCTACCCAAAGTATTTGTATGTTGCTCATATAATTAGTTAAGTATGTTAGTCTTCAAGAGGCCCCTAGTTTGCAAGGCGAAACCTTATATTTGTACGTATTACGCTTTCGCGAAAGCGTAAATTATAGAAATCAAAAATTTTTAATATTGAAGTCTCCCAAAGTTACAATTATTAACGACCCTATTTATGGGTTTATTACTATACCTAATGGTGTAGTCTTTGATTTGATACAACACAAATACTTTCAGAGACTTCGACGTATTACACAGATGGGGTTATCATATCTTGTCTATCCTGGAGCACATCATACTCGTTTTCAACATGCGATAGGGTGTCTTGGTGTAATGCAAAAAGCCATAAAAGTCCTTGAAGACAAAGGCGTTGAGATATCAGCCGAAGAAAAAGAAGGCGTATTTATCGCAATCTTACTTCACGATATAGGTCATGGTCCTTTTTCTCATGCAATGGAACACAGCATTGTAGAAGGTGTGAGTCATGAGCATATTTCTACCTTATTTATGGAGGCGCTCAACAAGGAGTTTAACGGAAGTTTAACGCTAGCAATAGAAATTTTTAAGGGGTCTTATCACCGCTCATTTTTAAATCAGTTGGTTTCTGGTCAGTTAGATATGGATCGCACTGATTACTTAAAGCGTGATAGCTTCTATACTGGAATGGCTGAAGGCAATATAAACACTGAGCGTATAGTTGCAATGCTTAATGTGAAGGATAACAAGCTTGTAGTAGAAGAAAAAGGCGTGTATACCGTAGAGAAGTTTCTTGTAGCTAGAAGGCTCATGTACTGGCAGGTATACCTACATAAAACAGGGATTGTAGCAGAGCAGTTGATAACAAGGGTGCTTAAGCGCGCAAAAGAACTCTCCCATAATGGCACCGTGCTATCTTCAAGTAACGCTTTGCAGTATTTTTTACAACATAGAATAGACAGCGATACTATTAAAAATAGTCTTGATACGTTTGCCCAGCTAGATGATTATGACATTGTATCTGCTATGAAAGAATGGTGCTCCCATGATGATTTTGTGCTTTCTGAGTTGTCTAAGGCAATTATAAATAGAGATCTTTTGAATGTAAAAATTAAAAAGAAACCTTTTGCAGCATCTAAGCTTGAGCAACATAAGTCGTCGTTAATGCAAAAGTTTGAGATAACAGAACATGAGGCATCTTACTTTGTATTTACAGGTACGATATCAAACCAAGCTTATAATTATGAGAAGGGGGGAATTAATATTCTACTTAATAATGGTAAGATTGTAGATGTAGTGAAAGCTAGTGATCAATTGAGTTTAAAGTCACTTACTAAAGAAGTAGTTAAAAACTATCTCTGTTACCCAAAACCTAAACGTTAATTTTTCCTATTTTTGTCATCCATGAAATTTACCGCAAACCAAATCGCAGGAATACTAGAAGGAACTATAGAAGGTAATCCTGATGTAGAAGTATCAAAGCTCGCAAAAATAGAAGAAGGAATCCCAGGATCTCTTACGTTTCTTGCGAATCCTAAGTATACATCATTTATATATACTACCGAGGCAAGTATTGCCATTGTAGGAAATGATTTTGAAGCAGAACAACCTGTTAAGCCCACGCTTATACGAGTAGAAGATGCATACAAGTCATTTTCAAAACTACTAGAATATTATAATCAAGTAAAGCTTAATAAATCGGGAATAGAGCAGCCTTGTTTTATTTCTGAAACAGCCACTTATGGTGACGCACTTTATCTAGGTGCTTTTTCATACCTAGGAGAGAACGTAACTATAGGGAATAACGTAAAAATTTACCCTAACGTTTATATAGGAGATAATGTAACTATAGGAGACAATTGTGTGCTTTTTGCAGGATCAAAGGTGTATTCTGACAGTGTTATAGGTAACACGGTCTACATACACAGTGGTGCAATTGTAGGTGCAGATGGTTTTGGCTTTACGCCCAATGAAAAGGGAGAGTATAGTAAAGTGCCTCAAACAGGTAATGTGATTATAGAGGATCACGTAGATATAGGGGCAGGAACTACTATAGATCGCGCAACATTAGGATCTACGGTAATTAGAACAGGTGTTAAACTTGATAACCAGATTCAAATTGCACATAATGTAGAGATAGGTTCTCATACAGCTATTGCAGCACAAACAGGTGTTGCCGGTTCTACAAAAATAGGTAAGCATTGCCTTATAGGTGGTCAAGTAGGTATCTCTGGACACCTAACTATAGGAGATAATGTACGCATACAGGCACAATCTGGAATAGGAAGAAATATAAAAGATAACGAAGTGCTACAGGGATCTCCATCATTTAATTATTCTGATTGGAATCGTTCATACGTTCACTTCAAGAATTTACCAAAAATCGTACAAACGGTAAACGAATTAAAAAAACAACAAAATAATGAGTAACGCTAAAGCACAACAACGTACGATAGCTAAAGAAATAAGCTTACAAGGTGTGGGTCTGCATACAGGTGCAGATGTACTTATGACCTTTAAGCCAGCTCCAGAAAATCACGGCTATAAATTTAAACGCCTTGATCTTGAAGGAGAGCCAGTACTTAATGCAGATGCTTCTCTTGTAACTAATACACAACGAGGAACAAACCTTGAAAGAAACGGCGTTTCTATTCAGACCACAGAGCACGTACTTGCTGCTTGTGTAGGTCTTGAGATAGATAACCTTCTTATAGAACTTAACGCTTCTGAGCCTCCTATTATGGATGGTTCTTCTAAGTTTTTTGTAGAAGCACTTGAAGAAGCTGGTATTTTAGAGCAAGAAGCTGTACGTGATGAATATATCGTTAAGGAAATTATTACATATCTAGACGAAGAGTCTGGAAGTGAAATTATTTTAATGCCTGCAGATGAGTATCAAGTGACTACTATGGTGGACTTTGGTACTAAAGTGTTAGGTACTCAAAATGCAAGCATACAGCACATTTCAGAATTTAAGGAGGAAATTTCAGATAGTAGAACCTTTAGCTTTCTTCATGAAATAGAGATGTTACTTGAGCACGGCCTTATTAAAGGTGGAGATCTCAATAATGCGATTGTATATGTAGATAAGGAATTATCTCCTAGTACAATGGAAAAGTTGAAAGTAGCTTTTAACAAAGATGATATTGCGGTTAAACCTAATGGTATTTTAGATAACCTCACTTTACACCATGCTAATGAAGCGGCACGTCATAAATTACTTGACGTGATAGGTGATCTAGCACTTGCAGGAACGAGAATACGTGGTAAAATCATTGCAAATAAGCCTGGACACTTTGTAAACACCCAGTTTGCAAAGAAGCTTCAGAAAATTATTAAGAATGAACGTCGTAACTATTTTCCAGATGTAGATTTACACGCTACACCTGTAAAAGATGTAAATCAAATCATGGAGATGCTTCCACATAGGCCTCCATTCTTGCTCGTAGATAAAATTTTAGAGCTTACTAAAGAGCATGTGATAGGAGTGAAGAATGTCACAATGAATGAACCATTCTTTGTGGGTCACTTCCCTGGATCTCCAGTGATGCCTGGCGTACTTCAAATAGAAGCGATGGCTCAAACGGGAGGTATTTTAGTATTGAGTACCGTTCCAGATCCAGAAAACTACCTCACTTATTTGCTCAAAATAGATAAGGTAAGATATAAACATCAGGTGGTACCTGGTGATACCCTTATTTTCAAATTAGACCTAATGTCACCTATACGTAGAGGAATCTGCCAGATGCAAGCTCGCGCTTATGCAAATGGTAAACTTGTCTCAGAAGCCGAAATAATGGCACAAATAGTAAAAGTAAAAAATCTCTAGTATGAATCAGCCATTAGCATATGTGCACCCAGGTGCAAAAATTGCAAAGAATGTAGTTATAGAACCATTCACAACGATACATAATAACGTTGTAATAGGTGAGGGTAGCTGGATAGGGTCTAACGTGACCATTATGGAAGGCGCGCGCATAGGGAAGAACGTAAGTATCTTTCCTGGAGCAGTAATCTCTGCAGTGCCACAAGATAAAAAGTTTAATGACGAAGATACTGTTACCATTATAGGTGATAACACTACAATACGTGAGTGTGTGACTATTAATCGTGGTACCTCAGACCGTATGAAAACTCAAGTAGGAAACAATTGTTGGATTATGGCATATTGCCACATTGCACATGATTGTATCGTGGGTGATAATTGTATTTTTTCTAATAACAGTACACTCGCTGGTCACATTACCGTAGGTGATCACGTAGTGCTAGCTGGGATGGCTGCAATACAGCAGTTTTGTACGATAGGGAGCCATGCTTTTGTAACTGGTGGGTCTTTAGTGCGTAAGGATGTACCTCCTTTTGTAAAGGCAGGTCGTGAGCCGTTAAGTTATGTAGGTATTAACTCTATAGGACTACGTCGTCGCGGATTTACCACAGAGAAAATTCGTGAAATACAAGATATTTTCCGCATCTTGTATCAAAAGAATTACAATAACTCACAAGCGGTAGCTATTATAGAAGCAGAGATGGAAGCCACTCAGGAGCGAGATGAAATATTGCAATTTATACGCAACTCTCAACGTGGTATCATGAAAGGATACTTTAACTCATAAGTTTTCTTTTACGCTTTCGCGAAAATTTGACAACACGACAATCATGCTTTGACCAAACATAGGTCAAGCTGAGAAATTCATAAAACGGAGAGATTGATAATCTTTTCATATTTTCGCGAAAGCGAGATTAACTTTTAAATAAATAAGAATTCTGTATTTGCAGATACTTAACACTACATATGGCAACAACATCAGACATACGCAACGGACTTTGTATTAATTACAATCACGATATTTATAAAATCATCGAATTCTTACATGTGAAGCCAGGTAAGGGACCTGCTTTTGTAAGAACAAAAATGAAAAGTGTAACCTCAGGTAAAGTTCTTGATAATACATTTTCGGCTGGTCATAAGATTGATGAAGTACGTGTAGAAACACATAAATTCCAGTTTTTATATAATGATGCAGAGGGATATCACTTCATGAATACAGAAGATTATACGCAAATTGCTTTGCAAGAGACTGCGCTAGATCGTTCTAACTTATTGAAAGAAGGAGAAGTTGTTACTGTGTTAATTAATACAGAAGATAATGCACCACTTTCTGTAGATATGCCAGCATCTGTAATTCTTGAAGTAACACACACAGAACCTGGTGTGAAAGGAAATACGGCTACTAATGCGACAAAGCCAGCAACTGTTGAGACAGGAGCAGAAGTAAACGTTCCTTTGTTTATAAATGAAGGTGACAAGATAAAAATAGAAACCGACAAAGGGACCTATAAAGAACGCGTTAAGGAATAGATAATTTACCTACCAACTTATTATATAAATCCCGTCAAATGACGGGATTTTCTTTTATATTCGTAATCGTGAAATTTAAAAAACAACATACACTTCAAGAAATAGCAAATCTTCTTAACGTTACTTTTGTGGGTGATCCTTTGTTTCCAGTATTGGGCATGAATGAGATCCATGTAGTAACTCCAGGAGATATTGTTTTTGTAGATCATCCTAAGTATTATGATAAGGCACTGCAAAGTGCTGCGACTATTGTTCTTATAAACAAGGAGGTAGCTTGTCCAGAAGGCAAAGCACTCCTTATATCAGACGATCCTTTTAGGGATTTTAATAAGCTTACTGATCACTTTAAGCCTTTTAAAACTGCAGCAGCTGCCATTGCAGATACAGCAACTATAGGTGAAGGAACCGTCATACAGCCCAATGTTTTTGTAGGTAACCATGTAGTTATAGGTGATAATTGTACTATACATCCTAATGTATGTCTGTATGACAATACTATCATAGGAGATAACGTTACCATACATGCTGGAAGCATACTAGGTGCAGATGCTTTTTATTACAAGAAGCGTCCAGAAGGTTTTGACAAACTTAAATCTGGTGGTCGTGTTGTAATAGAAGATCATGTAGATATAGGAGCTGGGACAACTATAGACAAAGGCGTTACTGGTGATACTACTGTAAAGAAAGGGACGAAAATTGATAATCAAGTTCATGTAGGGCATGATACCGTTATAGGAGAACGTGTGTTGATTGCTGCTCAAACTACCATAGCTGGTTGTGTAGTCATAGAAGACGAAGTAACTTTATGGGGACAAGTGGGAGTTACCAGTGGTATATCCATAGGAAAGAAGGCAATCATCTCTGCTCAGAGTGGAGTAAGTAAATCTCTTGAAGGAGAAAAAAGTTATTTTGGGTCTCCAGCTGGAGACTTCAGAACAAAATATAAAGAGCTTGCAGCGTTGAGACAAGTGCAAGAATTATTAGAAAAACTAAAGCAACAATAATGGCTAAGAGTAATAAGAAAATCGTAAAAGAGTTTTATAGCTCAGACTTTTTTAATGACACATCTGCTTTTGATGAGTATATTCATCCTGATATGCAGCTTTTTTGGAATGCAAAGACTGGCTACAATCACATGGAAATAGCAGGTTTAAAGGAAATGGCAGCAGAGGCTGGTAAATCTTTTGACGCAGTACGTCCAGAGATTACACACCTTCTTTCTAAAGAAGATCAGGTAGTGATAAGGTTTACTTATTTTGTGACTACCATCGAGCAACCAGATACAGAGCAGCCTATGGCACATTTCATGGCTATATGGGAAATGAAGGATGGTTTGATGTACAGAGGGTATCAAATGAGCCAACCAGCAGAGGAAGCAAAAGAGAGCATGAAATCTTGGAAGTAAATTTCATTGTTTTTACTTCATAATACTTAACCAAACTGTTATTTTTGCAGTGCAAAATTTTAAAACAAACCGATGAGCGTTTTAGTTAATAAAGATTCGAAAATAATTGTTCAAGGATTCACAGGTAGCGAGGGAACTTTCCACGCGGGCCAGATGATTGATTATGGAACAAATGTAGTAGGTGGTGTAACTCCAGGAAAAGGAGGGCAAACACATCTTGATAAGCCTGTTTTTAATACCGTTCAAGAAGCAGTAGAAAAAGTAGGAGCAGATACTACTATTATTTTTGTACCGCCAGCATTTGCTGCAGATGCAATTATGGAAGCTGCAGATGCAGGTATCAAAGTGATTATTACAATTACAGAAGGTATTCCTGTTGCAGATATGATTAAAGCTTCAGATTATATTTCTACAAAAGAATGTCGCCTTATAGGGCCTAACTGTCCAGGAGTTATTACTCCAGGTGAGGCAAAAGTAGGTATCATGCCAGGTTTTGTATTTAAGGAAGGTAAAGTAGGTATTGTTTCAAAATCTGGAACACTTACTTATGAAGCTGCAGACCAAGTTGTAAAACAAGGTCTTGGTATTACAACAGCTATCGGTATAGGTGGTGATCCAATTATTGGGACAACTACAAAAGAAGCTGTAGAGTTACTTATAAATGACCCAGCAACAGAAGCTGTCGTAATGATAGGTGAGATAGGAGGTCAACTAGAAGGTGATGCTGCAAAGTGGTATAAAGAAAGCGGTAGCAAGAAGCCAGTAATAGGTTTTATCGCAGGTGAGACTGCACCAGCTGGACGTACTATGGGGCATGCAGGAGCAATTGTAGGTGGATCTGACGATACAGCACAAGCTAAAAAAGCAATTATGAGAGAATGTGGTATTCACGTTGTGGATAGCCCAGCAGAAATAGGTAAAAAAGTTGCCGAAGTTTTAGGTAAATAATTTTACGATACATTATAAAAAAACCTCCTTTTTTAGGGAGGTTTTTTTGTTTCTAGTCGGTGTCGTAATTCTTATATTTGAGTAAGGAAAATTAGGGTTCTATGCTTTCGCGAAAGCGTAAAGATTCAGCCTAACATTTAGACTAATTAGATCAATAAAAACAACCTGAGACAGTAATCTTAAAATTTATCTGTCCATTCATAGCATTTATATATGAAAATATTAGAAGGAAAAACCGCTATCATCACTGGTGCTAGCCGTGGAATAGGAAAAGGAATAGCAGAAGTATTTGCACAACATGGAGCAAATGTTGCTTTTACATACAGTTCGTCATCTGCAGCGGCAGATGAACTAGAGAAAAGTCTAGAAAATACAGGTGTAAAAATTAAAGGATATAAAAGTAACGCAGCAGATTTTGAGCAGGCTCAGGAGCTTGTGAAGAATGTACTTGAAGATTTTGGAACTATTGATATTCTTGTAAATAATGCAGGTATTACTAAGGATAATCTTCTTATGCGTATGTCTGAAGAGGATTTTGATAACGTTATAGAGGTGAACCTTAAGTCTATTTTTAATATGACTAAAGCGGTACAGCGCACGATGCTTAAAGCTCGTAAAGGAAGTATCATTAACATGAGTTCTGTAGTAGGCCTAAAAGGAAATGCCGGTCAAGCAAATTATGCTGCCTCAAAGGCTGGAATGATAGGTTTCTCTAAGTCTATGGCGCTTGAGCTAGGTTCTCGTAACATACGTACAAACGTGATTGCTCCTGGATTTATTGAGACGGAGATGACAGGAAAACTAGATGAAGCTACTGTAGATGGATGGAGACAGTCTATACCATTAAAACGTGGTGGAAGTCCAGAAGATATAGCAAACGCTTGCGTATTTCTTGCTAGTGATATGAGTGCATACATTACAGGTCAAGTTATCAATGTAGATGGAGGTATGCTTACGTAATTTACCAGCTAACTAAGCACTACTAATCATCAAGTATTTTGAGATAAGAATTACCACAACATTTGCAAAAAGAAACATTATTACTAATTATTGGAGCTGCTATTCTCGCCTTGGGAATAGCGGTCTTCCAGTACTTTTATAAGGCAAAATATAAGACCGGTCGGAATAAGGTTTATGGACTTATTAGGTTTTTATCTGTTTTTGGATTGCTTCTTCTTTTAATAAACCCAACCTATAAGCAGGTTACGTATGTTACTGTAAAGCCATCACTTGCGGTGGCCTTAGATAATACTTCAAGTATTAGACATTTGGGATATGATGATGAAAGTGAAGATTTAGTATCACGCTTTCGCGAAAGCGAATCTTTAAACAACACTTTTGACGTACAGTTTTATAGTTTTGGTCAAGAATTTAAACGTTTAGATACTTTAGATTTTAAAGAAAAGCAGACTAGTATTTCTAACGTTCTCCATAGTCTTGAGGACATTTACGGAACAGAAATAGCACCAGTAATCCTACTCACCGATGGAAATCAAACCTATGGTGAAGCTTATCAATACACTTCAAAAAACCTTAATCAGCAGATATATCCCGTAGTTTTAGGAGATACAGTTACCTATGATGATCTCAAACTGGGGCAGGTAAACGTAAATAGATATGCGTATATCAATAACAAGTTTCCGGTAGAGATTTTTGCCTCTTACAACGGTAACAATACTGTAAACTCGCAATTAACGGTAAGCTCTGGAGGTAAAGTACTGCATTCTGAGCGAGTTGCTTTTAGTCCACAAAGGAAATCACAGGTTTTTAATTTATTACTACCCGCAACCAGCGTAGGAGTGAGGCAATATAGTGTGCAGCTAACCGCTACTGCATCAGAAAAAAACACAAAAAACAATAGTAAGAATTTTGCAATTGAAGTTATTGATCAAAAGACAAATGTTCTTATTGTGAGTAACATTGTGCATCCAGATGTGGGTATGCTCAAAAAAAGTATAGAGAGTAACAGATTGCGCACGGTTACTTTTTCAAATGCAGTAGAAAGCATAAATAAGCTCAATGATTACGAGTTAGTAATATTGTACCAGCCAGATGCTAGTTTTAAAAACGTGTACGAGCAACTTGAAGGATTATCAAAAAATAGTATTACAATCGGTGGAGCAAATACAGAGTGGAATGCTGTAAATACCTTCCAGAATACCATTAATCAAGAGGTTACTGGACAGCAGGAAGAAGTCCAAGGAGCGCTCAATGTGAATTTTTCTGCTTTTGTGATAGAAGATATAGGATTCTCAGACTTTCCGCCGTTAAAGACAAGCTTTGGAGATGTTAACTTTAAGACAGAAGTAGATGTCGCACTGACCCAAACTATAGGATCTTTAAATACAGAAAATCCACTTATAGCAACTACTGATACAAATGGACATCGTGAAGTTTTTATTTTAGGTGAAGGATTATGGAGGTGGCGAGCACAAAGTTTTATAGATAATAGCAGCTTTGAAAAATTTGATAATCTTATTGATAACCTTGTACAGTATGCCGCGTCTAATAAGAAAAAAAGTCGCCTTAATATAGACTATGATTCTTTCTATTATGGTAACGGTGATGTTACTTTATACGCTCAATATTTTGATAAAAACTACACTTTTGATTCACGAGCGCGTCTATCAATACGTGTAATTCATGCGGATACTAAAAAAGTGACAGACATCCCTTTGTTACTTAAAAAGAACACGTACCAAGTAGCTATGAACAATCTCGAGCCTGGTAACTATAAGTTTACTGTATCTGTTATAGATCAAGGCCTAGCTCGTTCCGGAAGTTTTACGATTATTCCTTTTGATATAGAGCAACAATTTTTAAATGCAAATGTAACAGACCTACGTGCTTTAGCGTCTAATACAGAAGCAGCTCTTTATACGAGTGCAATGGGAGATCAGCTTATAGACAATCTCGTGCGAGATACTCGATACAAACCGGTACAGAAAAGCACAGAAAAAATTGTACCTTTAATTGACTGGAAATGGTTGTTATTTATGATAGCTTCACTACTTTCTATTGAGTGGTTTATGCGCAAGTATAACGGACTTACTTAAACAAAAATTCAAAAAAAAATATGGAAAAATTACCAAAGATTGGAGTGCCTATAGTGATAGGTATTATTATTTTATTAGTACTAATAACAAAATCTGCTGTAACTATAGATTCTGGAGAGGCAGGGGTGTTATTTAAAACATTTGGCAATGGTGTGGTAACAGATGAGCCTCCTATGAGTGAAGGTTTTCATCTAGTAGCGCCTTGGAATAAGGTATACGTCTATGAGGTAAGACAGCAAGAACTCTTTGAAAAAATGAAAGTGCTTTCTTCAAACGGATTAGAGATTCAAATTGATGCCTCTGCCTGGTATGAACCAGTATATGATCAATTAGGAAACTTACATCAATCTCTAGGACAAGATTATTTGCAAAGAGTAATACAGCCTGCTATTAGATCTGCTGCCCGTAGTGTGGTAGGTAGATATACTCCAGAGCAATTATACTCGAGTAAAAGAGATGCTATTCAAGACGAAATTTTTGCAGAAACTAAGACTATATTGTCAAAGCAGTATGTACAACTTAATGAGGTATTAGTAAGAGACGTAACGTTACCTATCACTATAAAAGAAGCTATTGAGCGTAAACTAAGACAAGAACAAGAATCTCTTGAGTATGAGTTTAGACTTGTAACAGCTTCAAAAGAAGCAGAGAAAGTACGTATTGAAGCGCAAGGTAAAGCAGATGCAAATAAGATTTTAAGTGCATCTTTAACAGATAAAATTCTTCAAGATAAAGGGATTGATGCTACTATCGAGTTATCTAAATCACCTAACTCTAAAGTGGTGGTTGTAGGATCTGGTGATTCTGGACTACCTTTAATTTTAGGAAATAATTAGAATACAACATAAAACTATAAGAAAGAGTTAAGAATACGCTTTCGCGAAAGCTTATATCTTTACAATCCACGCGAATTCACGTGTGGATTGTAAAGATTTTTTTATGTATAGATATCAGAAAATACTTTTCTTGTTTGGATTCATACTTGCTATAAGCTGTGGTCAAAACGTAGAAAGTCAAAATAGCAAAAAAGGTTATGCGCCTGAAGCAGTAAAGAAAACGTTTCAAGCAAAATATCCAGGAGAGAATGATCCAGACTGGCACGTTGATTCAAATGGGAATTATGAATCTAGGTTTAGAATTGATGGAGTACGTCACAGAGCAGACTTTAGTCCTAACGGTTTATGGATTGAGACAGAGGTAAGTATCGAGAAGGACGATTTACCTAAAGTTGTTCAAATAGCGATAGATGATAATTACTCAGACGAAGAAATAACAGAAATAGAACGCGTTCAAAGCGCCGAAAAAGGATTGTTTTACGATGTAGAGTTTAAGAGGAAAGGAAAGAATATGGATATTGAGTTTAATGAGTCAGGAGTTAAGATTAATTAAGACTAGACATCAATAGTAGTCATAAAAAAACCACCTAATAGGTGGTTTTTTTATATTTCATCTTTTTTTTTGAGTCGTTTGCATCGTCGGCCAACTGTTCCTTTAATCTGATGGCTTTGGCTACCCAGCGATCATTTTTAATTCTATCTGGGAAGAACTTAATGAGTTTAGTGATAATTTCAATATCTTCTTTAGTTAAGCGGCTTATTTGATCAAATGTATAAATCCCTAATTCATTTAATTTGGCTTCTGTATAAGGTCCAATACCTATTATTTTTTGAAGTTCATTTTTATCAGATGCTTGAGCCGTGCCTATTCTTTCAAAATTAATAAGGTCCGTGTAGTCTTTCTCTACTAGTTTCTCAGAAATTACTTCCTGAGAAAAGGCTCGACTTCTCACTTTTATGTGATCAAACTCTTCATCCATTCTGTCTTTTCTAAAAACACCATCAGCTTTACGATCTAACTCATCCTGTAAGCTATTAACAGTTTCTTTTAGAGTATTTATGCGCTCATTTTGAGCCTCGAGACTCTTTTTAAGAACAATTTTGCTATATAAATGAGAACCTATATACCCAATTAGAAAAGCAACAAGGGTCATCACAAACGTTTCTAAGTATGCAACAGGTATTGATATAGCGTCTTGTGATACTGTCATGTTAATCTACTATAATTTCTATTCTGTTATTTTCTTGTCTGCCAGATAAGGTTTTGTTAGTTGCAATTGGTTCTTCCTCACCTCGAGAAGTTGCTGTTATTTTGCGCCTTGGTATACCTCTTCTTGCTGTAAGGTACCATTTTACTTGTCTGGACATTTTGAGCCCTTGATTAAAATTGTCGACACTACTTCCCACATTATCAGTATGGCCTAGTATGGTAACTTTTTTATCTGGATTTTCTTTTAGAATCTTTTTAAGTTCTGTCGCATATACTACTAATTCCTTATCAAGTATAAGATCTGTATTATTATAACGAGGGTAAAAGACATTGCTAGAAAAAGAAGATCCCATAAATGAGTTAAGCTCTTTTTCTAACTCTAGTATAGGTTCGTCGCTAGTGATGTCTATCGTGTCACTAATTGCGATAGATTTTTGAATTTCTTCTGCAAGCAGGGAAGAG
This sequence comes from Dokdonia sp. PRO95, assembly GCF_000355805.1. Lineage (NCBI taxonomy): Bacteria > Pseudomonadati > Bacteroidota > Flavobacteriia > Flavobacteriales > Flavobacteriaceae > Dokdonia > Dokdonia sp. PRO95. The sequence continues at coordinate 2,672,556 of NZ_CM001837.1, forward strand.
GTTTCGTGTTCAATTCCATATAGATCTAAACTGTCTCGAGCAAAACTGTTAGTAGGTGAGTCTGATTTTGTGGCAATAACAACGGGTGGTTCTTGATCTTTTGTTTTAGGGGTGTTTTTTTCTAAATTATCTTTCTCGTTAACAATTTGTTGTACAGAACTGTCACTCGTAGCCTCTCTAGTACTTACAAAGTAAATACAACCAGAAGTCCAAATTAAAAAAACGAAGAATGCCCCAAAAAATCCCTTCATTGATAATGTTAAGCAAGCGCTATTGTCTTTAATAAACGCTAACTTCAAAGTTACAGAAAAGTTGTCGATGTTAAGAAATAATTAAATCAGGTTATCCACTTGTTTTTAACAAAAGACTTCTTAAATTTGCTACAGAAATGAAATTGAACAAAACACATCATCACCACACTACAGCAATCGCTCAAGCGAGGTAGTTTGGTATGTAAATAAATCATATAAAACCCGTTTGAGATACTCAAACGGGTTTTTTCTTTTTTGGGTACTTTAAACACAAACCAACAAAAATGAGTCAAAAAATTAGAATTGCTATTCAAAAGTCTGGACGTCTTAATGAGGAATCACTACAACTATTAAAAAATTGTGGTGTTTCTATTGATAACGGTAAAGATCAACTCAAAGCAACTGCTAGAAATTTTCCGCTAGAAGTTTTATACTTACGTAATGGTGATATCCCACAATACCTAAGAGACGGAGTGGTAGATATCGCAATACTTGGAGAAAATACTCTTATAGAAAAAGGAAAGGATCTTCCTATTATAGAGAGACTAGGTTTTTCAAAATGCAAGGTGTCACTAGCAATCCCAAAAGGACAAGAATACAACTCTGTAAAAGATCTTGAAGGTAAGCGCATTGCAACTTCATACCCTAATACAGTAAGAGAATATCTAGCCGAAAAAGGTGTAAACGCAGAGCTACACATCATTAATGGTTCGGTAGAAATTGCTCCAAATATTGGACTTGCAGATGCTATCTGTGATATAGTTTCTAGTGGTAGTACATTATTTAAAAATAATCTTAAAGAAGTAGAGCAAATGCTCACTTCTGAGGCTGTTCTTACTGCATCACCTACTATTTCTGATGAGCGTAAGGAGCTATTAGAAACACTTAAATTCCGTATACAATCTGTACTTGCAGGACAACGTAGTAAGTATGTACTTATGAATGTGCCAGACGCAAAGCTTGATGATGTTATCGCAATGCTTCCAGGTATGAGAAGTCCTACGGTTTTACCACTAGCACAAGAAGGCTGGAGTAGTGTACACTCAGTGATAAATAAAGATAGCTTTTGGGATGTGATAGATAATCTCAAAAAAGCAGGTGCAGAAGGAATACTTGTATGCCCAATCGAAAAAATGGTGCTATAATTTTACGTTGCTATGAATAAGATTTATAATCCAGAAAGAAGTGAGTGGGCAGAAATTTTAAAAAGACCTACTCAAACTGTAGATGATATAGAAGCCACCGTTACCGATATTTTTAAGGAAGTAAAGGAAAAAGGAGATACTGCGGTAGCAAAGTACACAAGCATCTTTGATAATGTGACTCTTGAAAGCACTGCAGTGACTGATACAGAAATAGAGGAAGCGCAAGAGCTTATATCTACCGAGTTAAAGGAAGCCATACAACTTGCAAAAGGTAATATTGAACGTTTTCACACAGCTCAAAAAACAGAGAGAGTAGCTATTACTACTACAGAAGGTGTAGATTGCTGGCAAGAAAAAAGGCCTATTCAAAAAGTGGGTCTTTATATACCGGGAGGTACAGCGCCATTATTTTCTACTATCTTAATGCTTGCAACGCCAGCAAATATCGCTGGTTGTAAAGAGATAGTATTATGTACACCACCAGATAAAGAAGGAAAGGTAAACCCTGCCATTCTTTATACAGCAAAGCTGAGCGGAGTTACAAAAATATTTAAAGTAGGAGGTATTCAGGCTATTGCTGCGATGACCTTTGGTACAGAGAGCGTTCCTCAAGTTTATAAAATATTTGGACCAGGTAATCAGTTTGTGACTGTTGCAAAGCAGCTTGCTACAAAGCACGGTGTAGCTATAGATATGCCAGCAGGCCCATCAGAATTACTTGTTGTGGCAGATGATGCTGCTCAGGCAAGTTTTGTAGCTTCAGACTTATTAAGTCAGGCAGAGCACGGTGTTGATAGTCAGGTGATCTTGGTTTCTACATCAAAGGATTTGATAGACGAGGTAGAAAAAGAAGTAGAAGAGCAGATGAGTACGCTTTCGCGAAAGCGTATTGCTGAAAAAGCTATTGATAATAGCAAGCTCATTTATGTAAAAGATGATGAGACGGCACTCGCGCTGATAGATGAATACGGTCCAGAACACTTTATAGTTTGCACCTCAAATGATGACTACTATGTAGATAATATAGGGAATGCGGGGTCTGTTTTTATAGGCAACTATACGCCAGAAAGCGCTGGAGATTATGCATCTGGTACAAACCACACCTTACCTACAAACGGTTATGCTAAGCAGTACAGCGGTGTAAATCTAGATAGTTTTATGAAGTCTATGACATTTCAAAAAATATCTGAAACTGGAATAAAAAATATAGGTCGTGCTATAGAACTTATGGCAGAGGCAGAGGGTCTTGATGCTCATAAAAATGCGGTAACTCTTAGACTTAACGCAATAAAATAAAGCAGTAAAGATTATTAAGTACGTATAGCACAATGAACAAATTTGACATAAATAAGCTCGTAAGAGCAAATGTTGCAAGAATGAAACCGTACTCTTCTGCGCGAGATGAGTTTACAGATTTTGATAAAGAAATGGTTTTTCTAGATGCAAATGAAAATCCGTTTGATAATGGTGTAAACCGTTATCCAGACCCGCAACAGCGTAGTTTAAAGAGTTTGGTAGCCTCTCAAAAAAAGGTCTCAGAATCTCAGATTTTACTAGGTAACGGAAGCGACGAGGTGCTCGATCTTATTTTTAGAGCATTCTGTAATCCTGGAGTAGATGGTATTATTACGGTACCACCTACTTACGGTATGTATAATGTACTGGCAGGTACAAATGACGTAGCAAATACAGAGGTACTTCTTACCGAAGATTTCCAACTGGATACTAAAGGTATTCTGAATGCTGTGAGTGATACTACAAAGCTCATTTTTATATGCTCACCAAATAATCCTACGGGTAATATGATCAAACCTGATCTTATTATTGAGGTTTTAGAAAACTTTAATGGGTTAGTAGTTCTTGATGAGGCATATATAGATTTTGCAGCAGCAGAGAGTTGGATATCACAATTAGAAAATTATCCTAACCTGGTAATCACCCAAACGCTTTCTAAGGCTTACGGTCTTGCTGGTATACGCCTAGGTTTATGCTTTGCAAGTAAAGAAGTTATTGCGATTCTTAATAAAATCAAGCCTCCTTATAATGTAAATGCATTAACGCAAGATCGCGCTTATGATAGATTGAGCGATTTACGTATGATTTATAATGAGGTAGATATCTTAATTGATAATAGAAAAACACTAGCAGCTGTGCTTAAAGAGGTGGCTTTTGTAGAAAAAGTATATCCGTCTGACGCAAACTTTATTTTAACTAAAGTAGACGATGCAAACAAGCGTTATAACCAGCTTATAGAAAAAGGAATAGTTGTGCGCAATCGCAGCACACAGGCGCTTTGTGAGAACACACTACGTTTTACAGTAGGGACCAAAGAAGAAAATACAACACTAATAAACGCATTAAATACAATACAGTAATGGCAAAAAAAGTACTTTTTATCGACCGCGATGGTACAATGATTAAAGAAACGGTAGATGAACAAATCGATGCGTTTGAAAAAATGATTTTTTACCCTAAGTGTTTTACTTGGTTAGGTAAGATTGCTCAAGAGCTCGATTATGAGTTAGTGATGATTACAAATCAAGATGGTCTAGGTACAGATTCTTTTCCAGAAGATACATTCTGGCCAGTGCACAACTTCATTATGAAGTCTTTTGAAAATGAAGGTGTTGTTTTTGATAATGTATTTTTAGATAGAACTTTTCCGCACGAAAATAAAGACACTAGAAAGCCTGGGACCGGTTTACTTACACAATACTTTTCTGAGGAGTATGATCTCAAAAACTCTTTTGTAATAGGTGATAGACTTACAGATATGCAACTAGCGACAAATCTGGGAGCTAAAGGAATCTATATCAATGATAACACAAACCTCGGTACTGGTGAAATTACCATCTCTGAAGATGAGCTCAATAAAGACATTGCGCTAGAGACAAACGACTGGCAAAAAATATACGAGTTTTTAAAATTAGAAAGTCGTGTTGCTACGCTTACGCGAAAAACTAATGAGACAGACATAAACATAACCCTTAACCTAGATGGTACGGGTAAATCTAACATAGATACAGGTCTAGCTTTCTTTGACCATATGCTTGACCAGATAGCGCGTCACGGGCAAATGGACCTTGATATTCAAGTAAAAGGAGACCTAGAAGTAGATGAGCATCACACTATAGAAGACACGGCAATCGCACTAGGAGAAGTGTTTGCCATTGCTTTAGGTAATAAATTAGGAATAGAGCGTTACGGTTTTTGCTTGCCTATGGATGACTGTCTTGCACAAGTTGCTATAGATTTTGGCGGTAGAAACTGGCTCGTATGGGAAGCAGATTTTAACCGTGAGATGATAGGTAAAATGCCTACGGAGATGTTTTACCACTTCTTTAAATCATTTACAGATGGTGCAAAGGCAAACCTAAATATCAAAGCCGAAGGAACAAACGAGCACCACAAGATTGAAGCTATCTTTAAGGCATTTGCAAAAGCGATTAAAGTAGCTGTAAAGCGTGATGCAGATAAAATGATTCTTCCATCTACAAAAGGAATGTTATAATGAAAATTGTGATCATTAATTATGGCGCTGGAAACATCCAGAGCATAAAATTTGCGATAGAGCGTCTTGGTTATCAAGCCGTTTTAAGTGATAGTGAAGAAGAAATACGTAGTGCAGATAAAGTCATTTTTCCTGGAGTAGGAGAGGCGAGTAGCGCTATGAGTAAATTACGAGAGACTGGTCTTGATAAAGTGATTCCTACACTCACACAGCCTGTGCTGGGTATCTGTCTGGGTATGCAATTAATGTGTACAGGTTCAGAAGAAGGAGATACTATAGGACTTGATATTTTTAATGTAGATGTAGTACGCTTTCGCGAAAGCGTAAAAGTCCCACAAATACAGTGGAACACCATTAACAATCTATCATCACCACTTTTTAATCAAGTAGCCGAAGATTCTTTTATATATATGGTGCACAGTTTTTATGCTCCCGTAGTAGAAGATACAATTGCGACTACCACGTACGGACTTCCTTACAGTAGTGCTCTTGCCAAAAATAATTTTTATGGAACTCAGTTCCACCCAGAAAAAAGTAGCGCTGTAGGAGAGCAAATACTTAAAAACTTTTTAGAATTATGAGAATAATACCCGCTATAGATATCATAGATGGTAATTGTGTGCGTCTCTCAAAGGGAGATTATAACACAAAGAAAATATATAATGAAAATCCGCTGGAGGTTGCAAAGCAGTTTGAGGCACACGGTATCACGCATTTACACCTTGTAGATTTAGATGGTGCAAAAAGCAAGCACATTGTAAACCATAAAATCCTTGAGCAAATAGCTACAAAGACTGCTTTAAAAGTAGACTTTGGAGGAGGTCTTAAAACAGATGAAGATTTGCGTATAGCCTTTGAGAGTGGAGCTTCTCAAATAACAGGTGGTAGTATAGCTGTAAAAAATCCAGATACGTTTAAAAGTTGGTTGTCAAAATTTGGCAGTGATAAAATTATCTTGGGAGCAGATGCTCATCATCGTAAAATTGCTATTTCTGGCTGGCTAGAGGAGTCTGATGATGATGTGGTGGAGTTTATAAACGCTTATCAAAAAGAAGGTGTCTCTTATGTAATCTGTACAGATATAAGTAAAGATGGTATGCTAGAAGGGCCTAGTTTTGACTTATATCAAGAAATACTTGCTAGCACACCAGACTTAAAACTTATAGCTTCTGGAGGAATTTCTACCTTTGACGAGTTGCCAAAGCTTGCAGAGATGGGCTGTGAGGGAACCATTATAGGGAAGGCAATCTATGAGAATAGAATCTCATTAAAGCAACTAGAAGATTTTATACTAAGTTAGAACGTTTAGATATGATTAATACCTGGCATCAAGATTTTAAGGACAATGCTATTTTTAGACTAGAAGAGAATGTGCGTATGATAAGTATTGCGCTTTCTAAGGTGGTAGAAGAGGAGCTGTGGACAAAGCAAAACCAGAGTCTCAATACACTTGGTAACCAGTTATTACATATCTGTGGGAATATGACACAATATATCGTTTCTGGACTAGGCGGTAATCCAGATGAGCGTAATAGAGAAGAGGAGTTTAGTACTGAAGATGGTTTTACAAAAGATGAGTTGCTACAACGACTTTTACTTACGGTTCAAACTTCTACTACTATTATTGATGATGCTACACCAGAAAATCTTTTAAAAAAGAGAAACGTACAAGGTTTTGAGCTTTCTGGTACTGGTATCGTATTACACGCAGTTGAGCACTTCTCATATCACACGGGGCAGATCGCTATGCAAGTAAAACTTGTTATAGACCAGCCCCTTGGGTTTTATGAGGGAATGAACTTAAACACTCTTAATGAAGAAGATTAAAAATCTTTCTTTAAAAATTTAATAATTTCAGATCTTACTTCCTCTTGATAGAGTGAGTGACCAAAACCTTCGGTCTCAATGTAGGTGCTTCCTTTCCAGTTTTTATGAATGTTTTGTGAGGCAGATACAGGAGTGATTTTATCAAACTTATCGTGGATTATTAAAGCAGGTAGGGTAAGCTCTTTTGCAAAAGCTGCACCAGAAAAACCTTTAAAATCGAAACCAAATAACTCCTTTACGAGCTGTTCAAGAGAATTCATCGTTCTATTGTTGAGTCCAAGTATAGCTCTATAACCTACCATTATCTCACTAAGCTCTGATGCAGATCCTAGTATTACTGCAGATGTAAATTGTGTAGGTTTATAAGTATACTGATGAAAAACCGTAGCTAGCCCACCTATAGAGTGCCCTATAATATGGTCCGGTTGGTATCGTTGTACAGCTTCTTCTATCGCTTTTGCATAACGAGGGACATTGAGGAGCGTCCCTGTAGAGTTACCGTGAGCCGGTGCATCTATGGCATAGATGTCATAGTTTTCTTGCTGTAGTTCTTCCACTAGTTTAAACCAGCGATGCGTGTTGCTCTCCCAGCCGTGTATGAGAAGTACTTTTTTACCAGTGCCTTCCCAGCGATATGCTTGTAAATCGCACGATCCAGAAGTAAAGCGCTCATAGGTAGCCTTATTAAGGTAATCTATTTGCTCACCATAAGGTTTTCCTTTGCGCGGAGTACAAAATATATTAAAAGCTTGCTGTGCCGCAGCTTTAGGGTTTGTTATACTTAGTGCGTTGATTTTTGCTCCTATTAATTTAGGAATAAATCTTTGTAAAGTCTTTTTCAAAATTTTTATTCTTCTCGGTGAACAGAATCTGGTGAAAACGCAGGAGTACAAATAGCCATATACTCACACTCTGCATCAAAGGGATTGCTGTATTGCACTCTCGTGTTACGATCGATTTTGATACTTTGCCCTGCGTGCAGTACAATAGTGTCTCCGTCTATGATAAACTGTTTTTTACCTTTTATGATATACGTGTACTCATCAAACTCTGGAGTTTGAAATGGCTCACTCCACCCAGGTGGAGCAATCATATGAGCGATGCTTATATCATTATTACCATCTGTCGCTTTTCCCCAGTGCTCCTCTATGGTTTTACCATCTGTAGTAGGCACAATAAAAGGGCTTTTTTGAATCTTATAACTCATATTACCAGCTTATTTGGACATATTTGATAGGAGCGTCATCCGGAATTTGGGAGAGCTCTACTTTAGATTGTGTGTCAAACATAAGCTCAGATGGAAGGTGCTTTTTATCAATTGTAAAAAAGATGTCATTATCCTCGATAAGCACCACAATAGTAGAGATTAAGTTATCTATGCGTTTAATCTTATAACCGTCTTGAATATCCTTAAAGGTACTTTTGGTTGTAACGCCTTCAGTTGTTTTATAGCGCTCATCATATACTCGGATATAGTTAATGGTCGCATCACTTTCACTTGAGCTTGGACCTAGTTCGAGTAGCTTTTTACCTCCTTTTTCAAATACAGTTACATATCCTTGTGGCGTCCTAAAATCTGTACTTCCACTGGCATCTACAAGACTGTCATTTACAAAAGTTGTTTTTAGTTCGCTAACCTTCGTTGTTTTCGTAAGAGGTCCAACAGTCTCATTAGAGATACTGAAGTTGCCAGAATTGCTACAACTTGCTACAATAAGGCCTAATAGTGATAATGTTATAAAGTGTTTTTTCATAAAATATGGATGCACATTAAGTGCAATAAGTGATATTATTTATTTTAAAACTAACGTTAGATTAGTTTAAAACATTTTAAGAATTTGTAATTTATTTGAGCATTTTACCAAGTATACCAAATACTCCACGTATTACTGTAGCACTTGTAAGTACCTTGATTAACGCTTTTGCACCAGCGCTTTGTGTACTTTTTGAACTAGATGATCTCGAAGAGCTTTTCGTTGCTTTTGCTCGCTCTTTTTTTGCTTTTTCCTTTGCTTCAGATTCGTTTGCTTTATCAATCTTTTTCTGTAAAAGTTCGTAAGCACTCTCACGATCTGTGAGTTCGCTATACTTTTCTACAAGCTCAGATCTGTCGTTGAGACTATTAATTTCTTTTTGAGTAAGCACGTCCATACGGGACATAGGAGCACGTAACATGGTTGCCGCAAGTGGAGTAGGGCGACCTTTTTCATCAAGAGCAGATATTAATGCTTCACCTATACCTAACGATGTTAATACAGACTTGGTATCGTAATATGGAGAATCTGGATAGTTTTCGGCAGTAAGTTTTATTGCTTTTCTATCTTTTGCAGTAAAGGCACGTAAAGCATGTTGCACTTTTAGACCTAGCTGACTCAATACTCCATCTGGAATATCTGTTGGGTTTTGTGTTACAAAATAAATCCCAACTCCTTTAGAACGTATTAATTTTACAATACTCTCTATCTGGCTATGCAGTGCTTTTGAGGCTTCTTTAAAAATAAGATGCGCTTCGTCTATAAAAATTACAAGCTCTGGCTTACCGCTATCACCTTGCTCTGGAAAGGTAGAGTAAATCTCTGCTAGCAAACTTAACATAAATGTAGAAAACAGTTTAGGTCTATCTTGAATATCGGTAAGACGAATCACGTTTATAACGCCACGTCCATCCTCTGTTTTTCTTGTAAGATCATCTGTGTCAAAAGACTTCTCCCCAAAAAAGATATCTGCTCCTTGTTGTTCTAGTTCTACTATTTTACGCAAGATAGATCCAGAAGAAGCTGGAGATATTCTCCCATAATTTTCTTCTATTTCTGCTTTTCCTTCTTTAGTTGCGTATTGTAAGATTTTTTTGAAATCTTTTAAATCTAGTAAAGGCAATTTATTATCATCACTATATTTAAAAAGAATAGAGATGATACCAGATTGTGCCACCGTAGCATCAAGTATACGAGAGAACAGTACAGGTCCAAACTCACTTACCGTAGCTCTCAGGCGCACGCCATTTTGCTCAGATAGCGTGAGTAGTTCTACAGGAAAGTCTTTGGCCTCAAAGGGAACACCAATTTTAGCATGGCGCTCATCTATCTTTACGTGACCAGGACTTGCTTTTGCAATACCAGAGAGATCCCCCTTCATATCCATCAAAAGGACAGGGATACCTTTGTCAGATAAGTTTTCGGCTATTATTTGTAGTGTTTTCGTTTTACCAGTTCCGGTTGCTCCGGCTATAAGCCCGTGGCGGTTTAAAGTTTTGAGAGGCACTTTTACGTGCGCATTTGTAATAGTCTCGCCCTCTAGCATTGCAGCTCCCATCGTTATAAAGTCTCCCTTAAACGTGTTACCGGCATTTATAAATTCTAAAAATTCTTGTTTTTTATCCATATTGGTGGGTTGTTAGTGCGCTTTCGCGAAAGCGCACTACATCATGTACTCTAAAGCTTAAAAATACATAATCCTTAAAAAAGGTTCTCATCTATATGTACATTTATTGTCTAAAAACAATCTATATGAAAAGCCTTCTCTTAAGCGCCTTGAGTTTATTACTTCTAATATCTTGTCAAGAAAGACAATCTCTTATAAGACAAGTGCCAGAAACCAAAATTGAAATTAATGAAAAACCGGTCTTTCATAAATCTCATGAAATTACAAAGAAAGACGCACCTTTTTCTGACGTCGTACAAGTGGGCAGTATGTATTTTTTATCTGGTCAAATTGGTTTAAATCAAAAAAACCGAACATTAGTACCAGGAGGAATAACAGCCGAAACAACCCAAACTTTAGAGAACATAAAAGAGGTGTTAGCACAACACGATATGGATATGACTAATGTGGTTAAGGCACTCGTGATACTTGATAATATAGAAGATTTCAAAGCCTTTAATGAAGTATATACATCTTATTTTCCTCAAAAGCCTGCTAGAACAACCTTTGCTGCCGAAGCTCTTGCGCTAGGGGCAAAAATTGAAATAGAGGTGGTTGCTGTTAAAAAATAATAAGTACCTTTTAGAAAAAAAATGAAGTTATTAGCCAGGTTCTCTTCCATACTCATATGTCTCACATTCTTGAACTGTGATAATGACGATTCGTTTTCTTCAAATAATATAGATGAGCGAGTAATACTACCTGAGATTGCAATAATAGGGGATGACCTCACTACTGGAGAAAATTTTAATCTTGTAGAATGGACCGCATCTTATGAAGATATGACTACTAAAGATCTTCAGGAAACGATTGGGTTTGAGTTTGGCTTCTTGCAAAGTACCATAGGGACAGAATTTGCATTTGCATTAGATTTTCCAACAACATCCTATGTGTTTTATGATATTGTTACAGGTGGTATGAGAAGTGTAACAGATTTTTTTAACCCTGAGAATGCTACAAATAATTTTTATACTGTAAATACTGGTCAAAGTTTGCTCACCTATTATCTCGATGCTACGAGTAGTTGTTGTGACATTTATATACAGAGCTTTAATCAAATATCTGGTGCAAGTTCTGAGTCTTATTTGGGTAATGCAGATGTTGCGCCTGTGCAGTTTAATGTTTTTGCTGGTGGTGATAAATCTTTTGCCATAGGAGTAGATACTTTTACGGGAATACGTAAATTATTTGTAACTAGCGCCATAGATGGAGAGCGCCTAGGTGTTATAGATGTGAGTGAGTATGGTGGATTTATGTATAATGATGTGCGAGATGAGATGTACCTCTTTAGTTTTAACGAGGACGTGTTAACTCATGTTGTTCTTGACGTGAGCACCTTTATAACAAGTGAACTTTCTTCCTTTCCTTTAGGATTAAGCATAAGTGAAGGCTATAATGAAGCCCAGTTCTCTCAAAATGAAATGGTTTTTAAGGAGTTTGACGGGATTACGTCTAGCATTTACACTTATGACACCAATACCATAGAAACTTATGACAGTACGGATTTAATAAACAGAATTTTTGAAGAAACAGGTCGAGGGATCAATATTGTAAATACGTCAATAGATATTAATACAAGCACCTACGTGGTGATGGGAACCTATACTGAGGACAATAGTACACACGGTATGGTGGTATTGATGAGCTTAGATAAGGATGTGTTACTCACGTTAGATACAGGTAATGTGAGACCTCAACAAGTGATTTTCTTAAGAGATTAATAAAAAAAACACCACTTCGTGAGAAGTGGTGTTTTTACTGTATAACTACTTTAGTAATTTATTAAATATCATCAAAGCTTACATCTGTAAACTTCTCCGGGCTCATGTGGCTAGGTTTCTCTGAAGAAACAGCTCCTGAGTCTACAACTTCTGTTGGCTCTGGGCGTGAGTAATCATTCTGGTGACGGTCTGATATTACTTCTTCTCCTTTTTCATCAAGAATGTATGAAGTCATATCATTTAAGTTTTCTGTAAAACCAGCAAAATCTTCTTTGTATAAGTAGATTTTATGCTTCTTAAAATGGAAAGAACCATCGTCATTTGTAAACTTCTTGCTCTCTGTAATGGTAAGGTAATAATCTCCTGCCTTCGTAGATCTTACATCAAAAAAGTAAGTGCGTCTTCCAGCTCTTAAAACTTTTGAGAAAATCTCTTCATTGTCACGTCCTTCGTAATCACTCATAATATTCCTTATTGTTTGGATTGTGTTTATCTACTTCAAAAATGATAAAAAATTAGCCATTGCCCAATTATTTCTACATTTCTTTTTCGTCTAGTTGTTTTACGTAAAGTTCTTTATAGTAGCCTTCTCGCTCTATTAGTTGATTATGAGAACCTTGCTGTGTGATTTTCCCATCTTCTATGATAAGAATTTGATCGGCATTTTTTGCAGATGATATTCTGTGACTTACGATAATTGTAGTTGTATCGGTCGTTAGTTTCTCAAGATTATTAAGAATTTCTTCTTCAGTCTCTGTATCTACTGCGCTTAAACAGTCATCTAGAAGTAATATTTTTGGGTTTCCTATAAGAGCTCTGGCAATGGATACACGCTGCTTTTGGCCTCCAGAAAGTGTGATTCCACGCTCTCCTAAAATAGTGTCATACCCATTTTTAAAATCAATGATGTTGTGGTGTACAGATGCCGCTTTCGCGAAAGCGTAAACCTGTTCATCACTAGCGTCTGTATCGCCAAACTTGATATTCTCACCTATGGTATCAGAAAACAAGAACGCATCTTGAGGTACATATCCTATTTCTGAACGCAAATCATCAAGATTAACGTTTTTCATAGCATAGCCGTCTATTTGAATTACACCGCCTGTGACGTCATATAACCTCCCTATAAGTTCTAGAATAGTTGACTTTCCAGAGCCTGTAGGACCTATAATCGCTAGAGTTTTTCCAGGTTTTATTGAGAATGAAACATCTTTTAATGCTGTGATATTAGTGTCATCATAGGTGAATGTAACCTCTTTAAACTCGATAGCGCCAGTAATAGGTGTGTGGCTACTTACATTATTCTGAATTTCAGGTGCTATTTCTAAAAATTCATTAATACGTATTTGTGAAGCTTCGGCTGCTTTAATTATAGAGGTTACCCATCCTACGGTTGCTACTGGCCACGTAAGCATGTTTACATACATGATAAATTCTACTAGCGTACCTAAATCTTTTATGGTACCGTCTATATATTGTTGTCCTCCCACAAAGATCACTATGAGATTACTAGCACCTATTAACCCTATCATAAGAGGGAAAAAGAAAGCTTGTACTTTTACGAGATCTAAGTTTTTCTCTTTGCTATCTTCACTAAGCTGTGCAAAATCTTTAAAAGTATTTGCCTCTAGCGTGTAAGCTTTAATCACAGAAATCCCGCTAAAGGATTCTTGAGTAAACGTTGTAAGTTTTGAGAGATACTCTTGAACGATAGTACTCCTTACGTGTATCGCGCGACTTAGTTTATATATAGCAATAGACAGTATAGGTAAAGGAATAAGAGTGTAAGCGGCTAGGGAAGGAGCCATTCTTACCATATAAGGTATTACAACAGCAAATAAAACGAGTGCTTGCAAGAGGTACATGATTGCAGGACCTACATACATACGTACTTTAGTCACATCTTCAGAGATGCGATTCATGAGGTCTCCGGTTCTGTTCTGCTTGTAAAAGCCTAAGCTTAGTCTCTGGTATTGCTGGTATACATCATTTTTAAGATCGGCTTCTATAAAACGAGAAACTACAATAATAAGCTGTCTCATTAAGAAGGTAAAAAAACCAGATAGCACGGCTGCTCCTAATAATAGGCCCAATTTAAAGAGCATAGATTTTTTTAGACCAGCGAGATTATTTTCTCCAGCATTGATGTAAGTCTCTACGTCGTTTACAATGTCACCTACGATATCCACATTAAAAACGGCAAAGACACGAGCCGCGATCACTATAAAGAAACCGGCTATAAGACGCCATTTATATCGTAAAAAATACTTGTTAAGAGATTTTAATGCACCCATCGCCGTACTGCAATTTTTTTGAAGCGCTAAGGTCGGTTTTTTTTAAGACCTATGCGAGCCAAATTTTACTACAACATAATCGATAAAACATGGAGATACTTTTAGAAATACTGTATTTTTGCACCGATTTTAAAAATGATCTTTTTTCATTTTATAACTATATTAAAAGTTCTTTGTCGCTATGTTAAACAGACGCCATATCCGTGTCAAAGTAATGCAAACCATCTACGCACTAAGTAGTAAGGAGCATTTTGATCTTCAACAAGAAGATAAATTTACAGTGGAGAGTATGAACCAGATGTATAATCTGTATCTCTTAATGCTAGATTTGATGGTGGAGGTTCACGCTTTCGCGAAAGCGGAACAAGAAAAATTCTCTAAAAAGATTCTAGCAACCGAAGAAGAAAAAAATCCCAACACAAAGTTTATCCAAAACCAAGTGCTTGTCAAACTATCTGACAATGCAGAGTTGCGCGATGAAATAAGTAAGCGCAAACTGAAAAACTGGAGAATAAACGATGAGTATGTAACACTTATTTATAACGAACTTATAAATAGTGAGTTATATGCCTCTTATATGGAACAAGAAGAGTCTGATTTTAAATTAGATAAAAAGTTCCTTGTTGCTGCCTACACAGAGATCATTGCTCCTAATGATAAGCTATATGATTATATAGAGGATGCTCGTCTTACTTGGATAGATGATATACCTATGGTAAACATGGCTGTATTAAAGCGTATAGGGAAGATGAAACCTGCATCTCCAGAATCTATGTTGCTTCCAGTACTCTTTAAGAATGATGAGGATTTACTATTTGGAACTACCTTACTAGAGAAAACCGTTGCCAATGAGGAGTTTTTATCTTCTGAAATTTCTGCAAACACACCTAATTGGGATAAAGAACGTATCGCAGATGTAGATATGGTATTGATAAAAATGGCACTTTGCGAATTTTTGAAATTCCCTACCATTCCTGTGAAAGTAACTATCAATGAGTACCTTGAGATTGCAAAGGAATACTCAACACCTAAGAGTAGCATTTTTATAAACGGAATCCTTGACAAGCTCGTAAAACAGTATGAGTCAGAAAAAAGGTTAAAGAAAGAGGGTAGAGGTTTGAAATAACTAAATTTTCTTATTTTTACATATCATTATTTAATAAAAAACAACAATGAAAAAAGGTTTATTAGTATTAGGAGTACTTTCGGCTATGTTATTTACTTCATGTAAGGAAGATGCGGCTAGCAAAGTAAAAGAAGAAAATGTAGAAGTTGCTGCAGCAAGAGATGCACAGGCTACTGTTTATCCAGTTATAGCTTTTGATGAATCTGAATTTGATTTTGGAAACATTGAAAAAGGAACAACTGTAGAGCACAAATTTACATTTACAAACACTGGTAAAGCACCATTAGTAATTGTAGATGCAAAGAGCTCTTGTGGTTGTACTATACCAGAATATTCTAAAAATCCAGTAGCTCCAGGAGAAAAAGGAGAATTACTTGTAAAATATAACGGTAGTGGTGCAAACCAGGTAACTAAAACCGTTACAATCAAAGCAAACACTGAGAAAGGTACAGAAACTGTACTTATCAAAGCATTTGTAAACCCTGCTGCAGGAGCAGCTAAATAAGCAATATGGGCGAAGGAATGCAGGGCATACTAGGCCCACTTTTACTCTTTACGGTATTTATAGTATTTTTTATTGTATTGCCACAGCGTAAAAAAATTAAACAAGAAAAGAACTTTGATAAAGATCTTAAGAAAGGAGATCGCGTGATCACTAAAAGTGGTTTACATGGTAAAATTCTTGAGCTTAACGATAACGGTACTTGTGTATTAGAAACAATGTCAGGTAAGATGAAATTTGAGAGATCTGCACTATCTATTGAGATGAGTCAGGCCTTAAATAAACCTGCTGGAGAAGTTAAGAAGTAATCTTATCAAAAGAACTTATTATAAAAAAAGCCCTCGCATTTGCGAGGGCTTTTTTGTTTTTAGAGTCGCGTCCTTAAAAAAGTGAAAAGTTATCCTTAGAATAAGAACAACTTTTTGAAAATCAAGATGTATTTGACTCACCTAAAAAGGCAATGTTCTGTACTTTGAGTTTATGAGGAAATGAGATAAGTCATATCATTAAAGTTCGTGCTTATTAAAAATGCAGTATACAATTAGCAAATGGAGCTTAATTAAGGTTTTAAAACATGATGATATGTGACATTCTTAGATATGCCCTCGCAATTGCGCATAAAAAAGCCTCACCATGATGGTGAGGCTCTTAATATAACTTTGTGAGTGACCTTTCTTATTTAATAATCCCTCCACAAGAGATGCGCTTACCTGCAGCACCACTAGGTTGCGATGTAAAGTCATCTGTACCTTGGTGTACAATAATTGCTTTACCTACGATATCTTTTTTTGGATCTCCACAACCTATACACCACTGGTCTGTGCTCATTGTGATGGTTCCATTTCCGCTTTCATCGGCAGGGAAGTTTCCTATATCACCTTTATGATATCCCTCTGTTGCGCCCCACTTACCGTGTTGCTCGTTTGTAGGATTCCAGTGTCCTCCTGTAGATTTTCCATTTTCGCTAGAGCAATCTGCACTCTCGTGTATGTGTATTGCGTGCATACCCTCGTCAAGACCACCTATAACGGCTGTAAAATTTACTTGGCCGTCTTCTTCTTTAAACACTACGCTACCTGTAGCTTTGCTGCCACTTTTAGGTTCAAGTTTCATTATAACTTTTTGAGCTACGGGTGCAGCAGGAGCTTCTACTTCGACAGCTACTTCTTCTACTTCTTCCACTTTCTTTGCATCTTTCTTACAACTTGCTAGGGTAGCAGTAGCTAGTATTGCTAGAGTAATATACTTCAATTTCATAATTTTAGATTTTGTGATTAGTATTTATAACCTCTAAGATACCAAGGCTAGCTTAGAAATACTAAACATTTATAAAACCTTTTAGATACTTATAGTACTCAGTGCTGGTGTATCGGTAATATTCTGAGGGTTTAGTGCATATTGAAATACACCGCTTTCACCTACTGCAATAAGCAAGTCACCTTGAATGATTACATCAAATGCCAGTTTATCAATACTATGCACTAGTACAGATTCTGCAGGGTTTGAAACATCAAATATTTTAATTTCATCATCACATACGATAAGGTAATCACCATAAAGGCCTAATCCTTTTGGGAATGTGAGCTGGCGAACGTTAACAAGCATAGGATTGAGCACATCAGATACGTCATAAACCTCTAGCTGATTTACAAAACCATTGCAACCTAAGTCACTCCATAAGGTTACAAATGCATATTGGTCATTTGCTACCACGGGATCACAAGAAGTGAAGTGCTGTACAGAAGATAATTGTTCTGGAAACTCTGGATTATTTACACTATAAATAAACATCCCATTACGAGAACCTATATAAAGATAATCCCTGTAGCTGAATAGTGTTTCAATATCAAAACCTATGCGTACCGTATTAACCAGTACTGGCTCTGTGGTATTTGCAATATTAAATACATTAAGATCTTCATTATCTACCGTATAGAGGTAGTTGCCTTTTATAACAAAGGTTGCAAGTGAGCCGCCTTGACCTACACTATCTGCTGTGCTCAAAGATTCACCACTGCTATTTCCGTCAGAACTACATCCTAATGCAACTATCACTAGGGCAATTATGTATATATACTTTTTCATCTTATTTAATCTTCAAGTTCGTAATCAATGATAATTTCTCCATCTGGGATGTCGTGTATAAATCCATCTGGAGATATTTTAGGAGGAAATACCTCTCTAATGCGCTTTGTTACTTGCAAGTTTGCTGTTTGTTTATCATAAGTAGCCGCAATAAGGTCTACAGCTTGATTGATGTAATACACATTATTTTTAATTGCGAGATCTGTTGCTCCAGGTGCCTTTATATAGGCAAGAGCAATAGGTGAAGATGGATTTTCATTATCAAAAATGTGAAAACCCTTGTTCTTTTCGTTTACAAATAGTAAACCATTAAGAACATAAATTTTACCTGAGTTTACAATGGTTCTAGCGTCTTCAAGAGTGACGCTTGCTTCAAACGTAGGGCGATCAAGTGTAATCGCATCATAGTTTGTTAATAGGTCAATGGTATCTACATCATCACTGTTTCTGTCTGTTACACAGCTCAGTAGTGAGAAAGATACGAGTAGTAGGATACATACGTGTTTCATATAATATAGTTTTGCATAAGATGCAGTAACTATCTATACGTTGCGTGTGCTAAGTAATAGTTTACAATTTAGTAACCTATGTGGTAAAAAAGTTCGAAATGAACTTGAGATTCTTTTCGAACTTTTGGCATAATTAATATTGGTTTACGTGAATACGCTTTCGCGAAAGCGTAATTCTAACTAAGCGTTGTTATTACCTGTGTCTCGCTATGAAGGGTTTTGTGTACTGGGCATTTGTCTGCAATTTGTAAAAGACGATTGAGCTGCTTCTCATCAAGATCTGACGTTATTTTAATCTCACGATGAAAGGTATCAATCTTTGCCGAAGGGTTATCTTCACAAGCAACACAATCTTGAGCGTGCGTTTTACTGTAACTGGTGTGTACCTCAACGTTTTCTACAAGCCACTTTTTGCGCTTTGCATACATCTGTATGGTCATTGCGGTACAGGCAGAAAGACTACCTGCGAGTAACTCATACGGGGTAGGACCATAGTCGTTTCCGCCTACGCGTACCGGCTCATCTGCCTTCATATGGTGATTACCTAATTTTAGTAAGGTTGTAAAGCCCTCCTCGTCATCTAGGCTTGCCACCACTTGAAAGGTGGTTTTTATGGTTTCTTGAACAGGTTGCGGTATATATCTCGCGGCCCATCCAGCAATTATTTTACCTACGTAAGCTGCATTTTCTTTATCAATAAGTAAGTGCTCAGATCCATCTAGGGTTACAAAGCTCTTAGGGTGATGAGCGGCGTGGTATATTTCTTCGGCATTTTTTATAGAAACGGTATCGTCTTGAGGTGAGTGGAGTATAAGTAAGGCTTCGTGAAGGTTACGAGCAGCTTCTACACAAGAGTTTTCTTCTAGATTATCTATAAACTGCTTTTTAAAAGTAAAGTCACGCCCTGCGAGTTTTACATTAGCCTGACCTTTATCTTTTATTACTGAAAGCTGAGAGCCTAGTTGCTTTTGTACGTGTACTGGGTTGCTAGGAGCCCCTATAGTTGCGACAGCCTTTATCGTATCAATCTTACCACCTGCAAAAATTGCTGCAGCACCACCTAGCGAGTGTCCCACAAGTAAAGAGGGCGCTTTGTATTCTTTGGCAAGAAAATCTGCAGCGCTTATAAGATCATCTACATTACTGGAGAAGTTTGTATCTGCAAAGTCACCATCACTGTCACCTAAACCCGTAAAATCAAAGCGTAACACGCCAAAACCTTGAGAGGCAAGTGCTCTACTTACATTGCGCACAGCACTAAAATCTTTTGTACAGGTAAAGCAATGTGCAAAAATGGCAAAGTTATGTGGGTCTTGATTTGCAGGTAGATCTAATCTTCCAGCCAATACTTCTCCGTGTGCATTTGTAAAGTTTATTTTACTCGATCTCATAATACGTAATATGTTTAATGGTTGTAGCTCTTCTGTCGAAGGAAAAAGGGCAACCTATCTTTAAAGAATTTAATGTACGATTATTACGTGTAATTAATATACAATAAAGGTTATCCTTCTTGTTTTTTACACAATTATCATATTTTTCTATTCCGCTTTCGCGAAAGCTTAAAAAAAGAAAACCCCAATCATAAGATTGAGGTTTTTTAATCGTTATAGGTATGTTATCATCCTTTTTTATTTCGCCAGTCTGTTTTTATAAAAACAGCGAGTTGAAACCTGTCATAGGTGTCTACCGCAAAATCATTTTTGAGATATCCAATTTGTGCACTTAGGTTCTCGCTAAAGTTGTAGCCTAAAGCGCCGTAGAGTCTATTCTGTCCAAAAAAGTCATTCTGCAGATTTATAAAAATCTCATCATATGCGGTTAGAAACCATTGTCATTAAGAGGGTAGGTTACTCGTAAAAAGTAACGTGCTCTATGCTCTGTTGTGTTCTCACCAGCAGGTCTATTTATAAAACGTTGCTCTAGTCGATATCTATGGCTAAAGTTAAACTTGCCAAGACTATTTTTAAGAACAAACTGCTCATACAGACGATTTTCATTTACATTCTCTTCACCTGCAAACTCAAGAAAGTTTGTGTCTGTGGTGATGTTACCATACCCAAAAGAAGCCATAGCCTTATCTGATATATGGTAGTTAAGAGCCGTACGCAGGAGTAGCTGATTAAAGTTACTCCCAAACTCATACGTTCTATATTGTGCCTCTGCGTGTATGCTTAGCTTTTCTGATATTCTATTATTTGTAAATATCATTGCCCACGCGCCTAGATCATCTTCGCCACGGTCTTGGGCTTGTAATGATACAAGAGATGAGAATAATAGTAATAAGGCTAAAAGCTTTTTCATACTTAGTCTAATTTAAACGTTTTTATCTCTTTAAAGCTACTTACATCCATAGCTTTTAGCGTAGTTTCAAATGGCGCCCACTCCGTGCTAAAGAATGTATTAGTCTTCTCTAGAGCGCTCTGTAGCTCATTACGTGCGTGTGACATAAGAGTAGTCTCTGTCGTAGTAAGTCCGTTAGGGCGACTACGTACATAACCACTGGCAGCACCTATACGATTCATCACTGTGATTTCTGGATTACGTGTGATACCTTGCCTTTTATCTACCTTACCTATGTATAATGCGATTACCTCATCTATGCGCTTATCCATATCTTTTATAGAGGCTAGCTCATCTTTATACGCCTTTTTATCATCAAGTTTGTTAATCATTTTCTTGTAATCATTTGCAAGGTTCTTGCTCTCTACAAGTTGTTTTACAGCATCTGCGGCTACTTGAGTCATCGCTTCAAGATCTTTGGCAGCATTGTAACTATCGTCTATTGCTTTTTGCGGAACATCATACCTTGGGTCGCTCTCTACTGTGATAGCGCTCTCGCTTGTTTGATCTCCATATTGCATTACAAGCTTGTAAGTTCCTGGTTTAACAGAAACTCCTCTAGGTTCATTCTTACGTTTTCTTATGCGTCTAGATGGGCGATCACCACCAGACTCATTCATATACCAAGTAGTTTTATAAATACCTGTACTGTCTGGAGTTTTCCACTTGAGGTGACGTATCTGTCTAGCACCATCATATATTTTAAGGTGGATAGAATCCCAAGTTACTTTTACCTCATCTGCTTCTTCGGCAGCTTTATCATCGCCTTTTTTCTTTTTATCTACTTTTTGTTTAGTTACATAGTAAGCGATTTGCGCACCGCTTTTTCTGTTCTCACCGTTATAAATGGCATCTGCTCCAAAACGACTTCCCGTAGGTTGCTGGTATGATGCGTCATATGCAGTAGGAGGGGTGAAGAGTTGTAGCTTTCGCGAAAGCGTACTTCTATCACTCGCTATCTTACGCAGTGGTCTTATATCATCAAGAACCCAGGCTGCACGCCCAAAGGTTCCAATCACAAGATCCTGCTCTCTAGGGTGAATTACTAAATCTTTTACCGAAGTAGTAGGGAATCCTTTAGTCCATTTCTGCCAGTTGTTACCTGCATCAATAGACACATAAAGACCGTCATCTGTACCTAAGAACAAAAGATTCTTTTCTTCTGGATCTTCTATAATTGATAACGCATAACTCTGCACATCATTCTCATCTACAATGCGCGTCCAGCTTTTACCATAATTTGTGGTTCTGTAGGCATAAGGAGTGTAGTTAAAGCGTCTATAGTCGTTTGCAACTAGAAGCGCTTCACCTTTATTCTTATCACTTGCTTTAATTTGTACTATCCAGCTTCCTTTTGGTAAACCTTTTAAGTTATTAGACACTTCTGTGTAAGAAGCTCCGCCATTTGTAGTATAATGTACACGGCCATCGTCTGTACCTACCCAAAACATATCTTTTTCAAGCGGAGAAGGTTCTATAACAAGAATGGTAGTGTGATTTTCTGCACCAGTGGCATCCATAGTAAGACCGCCAGATTCAGATTGCTTCTGTTTCTCTGGGTCGTTTGTTGTAAGGTCTGGAGAGATTACTTCCCAAGTGAGTCCCTTATCTGTAGACTTATGTACAAACTGACTACCAAAGTATATAGTACTGTTATCAAAAGGATCAATATTAATAGCACTGTTCCAGTTAAAACGAAGTTTTACATCTGCATCTGGGTGCGTAGGCTTTACACCATAGTTATTTCCTGTTTTGTAATCATAACGGCTCACAAACCCCTGCTGACTCATAGACCACCCGTACTGGCTATCATCGCGATCTGGCACTACGTCAAAACCATCTCCAAAAGAGATTTCTTGCCAGTAATCGTTACGTATACCTTGAGCTTTCCATACATAGGCAGGTCCTCTCCACGATCCATTATCTTGCATACCTCCATATACATTATAAGGAAACTCATTATCTACATTAATGTGATAAAACTGAGCTACAGGTAAGTTACCTATAAAACGCCACGTCTTACCACCGTCTTTTGTGATGTTAAGACCGCCGTCATTACCGTCCATCATAAACTTCCCATTATTAGGGTGTATCCACCAGGCGTGGTGATCTGGGTGTACACCGTTATCTACACCGTAAGCGCCCATAAGTTGGTCAAAATTCTTCCCACCATCTTCAGACACGTTTACATAGGTAAATACAGAAAACACACGATTTTCATTTTGTGGATCTACGTGTATATCACTATAGTAAAATGGTCTGTTGCCTATGTCACTCTTGTCATTAATCTTTTTCCAGTTAAAGCCGCCATCATTAGAGCGGTACAATGCATTCTTCTTTGCTTCTACAAGCGCATAAACCACGTTAGGGCTTCCAGGCGCAATAGAGAGACCTATGCGACCTAGTTCTCCTTTAGGAAGTCCATCTTGATCTGTAAGCTCTTTCCAAGTGTCACCACCATCGTGCGTCATATACATACCAGAACCTTCACCACCAGACTTAAAGAACCAAGGGTCACGTTTGTGCTCCCACATTGCTACAATAAGTTTATTAGGATTTGTAGGGTCCATAACCATATCTGCCACACCAGACTTGATGTTTGTAAATAAAACCTTGTTCCAAGTTTTACCACCATCTGTAGTTTTAAAAACACCACGTTCTGGGTGTTCTCCCCAAGGAGAACCTATAGCACCCACATAAACCACATCTGGATTAGTAGGGTCTATAATAACACGGTGTATGTGACGAGTTTTTTCTAATCCCATAGATTGCCACGTCTTACCGCCATCTAGTGATTTATAAACACCATAACCACCATTAAGGGAGTTACGTGGGTTTCCTTCACCTGTACCTACCCATATCACAGATGGGTTAGATTGCTGTATCGCTACCGCTCCTATAGATGCTGTGAGCTCGTTTTCAAAAACAGGATCCCATTTTATTCCTCCAGAAGTAGATTTCCATAAACCTCCAGAAGCTGTACCTACGTACATTACATCTGGATTATCTGTAACCACATCTATAGCAGTCACACGACCAGACATACCGCCTGGGCCTATGTTACGGGGTTGTACATCCTTGAGCAAGGACATATCAAGTTTTTGAGCAGATACTACTGTGCAGATGCATAGCAGTAGGAGTGAGAAGAGTTGTTTCATTATAAAATTTTGGTTGAATTATAATGACCTTTCGGTCAAGGGACTAAAGTTAATTAAAAGACAATCTTAATTTCTTAAATAGTTGTTAATGGATGCGCTATGTTTTAAAGGTTTTATTCACGCTTTCGCGAAAGCGTAATTGTATCCCTAATAAGGTCTTATGAAATAATTAACAAGACATTGGTATAACATTAGCTTTTTGTTTAAGAATATGAACATATCTTTGAACAAATAAAAAAACCAATTGTTATGAAAAAGATTTTATTAATGGCAGCAACAGCAGGATTATTATTTGCTTCTTGCGCCGAAGGAACTAAAGAAAAAGCAACAGAAACAAATGAGGAAGTTGCACAAGCAGTAGTAGAACTAGAAGAGCCTGTGGTAGAAGAGCCAGGTACAATAGTAGATATCGCTGTGGGTAATGAAAATTTTACAACACTAGTAACAGCTGTAAAAGCAGCAGGACTTGTAGAAACTTTGGCTAGTACGGGACCATTTACTGTATTTGCACCTACAAATGATGCTTTTGCAAAACTACCAGAAAGAACTGTAGGTACTCTAGTAAAGCCAGAAAACAAAGCAATGTTAACAGATATCTTAACCTACCACGTAGTAGCTGGTGAGTATATGGCTGGAGACGTAGTTGCCGCTATTAAAAAGAACAATGGTTCTTTTAGTACAAACACAGTGATGGGAGAGCAAATTACTTTAATGATGGACGGAGAAAATGTTGTTATTAAAGATGCAAAAGGTGGGACATCTGTAATTATTATGACAGATGTAGATGCTTCAAACGGAGTGATACACGCTATAGACACCGTAATTATGCCTAAAGGGAAGTAATTACCACTCACTTTTAATAAAGAATTAAGAAGCGCCTCTGTCGAGGCGCTTTTTTATTGACCTATTAGGTAGTAATTTTATACAGCTATGAGAAAACAACAAAATAGGAGCGGTTTTGTATTCAAAACCTATCACGCTCCGCAAAAACCCCTTTTTGATCAGCTGCTTGATATATTTCAAGAGCTCATCACCCACACCTCTGGTGATTTTGACGAGGCGATGGACTGGCTAAAAGAGCTTGATAAAGAATATAAACTCACAAATGATGAGTATACCTTAGACGACTTTGTACAAGAGCTTAAAGACAAAGGCTACATACGAGAAGAAGTTAAGCCAGACGGTAATAACGGCACGGCTATCACAGAAAAGACAGAGCGCGCCATACGTAAGAGAGCCCTAGATCAAATTTTTGGTAAGCTTAAAAAGAGCTCTCAGGGTAACCATAGGTCAAAACTTAACGGTAGAGGAGATGAGCATACTGGTGATTATCGCGAGTATCGTTTTGGTGATGGGCTAGAGCGTATCTCTATGACAGAAAGTTTGCGTAATGCCCAAATTAATAATGGTGCAGAAGATTTCCGCTTACGCGAAAGCGACCTCGTGGTAGAAGAAACCCACTTTAAGGCACAGATGAGTACCGTACTTATGATAGATATATCGCATAGTATGATACTCTATGGAGAAGATCGTATTACTCCAGCCAAAAAGGTAGCGATGGCACTTGCACAGCTTATCACAACGAGGTATCCAAAAGACTCTTTAGATATAATTGTATATGGGAACGATGCCTGGCCTATTAAAATTAAGGATTTACCGTATTTACAAGTGGGGCCTTATCACACTAACACAGTAGCAGGTCTTAATCTCGCTATGGATATCTTGAGACGTAAGCGTAACTCAAATAAACAGATCTTTAATATTACAGATGGTAAGCCATCTTGTATAAAGCTTAAAGACGGGCGCTACTATAAAAACCCAAATGGACTAGACGAGTATATTGTAAACAAGTGTTACAGTATGGCTAGACAAGCACGTAAGCTTCATATACCTATCACAACATTTATGATTGCAAATGATCCTTACCTGCAACAGTTTGTAGATAATTTTACTGAGGCAAACCAAGGAAAAGCGTTCTATACAGGACTGCAAGGTCTAGGGGAGATGATCTTTCAAGATTATGAAAGCAACAGAAAGAAAAGAATAAAATAATTGTAAAAAAAAAAGAATAGATACCTCATTGTGAGATGAGGTAAAACAAGAATAGCTATGAATCATACAGAAATAAAAACACTTGGAGCTCTTAAAAAAGCATCGTGGACATCTAGAAGTATAAAAGAAGAGTTGCGCGAGCACCTTATATCAAAATTACAAGCCGGTACACCTACATTTACAGGTATACACGGTTATGAGCATACGGTTATACCAGAACTAGAAAGAGCCATATTAAGTAAACATAATATCAATTTATTAGGGCTACGTGGTCAAGCAAAAACTAGACTTGCACGTCAAATGGTAAATCTCCTTGACGAATGGATGCCTGTAGTAGCAGGATCAGAAATTAATGATGATCCGCTTAATCCTATCTCGAGGTTTGCTACAGAGCTTATAAAGGAAAAAGGAGATGACACACCTATCGATTGGGTACATAGATCTGAGCGCTTTGCAGAGAAGCTCGCAACACCAGATGTAACTGTGGCAGATATAGTAGGTGACGTAGATCCTATAAAGGCAGCAAACCTTAAATTAAGCTATGCAGATGATCGTGTGATACACTACGGAATGATTCCTCGTGCAAACAGGTCAATTTTTGTAATCAACGAGTTGCCAGATTTACAAGCACGTATACAAGTGGCTTTGTTTAATATTCTACAAGAAGGTGATATTCAAATACGCGGCTTTAAATTGAGACTACCGCTTGATATGCAGTTTGTATTCACTGCAAATCCAGAGGATTATACAAATAGAGGTAGCATAGTTACACCGCTTAAAGACCGTATAGGCTCTCAAATACTCACTCACTATCCAGAAACAGTAGCTATCGCGCGTACTATAACAGATCAAGAAGCAAATCTTGACGAGCGCCAGAAAACTAAAGTACACGTACCTAATCTAGTAAAAGATCTTATAGAAGAGATAGGTTTTGTGGCTAGAGAGAGCGAGTATATAGATGAGAAGAGTGGTATAAGTGCACGTATGAGTATAACTGCATTTGAAAACTTAATGAGTACAGCAGAGCGTCGTATGCTATTATCTGGAGATACAACTACTACAATACGATATTCTGATCTTATGGGTATAATTCCTGCGATTACCGGAAAGGTAGAATTAGTATATGAAGGAGAACAAGAGGGAGCAGATGAGGTTGCAAAAATTCTTATAGGTGATGCAACGCGTTCACTTTTTGATGATTATTTCCCAAAGATCGAAAAGCTTGTAAAGGATAATCAAGAAGATCCTTATGGTGATGTCTTGGCTTGGTTCTTTGAGCAAAGTGGTTTTGAACTTGAAGATAATTTGACTGACAAAGAATACAAATTAATGCTAGACAGCATTACTCCTTTAGAAGAACTCGTAAATAAATATCAGCCCGAAACAGTAGAGGAGGACCGCTATTTCTTAAAAGAGTTTATCCTTTTTGGACTTGTAGAATATAAGAAACTGAGCAAATATAAACTCACCACAGGGATGCGTTTTAATGATCTTTATGGAAATTACATCTCAGGATTAGGATAATTTTAGAATATAAACTATTGATTTATATAATCATTGTAAGTATTTGATTTTAAATACTTAGTGTAGAATTTTTAGATTAGACTAAAATGCAAAAAGCTCCCGAATTGGGAGCTTTTTTTATGATTGTAATTCAATGTTGTTATTGAATATTATCCTAGATTAGGAATCACAAGATTCTGATCTGGATGTATAACATCTGGGTTTTTAAGGATGTCTTTATTTGCTTCAAAAATCTCTTTGTACTTCATTGCATCTCCATAATAATGCTTTGCAATCTTGCCTAGTGTGTCTCCACTCGCAACTGTATGACGTGCATAAACAGATGTGTCTGCAACTTTAATGTCTGCTACAATGTCACCTGGATTTTCTCCTCCAGCCGCTTTTATAGCATCCCAAAGTTGGTTTTTCTCATATTGATTTGTTGCAGTACCTGTTACGTGAAGTACTCCATTTTCTTCTTTTACATCTCCGTTCTGGATGTTAAGTTTTTCTCCTAGGTCAAGAACGTTTTGATATTTTGCTTTTACCATTATTTAAGTTTATTGTTATTACTGATTAAAAGATACAATGTTTTCTACAATTAAATACTTTTTAGTCTTCAAAGATAAGTTGTCCCGTAAATAGCACTTCTACCTCGACTAAAGGTGGTTCCTTTAAAGCAATTACATCACCTGTGGCGTGTATGGTGCCTTTGAGACTGTTTATGGGGTTAAACACCATCGTTGCGGCGCTTGTGTGTCTAAACTGGATATCATCCACTAGAAAGTCTCTCCCATCAAACTGTGGAAACTCATCACTAAAGTTGATATTCATTTGATCTGCTCTACCAGATATTTTAAAGTTGCTAGAACCATTTGCAGATATTGTTAATGACGATACATCAAGATTCAGATAGATGTTCCCACTTTTATTAGGATCGTCTATATTGATACCGTTTGGGCTTGTATTACTCCATATCGTGAGAGATGGGTAGGTCAGAAGTCCTTCACTTTCTATGTCAAAGGAGGATGCTTGCCTTATAAAATTAATGTTAGGGGACGTTATTGTAACTAACGTTCGTCCATACTCTCTTAAAATATTGCAACTATTATTATTTTGTAATACGAGTGTTTCCTCGGTCACTTCAAAATATAGGTCTGATACAAGATTTTCGCCTGTTTCAATAACTACTTGTTGTTCAGATCCTTGTTTTAGGATCACACGAATGTCATCTTCCATTTGGATTTTTGTGAACACAGGTAATTCAATTTCATAAGTGATGATATCACCATCCGTTTGTAAGCAATCATTTGCATTTTCTGTATCACAAGAGAATAGCAGTGCGATATGAAGGAGTAGGATGAGGTTGCGCTTTCGCGAAAGCGTACTTAAAAAATGTACTATTTGTCTTTGTAAACTCATAATCTTATGCCTAATCCAAATTCTATTGCTTCTGCCTTTCCTCCATGGGTTTTTACAGACACGCTACCAAAGTATTTTTTGCCAAAGGTGCGTTTAAGTCCTACGCGTTGATAAAATCTTCCCTCAAAATCATATGGATAATAAAGGTAATATCCCGCATGTGTTATTAATGCTGTATTGTTGAGGTGTAGCTCATGACCAATAAAGACTCCTGCGCGTTTCCAGTCTTGGTCTCGGGTGACCCCACGGTTAGGAAAGGCCACAGATAAGAATTCAATTTCATTATCGAGAAACTTCGAAAAGAAAGCCTCTACACCAGCAAGAACAGTGCTTTTTTTGCTCAATCTCTTATCTGCATACGCAGAGATTATTACAAATGGCTCTCTATCTAAGCCTATAAAATCACTTTCATTGACTCCAGCGCTTATGGCTAGATTATAGTGAATAGGCTCTCTGTATGATACTTTTTTTCCTTTAGGAATCAATTCTGGAACAGCTTGATCTTTGTAAATGAATCCTGCATTAAAAGCGAGGGTATTTGTACTGGTGTTGGGTGCTCGTAAGTTTCCGTTAGAGCCGTGCAAGAAAGTAAGTCCCGTTTGAAAAGAAAGTGCAGGGGTGATAGCTTGTTTGTAATTAAGCATTACGAGTGTTGCGCTAAACAAACGAGAGCCATATGCGTTATTCTCTACATTAGTTTTCAAATCAAAAGGATTTGTAGTGTACCCAATTCCTTGGCCTATTCTAAACATGAGCTTGCGATTCAAGAAATAGAAATTGTAGTGAGCCAGAGCATTATAGGTATCTCCTAGACTTTCGTTTTTTAGGTCTTGATATGCAAATGTGAATCCCCAGTCTGGATAATTATACAGCCTTTCCCACTCCTTCAGTCCATAAGTCTTTCTATTATAGCTGAGAATGAGTCCTTCTGGATGCCCGGTGATAAGGGAGGAGACATCTTTATTATGTCTTAATATACTGCCGTAAAAATAGTTAGCTTCTAGTTCGTAAGGTTGTACATCCTGAGCCTTTACTTTTATTATGGTAAGTAAAGTGATGGTAGCGATAAGTAGTTTGTGCGTCATAGCGTGGCTTTGCGAAAATATCAATAAATTATTGAGATATCTTTTATTTTATAGACATCGCTTATGTCTCAGCGGGATTTAATTTTTTTTACGCTTACTTATCCATGAGCTTACATGTCTGCATCTTGCCTTGAAAGCTGCACTACCAGTGGCATACCCATCTTCCATGATGCGTTTTAAATCTCTGTGAACCCAGTCAATTTCTGTTCCTAAATGATATAATGTAGTCATAGAATACGCTTTAATAGCGACTTTCTGATCAGTTATTAACCAATCAAAAGCAGTGGTAACCATGCGCTCTCTTTGAATTCTGGCTAGGGAGGCTCTCGTTTGTGGGTTCTTCATTTTATAGTAGGAGATAGCGAGCTCCTCACAGATTTTACTCACAGGTCGCAGTGCAGCATCTTGATAAACAGTATGCATCTTAGTTGTAAATAACTCAAGATGTGGAAGAATGGTTGTGATGTCTTCTTTGGTTGCAAACTCCGCTATCCATCCTGCTTTGGGAGATCTAGTGTCATCTACCATAAATAGAATTTCTAGAACGAGCTCCATAAGACCAGGTTCATTTGTGATTAATTGTGCGTAATATGCGCGTTTCTCTCGCGAGTGATTTACATACGCTAGTTCATCATAAAGTTCGGATAAGGTCATTGGTTAAGTTAGATTCATTAAGGTTTCAACAACCTTCTTTATTCCTGTTGAAGCTATTTCTGGTACGATTGTAAGGCGATCTCTTTGACTTATTGCGGGTTTGGGGTCTATGAAATAAATTTGAGCATTAGCTTTTGCAAAGTCTATGAGTCCAGCCGCAGGATATACTTGCATAGAAGTTCCTACAATGATTATATAGTCCGCTTTACTGACAACTTCTGCTGCTTTGTCTAGAAGAGGTACTTCTTCACCAAACCAAACAATATGGGGTCGCAACTGTGAGCCTTTTTTACACAAATCTCCCTTATGCAAATCGGTTGTCCATGATTTTACATTGCTTTTATCCTTGGTGCTACGCACTTTGAGCAGCTCTCCGTGGAGGTGCATCACATTTGTGCTGCCTGCGCGTTCATGCAGGTCGTCTACATTCTGAGTGATAATTGTCACATTGTAATCTTTCTCTAGTAGTACAAGATCTTTATGCGCATCATTAGGTGTGACTTCAAGAAGCTGTCTTCTTCTATCGTTATAGAAGCGCAATACTAGTTCTTGATTATTGCGCCATCCTTCTGGGGTAGCGACCTCCATCACATCATGACCTTCCCAGAGACCATTTGCATCTCTAAAGGTTTTGAGTCCGCTTTCGGCACTTATTCCTGCTCCAGAGAGTACAGCTATTTGTTGTTTAGACATGCTTGTTTGTTTTGCATTTTAAAAGTACAGTATCTTTGGCGTGTAAACAACAATCATGGATCAAGAGCTTCTAGCATATTTACAATCATTTCTTACAGAAAGACGTGTTCAATTATTTGATAAGGTGCTCAAAGAGCGCACAAATCATTTTACCGTTGCGGTAGAGGATGTATATCAATTACATAATACTAGTGCTGTAATACGCAGCTGTGAGTCATTTGGGGTGCAAGAGTTGCATGTGATTGAGGAGGTTAATGTAAAGAGGATAGATCGTGAGATTGCAATGGGGGCTCAAAAGTGGGTAGATGTACAACGTCACAGTAGTGCTAAGCAATGTATACATAGCTTAAAAGAGCAAGGTTATAAAATTGTTGCTACATCACCTCATAAAGATGCTCACCGTCTAGAAGATTTTGATGTTACCCAGAAGTCGGCAATTTTCTTTGGTCGCGAGACAGAGGGGCTTAGTGAGGCTGTACTTGATATGGCAGACGACTTTATTTATATTCCTATGGTGGGATTTACAGAAAGTCTCAATATCTCTGTCTCTGCAGCAATAACCCTGCAGCATATTATGACAAAACTTAAGCAATCAAACATGGGCTGGCAGTTTACAGAACAAGAGCTCTTTGATAAAAAACTAGCGTGGACGCGCAAGATGATTAAGGATGTGGAGGGGATTGAGCAGCGATTTCTTGAGGCAAGAGGGGAGTGATACGCTTTCGCGAAAATTTGAATTACAAATACATTAGCTGTCAATAAGTGTAAAGTTGATCTATTTTTATAGAACAACAGAGAAATTTAAAACATCATAGTATGAAACTTACTGAATCACTAAAAGAGCTAGCAGATAATAGCGTAAAACGTCACCCTGGCGCTGCTCAGGATATAATGAGAAAAGCCATTGAAGATCTCAAGGCTACAAATATGTTGGAGCATGCGGTAAAGACAGGAGATCAATTTCCAGACTTTGAGTTGCCAAATGCACAAGGTGAAACTGTTAGTCTGAGTGAGCAATTACAAAAAGGTAAGGTAGTGCTTACTTTTTATAGAGGTGGCTGGTGTCCTTACTGTAATTTAGAACTTAAAGCTTTTCAGGAAGTATTGCCGCAAATTAAAGAGAAAGGTGCAACGCTTATTGCAATCACACCAGAAACACCAGATAATTCTTTATCTACTAAGGAGAAAAATCAGCTAGATTTTGAAGTCCTTACCAGTGAAAATAACGAATTAGCAAGATCACTCAATTTGGTTTTTAAACTTCCAGAGGCGCTTGCAGAATTATATGGAAAATTTGGTATTGATCTTTTAGAGAGTCAAGGTAATGATGAAAATGAGCTTCCTATAGCGGCAACATATATTATTGAGCAAAGTGGAAAGATTTCTTATCACTTTCTTGCAGAAGATTATAAGCTTAGAGCAGACCCAGAATTAGTGTTAGCTGCATTGTAGAGTCACGTTTTCGCGAAAGCGTAGTAAATACACATCGCAGTATAAAACAATTAAGCCCGCTATAGAGCGGGCTTAATTGTTTATTTATATAAAATGATTGTTAATCTCTTTTCTGAAGCACTCTGTACTCCTCATAACATTCACTTATTGCATCGAGGATTTGAAGATCATTTGCGCTCATGATAAAATTATCTGAGTAGCTACAATTTTTAAGTATGGCGTCTATATCAACACGATCTATCTGTAAAAGAGCACTCAGGGTTTCTCGATCAAATTTACGTTCTAGTAAGTTGCGCACTTTGTCATCTTCCTTCATTTGCCTAAGCTTGCGAAGTTGACCTTTCTTTCTGCTAAAAATATTATAAAGAAAATCTGCGGGATTAAAAATAGAACTTAAGACTCGTGATATCGCGCCTGGCTGACTTTTGCCTACCTCATAACCAGAGTTTAATCCAGATATACTGTATCGCTGATTGCTATAAATAGGGACTTTCTTTGCGTCAATTTCTAGATATCCAGTAAGCTCTAATTCTTGAACGACAACTTCTTCTAGTGCAATTCCTATTTCGGTCATTTGGATTTTTACATCCCCATACTTAATCCAGTCACCGCTTACGCGTACTTTGAGAGATTTGTATCCTAGGTAAGAGAAGTATAAGGTGTCATTAACTTCAGCTTTAATTTCAAACTTACCGTACTTATCTGTAGTTGCTCCTTTAAAATTAGAGAGGTTGAGGATATTTACGTTCTGTAAGGTAATATCTGTGCTACTGCTCAATACTTTTCCATCTATATACCCATCCTCTAGTTCTGTTGAAGCTTCGGGTGGTGTAGATGTGTTATCTATTTCTTGAGCATATCCTACTGCCACGGCAGCGAATAAAAGTAGGTTTAGTATGATCTTCTTCATATGGTAAGGCAATTTATACAATCCATAGGGAAAATCATACCAAATCTATTTTTTTACAATAATTCTAACATATAATAAGCGGTAGACTAGCTTCTACGGCGTCTTTTGCCAGAAAATGGGCTCTTGTTTCCTTCAGACCTGTTGTCTGGAGTGCGAGTAGATGGTCTACGCTCTGATCTGTCTGATCTGTCTGATCTACTTCTAGAGCGACCTCCTTGATCATCACCATAGCTAGATTTACGGTCATTGCGTTTTCTGTCTGAAGATCCTCCGCCACTACGACGACGATCACCGCCACCGCTACGACCACTAGATCTAAATCCATCATCACCGCCACGACGACGATCTCTACCACCGCTGCGACCTCGGCCACCGCCACCATTACGTCTTCTGTCTCCGCCACCGCTGCGGCCACCGCCACCTTGAGTTTCCTCAACGCTTACACGACGTCCGTCAAGCTCATAGTTTTCAAAGTGAGCTAGAATACGTGCTTTGTGCTCAGTATCTGTATTAAAAAATGAGAAGGCATCTTTACAGTCTACACGGTAAACACCGTCTTGACCTAATCCTAATTCTTCCTTTAAGAAGTCTTTAAGCTTCATCCAGTCAAAATCATCTTTGCTACCTACGTTTATAAAGTAACGAGTAGAGTCTCCAGATTGCTCTCTAGCTGCTCCAATGGCATTTTGATTAAGATCTTTTGATTTCTTGTAGTAATTAAAGAAACGTGTAAACTCAACAGAAAATACTTTTTTGATAAGTTCTTCTTTTGTGTTGTCTTTTAATACTTCTTCTATTTCTGGAAGATAAGCATCAATCTCGTCGTTAATCTCTGTAGTGTTGATGCTATTTGCAAGGTGAAATAATTGTACTTGCGTGATTTCCTTTCCGTCTGGAATGGTTTTTTGTTCAAACTTCTTACCTAAGATTTTCTCAAGTTGTTTGATTTTACGCATTTCGCTTTTAGTTACAATAACTAGCGAAGTACCAGTTTTACCAGCACGACCAGTACGACCAGAACGGTGTGTGTATGTTTCTATTTCGTCAGGTAATTGGTAATTTACAACGTGTGTAATATCATCTACATCAATACCACGTGCAGCCACGTCTGTAGCTACTAGCATTTGTATCTGGCGATTTCTAAAACTCTTCATTACCAGATCACGCTGGTTCTGACTTAAATCTCCGTGCAATGCTCCAGCGTTATATCCATCTTCTATAAGCTGCTCGGCAACTTTTTGGGTATCACGTTTTGTACGACAAAAGATTACCGCAAAAATATCTGGGTTTGCGTCAGAAAGTCTTTTAAGTGCTTGATAACGATCTCTAGTGTGCACTACAAAGTACTCATGAGAAACATTTTTTGCACCTTCGTTTTTATGTCCTACCGTTATTTCTAACGGGTTTACCATAAATTCTTTGGCTATACGTGCGACTTCTCTAGGCATGGTTGCACTAAAAAGCCATGTAAGTTTATCTTCTGGTGTATCTGCAAGGATATTTGTAATATCTTCATAGAACCCCATGTTAAGCATCTCATCTGCTTCATCAAGTACACAGTAGCTTAATTTTGTAATATCTACCATACGACGACGCATCATGTCTTGCATACGTCCAGGTGTAGCTACTACAATTTGTGCTCCGCGAGAAATCTCACGTGCTTGTTCTTGTATGTTTGCTCCTCCATAAACTGCAACAACGCGCACACCTTTCATGTGTTTTGCATACAGTTTCATCTCGTTTGTAATTTGTAAACAAAGTTCACGAGTAGGAGCTATAATAAGACCTTGTGTAGTCTTACTTGTAGCGTCAATGTTTTGTAATAGTGGAAAACCAAAAGCAGCTGTCTTTCCTGTTCCTGTTTGAGCAAGAGCAACCATATCGCGATCTTCGGCGAGTAGTTGTGGGATAGCTTCTTCTTGGATTTTTGATGGGGTTTCAAATCCCATATCGGCAATAGCCTGGAGTAAAGGCGCATTTAGGCCTAGTTCATCAAATGTCATATGACAATAGTATTTATAAGTGTTAGCGTGTATAGGAAGCGCAACGACTTATAAACCAATTGCTTCGATCAACACGTGCCAAAATTGTGGCAATACCTCACCCTGAGGTTTTACAAGCTGCAAAAGTACTATATAAATCTATATGATGATAGGTAATCAGTAAAAATGTTATTTCTGATTATGGAGAAATTCTAGAAACGCTGCAACAGCAAGGCCTCTGTGGCTTATTTTTCCTTTGAGAGATGGTGCCATTTGAGCAAATGTAGCGTTATAGCCCTCAGGTTTGAAGATAGGGTCGTAGCCAAAACCTCCATCACCGTGACGTTCTTTAGTAATATGACCTCTGCATATTCCTGTAAAAGTTTCTGTTTTGTTTGCTTTCGCGAAAGCGATAACTGTTTTAAACTGTGCTCCACGTTCCTGCTTTGTAGCAAGATTGATCAAGAGCTTGTTCATGTTATCTGAGTCATTTTTTTGCTCACCAGCATATCTAGCCGAATAAACTCCAGGCGCGCCGTCTAGTGCATCTACTTCAAGACCTGTGTCATCTGCAAAGCAATCATACCCATAATTTGAAAGGACATAATTTGCTTTAAGCAAGGCATTGCCTTCTATAGTGTCGGCGTCCTCTATAATTTCTTCTGTACACCCTATGTCTGTTAAAGAGAGTAAGGTAATATGGTCGGGAACTAAAGCTTGAACTTCGCGAAGCTTATTACTGTTATGAGTGGCAAAAACAAGTTTCATTAAGATACAAGGCTAAAGATTGCTGCCCCATATATTGCATATCTTACAAAACGAGCAAGGCCAAACAAAGCCCAATATTTAAACTCAAAACGAATCATACCTGCAGCAAGACTGGCCACTGCAAAAGGAAGCGGGAGTAAAGCGCCTACGAGAATTAAAAATCCTCCCCATTTACGAGCGTTTTTTAAGTGCTTTTCCATTCTTACTTCTAGGTAGTTGTGAACAGATGGGATCTTTAAAGCAGCTCTTCCAGTAAAGTAGGACACCGCACCTCCGGCATATGATAATATTGCGATGAGACTTAAATATAGAATAGGGTTGCTAGTCTTATCACTCCAGGCAATAAATAATTCTGGTGGAATGATACCGAGTATCGATTCTGAAACAAAGAATAAGGTAAGCACGAGCACATTAGAGTAATTGTCTATTACATATTGTAGTGCCGTATTAAGGTCGATTACAAAGTAGTGTATAATTATGATAGCGGCTACTACAAATAGAATAGGCGGGAGCGCTTTTTTAAGAGCATCTTTTAAAAAAGTGTAAAAACCAGTGTACACATAGTACTGGTGCAGTAATTGCAGCCTGTTTTTCTTTTTTGTACCTGATTGTGATCCCATTAAACTGTATTCGTATTTTAACTGCAAAAATAACATCTAGCAGCAATAATATTGCTACATATGCTCATAAATATAGGTTAAACCCGTTTTATAATTAACGTTATTAACTCAGGCTAATTGTGGGGGGTCATTCTAATTCTATAGATTGTTCTTATTGATGATGATAGGGCTCTCCTTTTAAAATAGTAAAACCTCTATAGATTTGCTCAGTAATAAATAGTCGTACCATCTGGTGAGAAAAAGTCATAGATGACAGCGATACTTTACCTTGAGCTTTTGTATACACCTCTTGAGAAAATCCATAAGGCCCACCTATGACAAAGACGAGTGTCTTGATACCGCTATTCATTTTCTTTTGTAAAAATTTTGAAAAGCCAACGCTTGAAAAGGTCTTGCCATTTTCATCAAAGAGTATTAGGTGGTCATAAGGTCCTATTTTAGATAAAATAAGGTCGCCCTCCTTGTTTTTTTGTTCTTGCTCACTAAGATTCTTGACATTTTTAATATCTGGGAGAATTTCGATAGTGTATTTTACATAAAAATTGAGACGCTTAGTATAGGTGTCTATCAGTGCTTGCAACTGTTTATTATCGGTCTTGCCTACGCAGAGAAGTTTAATATTCATGTGGTAAAAATACAAAACTAGCTTACAGAACTAAGAAGCTTTACCTTTTGCTTATTTTTACATAAAAGGAATAAAAGATTTATGATTTCAGAAGCACAATTTCAGATTGAGATAGAGGGTATAATTGCAAATGCTATACGAGAGGATGTAGGCGATGGGGACCATAGTTCGCTAGCATGTATACCAGCCAGCGCCACTGGAAAAGCAAAACTACTTGTAAAGGATGAAGGTATTCTTGCAGGTTGCGCTTTCGCGAAAGCGGTATTTGCCTACGTAGACCCATCATTACAAGTTGAGGATGTCTTAACAGATGGAGACGCTGTAAAATATGGAGATATAGCATTTTATGTCACTGGATCAAGCCAAAGCATTCTAAAAGCTGAACGATTAGTACTGAATGCTATGCAGCGTATGAGTGCTATAGCAACAAAGACCAAGTTTTTTGTAAACCTCTTGGAAGGAACAGATACTAAAATTCTAGATACAAGGAAAACTACACCAGGAATAAGAGCACTAGAGAAGTGGGCTGTAAAAATAGGTGGTGGTGAGAATCATCGTTTTGCGTTGTATGATATGATTATGCTTAAAGATAATCACATCGATTTTGCAGGTGGGGTAACAAAAGCTATTCTTAAAACAGTTGATTATCTAAAGGAAGAGCAACGAGATCTCAAGATTATAGTAGAAGCTAGAAGTCTAGAAGAGATTAAAGAAATACTTGAAAATCATGAGCATGTATATCGTATTCTAATAGATAACTTTAATTATGAAGATACTCGTACTGCAGTTGCATTGATAGGTGATAAATGTCTTACAGAATCCTCTGGTGGTATTAATGAGGAGACGATACGTGATTACGCTCTTTGCGGTGTAGATTATATTTCTAGTGGAGCGCTCACGCACTCTGTTTACAACTTAGATCTTAGTCTGAAAGCAGTTTAATGGCATCAGATAAGACAATAGAACAACGTTTAATGAGGTTCAAGCCTTTCTGCTGGCTTGTAAGTATGCTGGATAGTATTGTAATTCCTGGTTTTGAAGGGATGACGCTGCTATACTTGCTACGTGCTTATTTTAACGGGATTATTAAGGGGGCTCTAGGGTCTCGTGCAAGTTCTATTGCTTATAGTTTTTTTATGGCCATTTTCCCAGCATTACTATTTTTACTCAATTTAGTGCCGTACGTACCCATAGAAAATTTTGATATTAAGTTTATGGCTTTTATCTACGAGCTTATCCCCGCACAATCATTAGATTTCTTTAAGCCTATAATTATAGATATCTCTCAAAATGAGAGGGCGGGTCTTGCTTCCTTTGCTGGTTTACTTGCTTTGTTCTTAACTGCAAATGGTGTTAATGCTATTTTTAGCGGTTTTGAGGGTTCTCATTACAATGAGATTAGCCGCAATTTCTTTAGGCAGTATGCGGTGGCTTTAGGTACTTCAATTATTTTGGCATTGTTGTTGGTTACTACTATATCAGTAGTGATATATTTTGAATTATTACTTAACTCCTTGAAAGAGCGGGATTTTATGAGTAATGATATGGATATCGCACTTTTACGAATAGGTAAGAATCTATTTTTAATCATAATGATCTATTCGGTGATTGCTACGCTCTATTATTTTGGAACTAAAGAAGGCCGTAAAAGCCGCTTTTTTTCACCAGGAGCATTGATGACAACAATATTATTTATGATAACTACTTATTTATTTGGTATTTATATTGATAATTTTGGCACATATAATGAGTTGTACGGCTCTATTGGTGCATTATTAATAATGATGCTTTATATTTGGTTAAATTCAAATTTGATTTTATTGGGCTATGAGCTTAACGCTACCCTTCAAAAATTACGAATTTTACATAAAAACCCTAATTCAAATTAAGTAACACACACACACACACACACACACACACACACAAATTATGAAAAAGTATTTATTAGCTTTAGTAGCAGTATGTAGTCTTACAGTTAGTCAGGCACAAACAGTAGTAGGAGATGCAACCTTACCTAACTCTGTAACCATGGGCGGTACAGAACTTGCACTTAATGGTGCTGGCATGAGGGAGAAAGTCGTATTTGATCTTTATGCTGGTGGACTGTACTTAGTGTCAAAAAATAGTGATGCTGCAGCAATTATTAATGCAGATGAGACTATGGCCCTTAAATTACACATCGTTTCTGGGATGGTTTCTAGTAAGAAAATGATAGGAGCTGTAGATGACGGCTTTGACGCTTCAATGGACGGAAATACTAGTTCGCTAGATGCAAAAATCGAGCAGTTCAAAGGATTTTTTAGTGATAAGATTGTAAAAACAAACGTTTTTGATATCGCTTATATCAAAGGAAAAGGAACAGTAGTTTACAAAAACGGAAAAGAAGTAGGATCTATTGCAGGTCTTGATTTTAAGAAAGCTCTTTTCGGGATCTGGTTAGGTAACGACCCAGCAGATGATGATCTTAAAGAGGCGATGTTAGGTAAAAACTAATTATCACAATCATATTAAAAATGGCGATCACTTGTGATTCGCCATTTTTTATGCATTATAATCTCTCTATAAGTCACATTAATTTTAGAACCTTAAAACTTGAATTATGAAAAAACACATAACCCTACTTATCCTGCTATTTTTTGCAGTGAGCACACAAGCGCAACAGGGAACTATCTTTGGACAATGGAAAACTATAGATGATGAGACCGGTGAGGCGATGTCTATTATAGAAATCTATAAAAAGGATGGAAAAGTGTTTGGTAAGATTATAGATATATTAAATCCTGCAGACCGCGATAAGACCTGTATTTACTGTAAAGGTGAGGACTACAACAAGCCGCTCATAGGTCTTGATATCATTAAGAATTTAGAAAAAGATGATGATGAATATGAGGGCGGAACTATCTTTGATCCAGAAAAAGGAAAGGAATACAAGGCCAAACTGTGGATTGACGAGGATGATAAAAACATCTTAAACGTACGAGGATATATTGCATTCTTATTTAGAACACAGCAGTGGATAAGAAGCTAGAAATCTAGCTGTCTAAAATTGAAAGCCGTTTCTTTGAGAAGCGGCTTTTTTTATGCTTTCGCGAAAGCGTATGTACAAACATACTATTCTTTTTATCTACGATTAGCTCTTACGTTTGATCTGCTTCTGTAACTTTGTATATTCATACTTTCTTATCACAATTTACTATGTCTTATTTTATTGATGTTATACTTCCTATCCCTGTAGAGAATACGTTTACGTACCTCGTCTCTGAGGCAGAGTATAACTATATTCAAAAAGGGATGCGGGTTGCTGTGCCATTTGGTAAAAAGAAAGTGTATGCCTCTATTGTAAAAAATAAGCATCAGGTGGCTCCTACAATTTATGAAGCCAAGGAAATCCAGCAAATTCTAGATGAGGACCCAATAGTCACTGAGGAACAGCTCAAATTCTGGAGTTGGATTGCAGATTACTATATGTGTACCGAAGGAGAGGTGATGCGTGCGGCACTCCCTAAGGCTTTTTTGTTAGAAAGTGAGACGGTGATAAGGCTTAAGGAAGATGGACTTGTTATTGATGAGGCAGCACTTAAGGATGATGAATTTCTTATATATGAAGCATTGCAGCATCGTTCAGAATTAAAGGTTCATGAGGTGATGGATATTCTAGATAAGAAAAAGATCCTTCCTTCTATACAGCGTTTAATTGATCAAGGGGTGATTGAGATGCAAGAAGAGATTTATGAGCAATACGTACCTAAGCTTGTAAAATTTATCACTATTGCGCCAGCATATGAAGGCGAGCAGGGGCTTACTACCGTGC
The DNA here is from genome assembly GCF_000355805.1 of Dokdonia sp. PRO95. Classification (NCBI taxonomy): domain Bacteria; kingdom Pseudomonadati; phylum Bacteroidota; class Flavobacteriia; order Flavobacteriales; family Flavobacteriaceae; genus Dokdonia; species Dokdonia sp. PRO95. The sequence goes on from NZ_CM001837.1 coordinate 2,714,022, forward strand.
TAGAAGAATTATCCCGAGCTCCAAAACAAAGAGAGATGGTGCTCACATTTTTTTCGCTTAAAGCGAAAACAAACAAACCTATCTCATCTCAGGATTTACAAAAAGCATCTGGCGCTACTGCTAGTCAGCTCAAGGCGCTTGTAGATAAAGGAATTTTTCAAACCTATCAGAAGCGTCAAGACCGTATAGGATTTGATGGTGAAGTTTTTGAAACCAAGATTCTTAATCAGTATCAGCAGGCGGCTTATGAGGAGATAAAAAGTCATTTTGAAGTTAAAGATGTAACGTTATTACATGGCGTTACTGCTTCTGGGAAGACAGAAATCTATGTACAGCTTATTGAGGAGATGCTAGAGTCTGGTGATCAAATACTTTATCTACTCCCAGAGATAGCATTAACCACGCAGTTGATTGCCAGGTTGCAAACATATTTTGGTGAGCGTGTAGCTATTTTTCACTCCAAGTACTCCGTAAACGAGCGAGTAGAGGTGTGGAATAATGTATTAAAAAAGCTTGATAAAGCTCAAATTATTATAGGAGCCCGTAGTGCACTTTTATTACCCTTTAGGGATTTAAAATTTATCGTAGTAGATGAGGAGCATGAGAGTAGTTTTAAGCAATACGATCCTGCACCTAGATATCACGCTCGTGATGCTGCAATTGTGCTAGGCGCAATGTTTAAAGCAAAAGTATTGCTAGGATCTGCAACACCATCTATAGAAACAGTATATAACGCACAGCAGGCAAAGTATGGTTACGTGTCTTTAAAACAAAGACATGGAGGTATTTTAATGCCTGAGATTAATCTTGTAGACATTAAGGAGAAAAGCAAGAAGCGTGAGATGACGGGTCACTTTTCTGATACGTTAATACGTGCAATTACAGATGCGCTAGCACTTGGAGAGCAGGTAATTCTCTTTCAAAACCGTAGAGGTTTTTCACCTATATTAGAATGTACCACATGTGGTCATGCGCCACAATGTCCTAATTGTGATGTAAGTCTTACCTATCATAAATACAGGTCACAGTTGCGTTGCCATTACTGTGGTTACAATATTGCCTTACAGCAAAAATGTATGGCTTGTGGTAGCGCAGAGCTTACCACCAAGGGGTTTGGGACAGAGCAGATAGAACTAGAACTTAAAGAGTTGTATCCAGATAAATCTATTGCAAGAATGGATTCTGACACTACTAGGGGGAAGTATGGATTTGAAAAACTTATCACAGCTTTCGAGCAAGAGCAAATTGATATTCTCGTGGGTACACAAATGCTTACTAAAGGCCTTGATTTTAGAAATGTCACTCTTGTGGGGATTATGAATGCAGATAGCATGCTCAATTTTCCTGATTTTAGAGCGCATGAACGCAGCTATCAACTCATAGCACAAGTGTCGGGTAGGGCAGGGAGAACAGAAAAGCAAGGGAAGGTGCTTGTGCAGACGTATAATCCTTACCATCAAATCTTACAGCAGGTCTCTGCAAATAAGTTTGAGGAGATGTACAAAGAGCAATTAGAAGAGCGTCGTAACTTTAAGTATCCACCTTTTCATAGGTTGATACGTATAACTTTAAAGCACAGGGATTATCAAAAAATAGAAGAGGCTAGTATCTGGCTCGCAAAAGCACTAAGGCAAACGCTGGGCTCGGATGCTGTTCTAGGGCCTGAGACCCCTTCTGTAGCGCGAATACGTAATCAGTATAGACGTAATGTGCTAATAAAAATAAGTCGTAGGCAGAAACTTTTAGAGACTAAGAAAGCTATAAGACGCGTGGTTACCAGCTTTAATGCGATAGGGCCTTACAGAAGCGTCCGACTTGTAATTGATGTAGATTGTTATTAACGGCTTGACTATTTTATTTGAATATGAATATGGTCATCATGCCTAACAGCGCCACAGCCGTGAAATCTTATTTTGTTATTAGAGAGGTTTAATCGGCTTTTGAGGTGAGGCTCAATAAATACTTTGCTCAGGTTTTTGTTTTTTAGGAATTCAACAACTAGATTTCTGGTGCCATTATTTGAGAATGTAATGTCTTTATTTATAGTTCCCAAGGTTAGGTATTTAGGGAAATCATATTGCCAATATCCACGTTGTTGGCAGATTAAAGTTTGATTATGCTCTTTTATTGTGGGGTTTTCAAATACACCATATCCACTTATTGACGGTTTTTTATTGGTGAGCTCTCCCTTAGCGTCTAGGTAAACGAGAGAGATATCTATCTTTTTTCCATCGTTATGACTTAAATGAGGTAGTAATGGAAATTTATTAAAAAATGGAAAGCTGGCGTCTAGATGAATGAGCTTCATATTTTTATTGTTCTTAGTATAGTTCTTTGAGGTTTTATCAAGTAACTCTTGCAGCTCTGGCTTGACGTAGTTTCTATTAGCAAATTTGTAGAAGAAGGAATGTGCTTCTAGAACAGCTGTTTCTTTAATCTTTTCTCGGCCAAAAATCGGCGCAAGAGTAGGTGTAACAATGAAGGTGGCGATGGAATACAGGAAAATAAATAGGGTAGAGCCTTTTAAAAATGTTTTGTTCTTTGCTTTTTGAAATACTAATAGCGTGAGTATATAAACTATACCGCCTATTTGGGTAATAACTGTAAGACCTATTATCAATAATAAATGGAAGAGAATTTTCAAAAATAAAATGTGTTTTTTGTAGAACGCTATGAACACTTGATAATTATCATAGATCACAAAAAAAAATCCCACTCATAGAGCGGGATTCTTCATTTAAAATATAAATTTCGTTCACCATCCGCTTACGCCGAAAGTGCATCTATAAGGTCAGATTTTTTATGCCTTGATAAAGGGATTTTTTCTCCATCTATCTCAATATTTCTACTGTTATATTTATCTACCTTGTCTATATTAATAATATAGGATTTATGGATACGCATAAAGCGTTCTGGCGGTAATTGTGCTACAAATGATTTCATTGTTGCAAGTACAACAATAGGGTCGTGCACTGTAACCAGCTTTACATAATCTCCAAGAGCTGTGATATATTTAAGCTCATTGAGCATCACTTTCTTTTTCTTAAGGTTACTCTTTACAAAGATATAATCATCATCTTCTACAGCGCCTTCAGTTTTAAGTTTGTGTAAGCTTATGGCTTTATAAACCGCATTTGTAAAACGATCCTTAGTGAGGGGTTTACGTAAGTAATCGATTGCGTTATAGTTGAAAGCCTTGTAAGCGTATTTTGTTTTTCCTGTCACAAATATAATTTGTGGCTTATGTATAAGATCATCCAGTAAGTCAAATCCAGATAGAATAGGCATCTCTATATCAAGAAAAAGTAAATCTACTTTAGTCTCTATGAGTCCATTTTTCGTTTCTATGGCATTGTTATATTCGGCAACTAAGCGTAAGTTGGGATGATCATTGATCATCTTTACGATAGCTAGACGTTGCAAACTTGAATCGTCTACAACTGCGCAGTCTAATAGTACTCCTTCCACAGCAATTAATATTTAGTTAAGGTTAAGAATATCAATATTAGGCAAAAATAACCTATTTACCAACAAAAACATGACTTTCATCGGTTATTTGTGCGATTGGTCGAATGATTTTTCCTGTATTCTCATAAGAAGAAGTGATTTTAACTATTTAAACGGTAAAAATTTAACTATTGACGATTAGTTAGGTGGTAAAGAAGCTAAAATCCGATGTAAGTATTTGATTTGCAGACTACAAAGTTAAATTTTTTAAGATATATTTTGTTGCTGAGAACTATTATAATTGTCCTTATTATGTACTAGTTTTATGTCCAAATTTTAGCGAAAGCTATATCTAGAAATTAATTGCTCTATGTAATGTCATTTTTTTTACAATTTATAAACAATATGCTGTTTGAATATTAAAAGTAAATCATTACTTTTGCACTCATTTTTAATTTAACTCATATTATATGAACCATTACGAAACTGTTTTCATCTTGAATCCCGTTTTATCTGATGATCAGATAAAGGAAACAGTAAAGAAGTACGAAGGACTTCTTAAAGAAAAGGGTGCTAAGATGATTAGTAAAGAGGATTGGGGCTTAAAAAAGCTTGCATATCCTATCCAAAACAAGAAAAGTGGTTTTTACCACTTACTTGAATTTACTGTTGATGGACAAGCTATCAATGATTACGAACTAGCTTTTCGCCGTGACGAACGTGTGATGCGTTACTTAACGGTAGCACTTGATAAGCACGCGATCTCGTGGGCTGAAAGAAGACGTGAAAAACTAAAAAAGCAAAAAGCGTAAGTTATGGCATCTTTACAACAACAAGCAAAAGGAAAGAAGGACGGAGATATCAGATATCTTACGCCTCTTAACATTGAAACTAACAAAGCAAAGAAGTACTGTCGCTTTAAGAAGTCTGGTATCAAGTATGTAGATTACAAAGATGCAGACTGGCTAGCAGGTTTTGTAAACGAGCAAGGTAAATTGTTACCACGTCGTCTTACAGGAACTTCTTTAAAGTACCAACGTAAAGTGTCTGTAGCTGTAAAAAGAGCTCGTCACCTTGCATTGATGCCTTATGTAACTGATTTATACAAATAGAAACTAGATAACAGATGGAACTTATATTAAAGAAGGACGTTGAGAATCTAGGATTTGCAGACGATCTAGTAGAAGTAAAAAACGGATACGGTAGAAACTACCTAATCCCTAACGGTCATGCTGTACTTGCTACGCCTAGCGCAAAGAAAGTACTTGCAGAAAACCTTAAGCAACGCGCTCACAAAGAACAAAAATTTGTGGACGATGCACAGAAGCAAGCAGATAAACTTAACGGACTTGAAGTTAAGATTAGTGCAAAAACTGGTGATGGAGACAAACTTTTTGGATCTATTAACAACGCAGACGTTGCAGAATACCTAGCAAAAGAAGGTATCTCTATCGATAAGAAATTTATTTCTATCGCTGGAAATACTGTAAAGCGCTTAGGTAACTATGAAGCAAAAGTACGTTTCCACAAGAATGTGGTAGCTACACTTCCTTTTGACGTAGTAGCAGAGGCTAACTAAGTCATTAGATAGTATATAAAAAGCCGTTCTTACAACCGTAAGGACGGCTTTTTTATGAAATACAATTTTTAATACGCTTACGCGAAAAAGTGATTAACAATGAAATACGCTCGCCTTACAAAAGAACAACTAGAAGAACTAAAGCCAGAGTTTATAAACTTTCTAGCCACGCAATCTATAACTGGAGAAGAATGGGCAACAATTAAAGAAAAGCAACCTAAAGTAGCCGAAGAGGAAATTGATGTTTTTTCAGATCTCGTTTGGGAAGGCGTGCTTACTAAAGCACAGTACCTAGAGCACATATCTCCTAACCAGATGCATTTATTTTTACTAGGAGAGAATAATATGTCACTTATTGCTGTAAAAATCAATAAGGAAGATATAGACATCACAACTGCTGAGGGCTATGCATGGCTCAAAGAAAACTTAGGAGATGATGATGTTGTCTTTATGAGTGCAAGCAAAGATTACAGTGCAGATCGTAATGCAGATAAGTTTAAACTTATAAGCGAGGGTGCTGTGATCACTAGAGGTGATCTTTATAAATGGTTTGCTCGCTTTGTAGAAGTGAAGTAATTCTCATAACCTAAGGGTTACAAATAACAATGGATTGTAAAGACTAGTTATTAAACGTAGTTTTTACAATCCTTTTCTATTTTAAAATGCTTCTCTAGGCGTGTTGTATTCTTAATTTTGCCTTTTTTAGTCGCTTGTTATCAAGTTTTCTTATCATTTCTTCTGCGATACTTTTGTGTACGGCTACAAATGATTGCAAATTTTTAACCTCTATAGTTCCTAGGTGTGCTCTATCTATATTTCCTTCTTTAAAAAAGAAACCAGCAATATCACCTTTAGAAATCTTATCCTTACGTCCTCCAGAAAGTTCTAAAGTTCGCCACTGTGATCCATCAGGAATTCCTTTATCGTGTATGAACTCTTCATCCATTTGTGGCATAAACTCTGGAAGTTTCTCATCTTTCCAGTGTAATACGTATGCTGTACCTTCAGACTGCATACGAGCTGTACGACCATTACGGTGCGTAAACTCTTCTGCATGAATAGGTAAGTGGTAGTGAAGTATAAATTTTATTTCTGGCACATCAATACCACGGGCTGCAAGATCTGTAGCAAGTAGTAATTGGTGTGTACCGTTACGAAACTTAAGTAACGACAGCTCACGCTCTCTTTGTTCCATACCACCATAAAAAGTCCCATGAGCAATACCGCGATCACTAAGGTATTCACTTATACGTGCGATAGTTCCTTTAAAATTGCAAAATATAATCCCTGGCTGATCGCCTAGGTGACACAAGGCCTTTACAAGCATATCAAGCTTATCCTTTTCTGGCGATACAATTGCTTTTAATTCAAGTTTAGATCCACCTTGATGCAGGTAATCCACTTCTACAGGAGAAGTAAGACCTACAAACTTAGGGATGTTTATTCCTTGCGTAGCAGAGGTAAGTACTTTCTTTTCTAAAGCTGGGAGAAAACTAAGTATTTCTGTCATTTCTCCTTCAAAGCCTACTTCTAGTGATTTGTCAAATTCATCTAAAACTAGCGTTTTAATATGATTTGTAGGAAATGTTTCTCTTCTTAAATGGTCTGCGAGTCTTCCTGGGGTGCCTATTAAAATGGCTGGGCGATGTTTTATGGCTTGTCTATCTGTATTAAAGCTTTGCCCACCATAAGCTGCATGAATTTTATAACCAGTTCCCATATTGCGAGCTACATTTTCTATTTGGATAGCAAGTTCTCGAGAAGGTACTACTATAAGTAATTGCACTTCTTCACAATTAGGATCAAGAGCCTCTATTACAGGTAATAAAAAAGCGAGTGTTTTACCAGTACCCGTAGGAGATAGTAATATCACCTCGTTTGCAGATTGTATTGCGAGTTGAGCTGCTTCTTGCATCTCATTGAGCGTCTTAATCCCTAGCTTGGCAAGGATTTGTTTTTGCGTTTTTTGGTTACTTGTCATAGACTGCAAAGATAATTATTCATTCATGAGTTATCATCTTTTATAGAGTACATGTGTAATTGTTGTTTGTGAATTAAATAAGTTTTTTTAGAATATTTTGGATTGATAACATGTTGGTAATGAGGTTTTATCGATATTGTTTGTGATGATTTTACGCTTTCGCGAAAGCGCACCTAAAAAGTATTTAACAATTGTTAAGAAAATGCTAAAGAAATGTTACTAAAATGAGCGTCTACCTTGATTTACTCTAGTATTTTTACGGGAAACAAATTCAAACTTTATGTTCAAAAATTTTTTCTTTTTAATCGTAGTACTTGGCGCTTTTAGTTTGCAGGCACAAGTAACTACTTCCTCTATTTCGGGAGTAGTAAATGGAGGTAGCGAGACTTTGCCGGGAGCAAACGTTCTTGCAGTACACACTCCTACAGGTACAAGGTATGGTGCTATTACAGACTTCGACGGTCGTTTTAGTCTATTAAACTTACGTGTGGGTGGACCATACACAATCACCATGAGTTATGTAGGTTTCCAAAGTCAAGAGTTTACAGGTGTAAATCTTAACTTAGGTGAAACGTACAACGTTGAAGTAACTCTTAGTGAAGATAGCAATGCGCTAGAAGAAGTAGTAATTACAGGTTCTCGTAATAACACATTTAGTGATGGCCGTACAGGTGCAGCGACTAATGTAGGTGAGAGACAATTAAAGTCACTTCCTACAATATCGAGATCTGCAGCAGATTTTTACCGTCTAGAGCCTAGTGCTTCTAGTAACGGATCTTTTGGAGGTCGTAATGATCAGTATAACAACTTTAGTCTTGATGGGGCGGTTTTTAACAACCCATTTGGACTTGATGCAGCAACGCCAGGAGGGCAAACAGGTTCTCAACCTATATCTCTTGATGCTATTGAGCAAATTCAAGTAAGTACTGCTCCTTATGATGTAACATTATCTGGATTTACAGGAGCTTCTGTAAACGCTGTTACAAAAAGTGGTACTAATGAAGTAAAAGGAACTGTTTACGGTTTTTACAGAAATGAAGATCTCACAGGAGGTAAAGTTGCTGGAGATGATGTTTTTGTAGCAGATCAGAGCCAGAATACTTACGGTATCTCTATAGGAGGACCAATCATCAAAAACAAATTATTTTTCTTTGCAAACTTTGAAAAGGAATCTAGATCAGATCTTGGAGCTCCATGGGCACCTAACAGAAATACTGGGGCTATTAATGAGTCACGTGTATTACCAGCAGATCTTGATGCTGTTTCTGCGGCACTAGGAAGTATCCAGTATGCAGACGGTTCTTTTTATGAGCCAGGAAGATATGAAGGTTTTAACTTTGATGCAGGTTCTACAAAAGCACTTTTTAAATTAGATTGGAACGTGAATGACAAGAACCGTGTGGCACTTGTTTACAATTTACTACGTTCTTCTAAGGAAAATCCAGCAAACCCAAATGCTATCGCATTACGTGGGCCAAGCCAGTCTACATTGCAGTTTGAAAATGCAGGATATGAAATTAATAACAACATAGATTCTTTCCAGTTTGAGTGGAACAGCGATATTGCTAGTAACATCTCAAATAAATTACAAGTAGGTTATACGTTCTTTGATGATTTTAGAAAGCCTTTTTCTACTCCAGGTCCATCTATAAACATTACAAAAGGAGGTCAAAACTATATCATAGCTGGTCATGAGCCATTCTCAATTTCAAATGTACTTGAGCAACAAGTTTTTCAAATCACAAACAACTTGAATATTGTTTCTGGAAGTCACACATTTACTTTAGGAACGTCATTTGAGAAGTTTAGCTTTTACAACTCATTTAACCTAACTGGATATGGTTTTGATTTATTTGGAAGTGTATCAATTGATCAAGATATGGATTTTGATGGTGATGGAGTACTAGATACAGATTATGTAAATGATACAACTGGAGAAACTGATCTTGTAGCTTTTCAAGATTTCTTAGTAAACCAATATCAAGGAACTTTCTTATCTGCAGAGGAAACGTTCAATGATAATAATGGTTTAGCTATTGGTGATCCACAGGGTTGGGCACTTGCTGAGACTAACGTAGGGCAATTCTCTCTATATGGACAAGATCAATGGAAAGCAACAGAAGATTTAACGCTTACATTAGGACTACGTCTTGACAAGCCATTATATTTTGACACAGAAGATAAGATTCAAGAGAATATCGAAAGAAAAATACAAGATTATCAACCAGATAACGTTTATGTAGATCCATCAACTGGAGAAGATGTTCTTCTAGATAGTACAGTACTTCCAGACAATGGATTCTTATTCTCACCTAGATTAGGTTTTAACTGGGATGTAGAAGGAGATAAGACTTTCCAAATACGTGGAGGAACAGGGATATTTACAGGTCGTTTTCCTTTTGTATGGTTAGGTAACCAAGTACAAGGAGTTGACTTTTTCTTTTACCAGACGGTAGATCAAGATTTCAAATGGCCACAAGTATGGAGATCTAACATAGGTGTAGATTACCGCCTAGATAATGGTGTGGTACTTACAGGAGACTTCTCTTACACAAAAGATCTTAATGCTGCACACGTTCAGAACTGGGCACTTGATAATCCATCTGCGACATTACAAGGTGTAGATAACAGACCTATCTATCAAGCTTCAGATTTTTCTACTAATGCTTTTGGAGGACCTACAAATGCGTATGTATTTACAAACTCTGATAATGGTCGTACCATTAATGCTACGTTAAAAGCAGAAAAATCATTTGGTAACGGACTTTATGCAAGTCTTGCTTACAACTACCTAGATTCTAAAAATGTAAACTCTATTGATGCAGAGATTACAGGTGATGCTTTTAATGCAAATGCAATACGTGGTAATGCAAATGACGCGGTGTTATCAAACTCACGTTATGGAGATCAGCACAGAGTTATTGCTGTAGCTTCAAAGAAGTTCGAGTATGGTGATGGCAAGTTTGCTACGACCATTTCTACATTTGCAGAGTGGGCTAGAGGAGGACGTTTTAACTATACATATGCTGGTGATATCAACGGTGACGGAAGTAACTTTAACGATCTTATTTACATCCCAACTGCTGGAGAAGTAGCACAGCAAAATTTTGCTACACCAGAACAAGCAGCAGCATTTAACCAGTACATCGAGCAGGATGATTACCTGAGCGAAAACAGAGGTGGATATGCAGAGCGTTATGGAGCACTAGCACCATGGAGAAGCCGTGTTGACTTCCGTTTATTACAAGATTTCAATTTTGATGTAAAAGGAAAGAAAAACACAATCCAGTTTAGTGTAGACGTTCTTAACTTAGGAAACTTTATCAATTCTGATTGGGGACTTGTTGAGCAACCTAACAGCGTACAGCCAGTAAGTGTAAGTGTTGCAGACGGTGTACCAACATACACGTTCAACGAAGAGCTTACACAAACATTTGGAACAGATGCAAGTCTTTTAAACAGATGGCAAGCACAACTAGGACTACGTTATATCTTTAACTAGGCTATTGTAGATCCCTTACTATTAACAATCAAAATGCCCCTCATTGAGGGGCATTTTTTATTATATGATTTTGAAAGGTTTAAACTCCTACGTAATTGTACACTGCAATAAAGTGAGAGGCTGTACCTACCAAGACAAATACATGAAAAATAGCATGGTTATAAGGTATACGAGAAATACTGTAAAGAATAGCACCTATCGTATATAAAATACCTCCTGTAAATAGCCATTGTACACCCGCTGGATCAAGGTTTGCTAGTAATGGTTTGTATGCAAAAACAATAAGCCAACCCATCGCTACATAAAGGATTGTAGAAAGGATATCAAATCGACCTGTAAAGAAGAGTTTTAATATTGTTCCGAATAAAGCAATAGACCAAGCAATCCCAAAAATCCACCATCCAGTACTTCCTTCTAGAGTTACAAGTGTAAATGGTGTATATGTCCCTGCTATGAGTACGTAGATAGCCGCATGATCAAAAATCTTTAATCTAGCTCTACGTATAGGTTTTACGGCGCTGTGGTAAGCTGTAGAGGCAAAATATAACACAGACATACTAACTCCAAAAATGATAAGACTAACGGTTGCTGTGGTTGAGACGCTTTCGCGAAAGCATAAAAAACCCAAACCAATAATACTTGCTACAAAACCAAAACCATGCGTCCAAATGTTGAGTTTTTCTTCAAGTGGGGAATAATCTGGAGTTGGTTCTACAGTGTTTTCCATTAGTTATCTGCGAGTAAGTAATCTAGGTGTTCCTTAAGGATTTCTGTAACCTCTGCGGCTGGACCTCTTCCTTGAGCCATTACAGCATTTTCTACAAAACGTACGGTACCACTACGATCCATAAATACAAGTTTAGGATAGGTATTTGTTTTTAAATCTTGCTTTAAATAGCTGGCACCATCTACTAGGTGCTCAAAATCAAAAGGTTTCTTAGTTAAAAAAGCGTCGATTTTGCTTTTTGGCTCAAAAGTGATGGCTACAAAATTTACGCGATCCTCATATTGCTTTTTAAGGTCATTGAGATATGGAATCTCTGCGATACAAGGAGGGCAGCTTGTAAACCACAAGTTAATGAGTGTGATTTTATCATTATAACTCTCCTTAGACTTAAGCCCGTTTGCAAGATCTTGCAACTGAAAGTCGGGTAGGGGTTTATTGATTAAACCATTTACTCCTACATTGATATCTAAAGGAGCACTATTAGATTGCGAAAGCATTACCTCGACCTCTTGTATAATTGAGTCTTGTCGCACACGAGAATGGCGAACTTTAAAGTTGGCTTTAGTGTATTTCCAGCTTCCTTGCGCACCATAAACCTCCTCAATAGATTTTAGTTTGGCTTGAAAAGCCTCCTCATTATAGGTGTCACCTTGAAAAACGTAGTAGTTGTCTTGCGCGTTAAGCGCTAGCGCAAAGAAGAGTATAAATAAGCATTGTATTTTTTTCATCATCATAGGTATGTGTTACAAAGATAGCTATTGCTATCAAACACGCACCTATATACATTTATCGTGCCTTAATAGGGGTTAGGGTTGATTTTAGGTTTTATACCAATAATGAAGTCAGATACTTACATATTAGATTACCAATCTCTAGTTGCAATTAAATCTTCAATATCAGCTTCAAAACCGTATGATCTAGAGATGAACTGAAAATCTATAGCGATACATTCTCTTGCAGCAGTTTCTATTTCACTATCATTTTCGTAAAACTCTTCTTGTAATTCGTTAAATCTATCCGTTGCCTTATGAGTCAAAGCATATAGTTCTTCAAGAGTTTGTGGTTTTTTAATTTCGATCTCCTTACATAAATCAATCAGAATATCTTTTCCTTTATCAACAAGGTAATTTGGAAAATATTCATCCTCATACATTTCTTTCAAAAATGAATATTCAGCCATTTGTTTATTCACTAATTTCATTTGTTTAATGTTTTTAGAATGACAAGAAAGCAGAGTTAGAATCAAAATTAATTGATATTTTAATATTTTCTTCATATTACTTCCAACAGACCACTACATAAAGCAAATGCAACTCCAGTAATTATCGGAACTGCTAGTAAGCCTGTTTTTATTTTTAATTAATTTAAACTTATTTGTGTAAGTGTGCATCATACAGTTTTCAATTTTCGGTGTAATCGGGACGCTTCATCCATTGTTCTGTCGGTTGCAACCAATATTAAACTCTCTATAATTGAGACGTGCGCTTTTTGGCGATTAGCCGCAGCAGTTCGATGTATGGTGAGTTGTTTTTTAAATATCCTTTCTTAGTTTGTCAGGATTTTGTCTTGTATCAACAATTGTAATGATTTCAATTTCGTCTAGTCCTGTCGAAATTCTATAATAAAAGGTAGTTTGTTTTGTTACAACACACTTATACAAGCCTTTGAGTTCTGAGGATTGAGGGCAGCTTTCTGGTTGAAAAGATATCTGTTTAATTTTTTCAGTTAGCTTTTCAATAAACTGATCACGTGTTTTTGAATTCCAATTTTCTAAAAGATATTCGGATAGTATCAGGAGTTTTCTTTCTGCTAATTCAGATAAGAATACCTTCATTAAGAAATCCTTTTCAAGAATGAATCAAAAGAAACTCGTTTTCCACTATCAAGCTGATTAATTCCTTCTTTAATTTCACTTTGTTCAGAAGTAGTTAATTCATTCCAAAAATCAACTTTTTCAGCATTTACAAAGTCAGCTACTTTTTGAATAAAATCACTATTTTCTATCGCTAAGATAGTTTTTACTAATTCTATTTTTGTTGATTGAATATCCATATTAATTGAGTTAACTCATCAAATATACAAAAAGAGTTTTTATCAGTTTGCTGAGTGATTATGCATCCCAACATGATACTACATAAAGCAAGGGCATCTCCCGATAGTTATCGGAACTTCTAATATTCCTATTTTATTATTTTTTAATTGATTGTTTATTTACAAGTATTTAAGAAAGATGACGCTTTCGCGAAAGGGTAATTTGGAGAGGACTCTGCGATGTGAATTATAAATCAAAATTAGCTTAAAAGCTTGTGCTAAGCGTAGCCGAAGTAGACTTGTTTTTTAACTCAGAACTTTGTTGGTGGTAGTTTTTATAATTTTTTATGTTTTGCGTTTGACAGGAATTCTGTCTCTATTTCCTCTTCTTTTGAAAGAAGAATAGTGTCAATTTTTATTTCTAATTCAGTATTTAAATAAATTAATATTTCAGAACGATAGTTTAATGCCTGTTTAATATCTATAAATTTTTTATCGTAAATGATAGCTATGTCAATATCAGATGGTGTATCTGAATATAATGATGAACCAAAAAGGTATAAATCAAAATGTTCTTTGCGCTTTATGTTTAAATCAATCATCTTTTTTCTTCTTTTTCTCGTAATTGACTAAAGCTTTTCCTGTAAAATTAACTGCTCCAAAAAAATCTCTATTGTCAAAAAGTCCAACATTCATAGATTTAGCTAAATCTTTTGCAGCTAATGAATATCGGTTGTAGAATCCTACTAATACAATACAATCAATTTCTTGTAAGTTTGGGTTTATTCCGTGAACTTCTGCCTCACCAGCTATATAAATGTCAGCAACTATAATTTTTAAATCAGACCTATTTCCAGTTCGTTTAATTATGTATAAATCACTTCCTAAATCAGTTAAACTAGCTACTGCATTATGACCTTTCATTCCATTTTCAAAGAATATTTTACTTGAAGTAGCAACTGCCTGTTTATTTTTATCTCTCATCTAAATATGTTTTCAAATCCATTAGGAAAAGTAGGAACAGTTGAATTCACATCTCCTGAAATTTTATTGTACTCAAACCCATCTCTATGTAGTTTATATTCTATGAATAACCCGAACTCGTTACCTTCTAGTAAATCTTGATTTAGTTCAATAAATGCTTCGATTTTTCTGTTATTCGGCAATATTTTTTGGATGGCAAGCTTTTCCCACATTATTTCGGTTGCCATCTGGTTTATTATTGCATTTTCAGAATGTGGTCCAAACTTATCAAAAATTGCTTTATTTTCAGCTTGTAATGGTTTTAAGTACCTATTTGCTTCATCTCGTGAGTTTAGTTTTGGAACTTTAAAAATATTAGCAATACTTTTTTCGTGATTAGATTTCCATTGCTTGATAGTATCATTTGGGAATAACATTGGATTTTTATCAACGATTGTATGACAGGTTGGACATAACAATATTATATTATCAAATTCATCACGTTCATCAAGTGGTAGAGAATTATCTCCTCTTGGACCTTTTTCTTTTTGTCCAATGATGTGAGCTAATTCTTCTATGTTGGTTATTTTACCACTTTCAAAAAATGGAAATAAATCAGAATGACAGTCAGGTTTTCCGCAGAAGCCTCCTGAAGATGCCCAAAGTTTTCGTTTAACTATTGTTCTTATTGACATTCTGTTTTCTCAAATTATGGCCAAAAGGTCACCACACAAAGCGAGTGCTCTATTTTATGATGTGCCTATTTTGATTGTTTTTTAATTGATTGTTTAAATATACACTTATTAGTGTATTCGTCACCGCACAAACAACCTTAAAAACTTATCACTCAGGCCACAAAAAAAAAGTGGATACCTATTGCTAGATATCCACTTTATATAATCATCAATCAATCAATCTTTATTCTTCTTCTCCTGTGCGTTCTCCTTCGTTTCTAAAGACGAGTTTGTCGTCAAAGGAATCTACGAGTATCACACTGTCTGATGCTACTTTACCGCTCAAAATTTCTTTTGATAACTGGTTAAGCACCTCGCGCTGCATTGCTCGTTTTACAGGTCTTGCACCATATTCTGGCTGGAAACCTGCTTCGGCAAGGAAGTCTATAGCTTGCTTTGTTGCGTCTAGCGTGATATTCTGCTGTGAGAGCATCTTTCTAATGCCCTTGAACTGCAGTTTTACAATATCACGTATATCTTTTCGCGTAAGCGGACTAAACATTACAATGTCATCTATTCTATTTAAGAACTCTGGACGTATGTTTTGTTTTAATAATCCTAGCACATCTACCTTTGCAGACTCCATTGCAGCATCTACATCTGGAATAGCCTCAAAACGCTCTTTTATAATATGACTACCCATATTTGAAGTCATAATGATAATGGCATTTCTAAAGTCGGCAGTGCGGCCTTTGTTATCTGTAAGTCTACCTTCATCAAGCACCTGTAATAATACGTTAAACGTATCTGGGTGTGCCTTCTCAATCTCATCTAGCAATACCACAGAGTAGGGGCGACGTCGCACGGCCTCCGTAAGCTGGCCACCTTCATCATAGCCCACATATCCTGGAGGCGCTCCCACCAGACGGCTCACACTGTGACGCTCTTGATACTCACTCATATCTATGCGCGTCATCGCATTCTCATCATCAAAAAGATACTCTGCCAGTGCCTTTGCAAGTTCTGTTTTACCTACACCGGTTGTTCCTAAAAATAAGAACGAACCAATTGGCTTCTTTTGATCTTGTAAACCTGCACGGCTGCGTCGTACGGCATCACTTACGGCAACAATAGCCTCACGTTGTCCCACCACACGTTTGTGCAACTCGTCTTCTAGCTTGAGTAGCTTCTCACGTTCACCCTGTAGCATTTTTTGTACTGGGATTCCCGTCCATTTTGCAACCACCTCTGCAATGTCTTCGCTGGTTACTTCTTCCTTAATAAGCGAAGTATCTGCTTGACTTGCAAGATCCTTTTGTAGCTCCTCAAGATGCTCTTGAGCTTCTTTTATTTTACCATAGCGTAGCTCTGCTACCAGGCCATAGTTTCCTTCGCGCTCTGCTTTTTCGGCTTCTAGCTTGTAGTTTTCTATGTCTTGTTTTGCATTTTGTACTCTCTCTACAATATCCTTTTCAGATTGCCACTGCGCGTTAAGATCGTTGCGCTCCTCTTTGAGGTTTGCTAGATCTGCACGTAGGCTTTTGAGCTTATCTTCATCTTTCTCACGTTTTATCGCCTCAATCTCAATCTCTAGTTGCATCACACGACGGTCTAACACATCGAGTTCTTCTGGCTTAGAGTTAATTTCCATTCGCATTTTTGCGGCAGCTTCATCCATTAAGTCAATCGCCTTGTCTGGTAAAAATCTGCTCGTGATATAGCGCTGTGATAACTTTACAGCAGCAATGATAGCATCATCCTTAATACGCACCTTGTGGTGTGTCTCATACTTGTCTTTGATACCACGTAAGATAGAAATCGCACTCTCTGTATCTGGCTCATCTACGGTTACCTTCTGGAATCTACGCTCGAGGGCCTTATCTGCTTCAAAGTATTTTTGATACTCATCAAGCGTGGTAGCACCTATGGCGCGCAGCTCCCCACGAGCAAGGGCAGGTTTTAAGATGTTTGCCGCATCCATCGCTCCTTGTCCGCCACCAGCACCTACCAGTGTGTGTATCTCATCTATAAAGAGTACGATATCGCCATCACTTTCTGTTACTTCTTTAATAACCGCTTTAAGACGTTCTTCAAATTCTCCTTTAAATTTTGCTCCAGCAATAAGAGCTCCCATATCCAGGGCAAATATTTGCTTGTTCTGTAAGTTTTCTGGGATATCACCATCTACAATTCTATGCGCAAGACCTTCGGCAATGGCGGTTTTACCAGTACCTGGCTCTCCTACAAGTATAGGATTGTTCTTCGTACGACGCGTTAAGATTTGTAATATGCGTCGTATCTCTTCATCTCTACCTATTACTGGATCTAGCTTGCCTGTGCGTGCTAGTTCGTTAAGGTTTTTTGCATACTTGCTTAGTGAGTTATATGTCTCTTCTGCACTTTGTGAGGTCACACGGTTACCTTTGCGCACTTCTGTAATAGCAGCTTGTAGGTGCTTCTCAGTCACTCCTTGATCCTTTAAGATCTGGGCTACTTTACTTTTTGTCCCGAAAATAGCGAGTATGAGATGCTCGATAGAGACATACTCATCATTCATATTTTTGGCAATAATATTAGCCTGAGTGATTGCTTTATTTGCTTCTCTCCCTAACATTATATCACCACCAGACACCTTAGGATAACTCTCAAGGGTGCTGTCTAAAATTTGCTGTAATAAAGGCACATTTACATCAAGTTTTTGAAGCAAGAAAGGCGTTACGTGCTCATCTACTTCAAAAATTGCTTTGAAAATATGCTCATTTTCTATTTGCTGGTGGCCTAGCTCTTGAGCAATTTGCTGTGCTCGCTGTATGGCCTCCTGCGACTTTATCGTAAAATTGTTAATATTCATTTCATATGTTTTAAGAGACCATTACTTGCTGTTAAGAGCTTGTATATGGTTTCTGGTTGTACTTTTTTTGAGAGACAATAGTCAAGTATTGTTCCAAGACGGTATTGCGACATAATGTCCTGTGAAGGCTTGAATTAACTGACTTTATGACTTATTTAAGAACTATTTTACGCTTTCGCGAAAGCGTAACACAGACACAACGACTACCTTTGTATAAAAGCATATTGAAGAATGGGAATATTTAATTCGATTTTTGGAGGAGATAAAGAACCTCAAGAGGAAAAAACACCAATGCCGTGGAAGCAACTTACCACACTCGAGCAACTGGATCAAATTGCAAAAGATTCTGAAACGAAGCCACAGGCGATATTTAAGCACTCTACAACTTGCGGTATAAGCCGTATGGCAATACGCCAGCTAGAGGCACAATATGATATAGACCCAAACCAGCTAGATATCTATTACTTAGATCTTAAGGCGTACAGAGAAGTGTCTAATGAAGTGGGATATAAATTTCAGGTAATGCACCAAAGCCCGCAGATTATATTGATTAAGAATGGAACCGCTGTGTATTCTGACAGCCACGGAGCGATAAGCGCACAAGCACTTGCCGAAAAGATTTAATCTAACGCTCTCTTTGTAACCCAGATTCTATACCCGATAATCGCAAGCTGAAACTTTGTAGCTTGTGTAAGGTCAAGACCACGTTTTGAATAGGAGGGAAGTACTGCCTTATTAACTTTGGCAAGAAATTTATAGAGTGTTTGCATACCGTCAAAAGTAGCTAAAAAACAAAGCCGTAACGCATTGCGTTACGGCTTTTATCTGTTTATAAAGACTAGTTGTTATTTCTTAAAATAATATCCTTAATGCGATTTTTAATGTCTTCACCAGCGTCGTACACCATTTGCTCATTAGTAGGAAACGGGACTGCTCTATTACGAGTACGATCATAAAGCTCATCTTCCAGTGCTCTTCTATCACCTCTGTAGGTCGCATATCTGTGATCAAAAATAAACTCAGATGCTAGCGGAAGCGATTGTAGAACCTGATTTGTATTACTATCAGAATAGCGCACGCGGCCTACTACATTTACAGCTTTGTTCTGGATAAACTCAAAGTACGTGCAACGTACCGTAATCATATTATCTACCAGTACTTTCTCTCCATCCTCATCATAAACCACATTACCATCTTCATCCTTTAGAACGATGGTACCGTCTTTAATGAGTTTTTCTTGTTGCACCTCTCTTTCTTTGATGCGCTCTGGAGAAATATTAATCTCTGTAAAAGCAACTTCCATATTGTAGTCGTAGGATACCTCATTAAGCGGATTGCTATGATACACGGTCCAGAAATCGTTAAGGCCATAAGTAGAAAAGTCTAACAGCTCGTTTTCTAATTGTACTGGTAACGCTATATTACTATCATTAAATAACGTCACGGCAACAAAGTCTGTCCCTTTAAGATGTACAGATTCCATCATATTTTTGATGTCCTTATAACCTGGCTTAAGCGTATTTAAGTAGGCGAGATCCTCATAGATAGTACGATAATCCTCTTTTGAAGATGCTGTAGTGATAGCGTCAAGGCTACTGTTATATAAGGAAGCAGCTAGCTTTTCCTTAGAAGATATAAGTTTATCGGTGTAGTTTACAAAGTCAAAACGAGCAGTTCTGTTTTCGTCAATTACTTGCAAAGGTAAGATAGGTCTTATGCGATCTTGACGTCTTTGTAACGACACATAGGTCTCATAAATTTCCTCAAGATTTGTTTCCTGATTTTCTTTTACGAGAAATGAAATACGATCTGCATCGCGCGCAGATGCTTTTGCAAACGCATCTTCAAGAAGCAGCACAAAGTCTTGCTTATTTTTTTTATCTGGATTGCGTTGCAACTTTTTAAGAGTAATCGCGATGGCATCATCATAATTACCGCTGTTAAGCGTTGCAGTAGTCTTTTTTACCGAATTGCAGCTTACTACAAATACGGTAGTAAGGATTGCGAGAAATAAATTTTTCATCGTACAATGGGTATTGATTGGTGATGACAACTCCAACGAGCGTGCCAAAATTATAAAAGCCCAAATGTAGCTGAAAATATACTATTGAAATGAATGGAAGGGATGTGATTAATACGCTTTCGCGAAAACGTGCTATATCTAAAGTAAGTTTTTTAAAAAACACACACAGAGCAGGCCTTAACTCGGCGGTGTGAAGAGGTCAATTATTTATCCGAAGATAAGTTCTAATGCAGTGATGATAATTTGGATCATTTTTGATTGTTTTTAATTGATTGATAAAGATTGATGAATGTTGATTGATGAATGTCGGAGTGATTAATTCCCTAATTGTAAAAAAGGGTAGTAACTATATAAGAGATGCTAAGGCTTACCATAAATACGGTATAGATTCCTAATACTTTGTTCGTTTTTACTTGCGGCTTGTTGTTTGCTTGCGTTTTCATAATGGATGGTTTTTGATGGATTAGTAATGATTAATGATTGATGATTGATGAATGATGATTGATAAATGATGATTGATGAATGTCGGAGTGATTAATTCCCTAATTGTAAAAAAGTAGTAACTATATAAGAGATGCTAAGGCTTACCATAAATACGGTATAGATTCCTAAAACTTTGTTTGTTTTTACTTGCGGCTTGTTGTTTGCTTGCGTTTTCATAATAGATTTTTTTGATTGTTACTAGATGCGTTGTTTGTTATTGATGAAGCAAAGAAGTCATCTTGAACGCAGTAAAACAAATCGAAAAGAAGTTTTTAATGAAATTAGCGTGAATGTTATAACTAAATTAATGACATAGGTTAAAATGTGTAATCCTTATGTCTTAAAAGTGGTTAATATATGTTAGCCTACATACTATTAACCATTCATTGTGTTAGTTCTGTAGAGACATTTTGAGCTATTTAGAATTTTTGTAGGCAAATTATGGCTCATTTTAACCATATTAATCCGATTTCATCATTTTGTAGCGAATTATCACAAGTGGAAGTTGAAAAAAACAGCGCATAAAAAAAGTCCGCTTTCTGATGGAAAGCGGACTTTTAAAATTATGTGATTGTAGTTAATCTTTGGTTTTAACAAGTATTACTCCGTTTTTTCCTGCCTGCCCATAGAGTTCAATTGCTTTTTCCTCTTTTACAATAGAAATGCTTTCGATATCATTTGGATTTAAGTTTTTCATTTGTCCAGAGGTATGCAATTTACCATTGATATAGATAATAGGTTTATCGGAGGAGTCAGATTTCAAAATATCTTCTTCAGGTAATTGTTCCATTAACTTATTCTGTGATAAACTAGATACAGTCGAGGAAGCTTCATCCAATAGCTTTTGATAAAGAGGAGTATCTTCTTTAATTTGTTTTCCCCATCTATTATAGAAACTCTTAGACCCTTCAGGGCTAACAACAGAGTAGTAAGTTTCTTCATCGAGTGTTACGTAGCGCATGTCTCTTTGTTGCCTGCTATTTTTATAGTTTTCTCTATCGCTTTTTAAATTCTCACGTCGCTCCTTCATTTGCATTTTCATGCTGTCACGGCGTGATAGCATATCTTGTCTCATAGAGTCTACCTGAGCTCTTCCTTGTAGGCTTCTGCGTTCTTCCATACGAGCTCGCATATCCTGCTTGCGAGCTTCCATGTTTGTACGCATACTGTCTCTGCTATTTATCATTGATTTGCGACGTTTTTCCAAGCTGGCTCTCCTGTTGTCATAAGCTTTTCTCTGATCATTCTCCATATTAACATTCCCCATGCCTGTACTGCCGTCAGCATTGCGATATATGTAAATGTCGTTGATAGGATTAGAGCTCTTTAAGGTGTAATTCTTGTTATTCCCATTATCATCTTTAAGATTGACTGAAATTTTTTCTATTTCTAGATTTCTATTTCTCTTAATGCCACTTACCTTCAGAGTAGCGTTGTGCTTATCTTTCATTACTTTAATAAGTGCATCAATCTCGTTATCCGTTGTGTTTTTAGTAATGATATAGCTATAAGTTTCTTGAGAATTTAAAACCTTAGGCGCTCTTAGAGTATCTTTTATCTGGATTTTAGGACTTTGGCTTAAAAGTGTTGTGTCTTTAACCACAACGGGTGGGTTATATGATGCTCTTGGATAATTTCCTTTATTTTCTTCCTCATAGCTGTCCCCATTTTTAATAAGTGCTCTGTCATATACGGTGCCAAGCAAGTTTAAGAACTCAAGTTTATCTACATCAATGCGAAATGAAGTTCCTTTTTCTCCATTTTCTATAACATTAATACCTTTTTCATTAAAACTAATTTGATACCCTTCCCAAGTTTTAGAGATATCTTTGGCGCGTTTAAAACGTGTATGGAAAACACGGTCTCCAGCAAACTTAGTTTGAAAGTCAAAACGTTTTATAATTCCATTTTCGGCTATTCTTCGATTTGAAAAGCGTATTAAGCTCTGCGGAAATCTTTCGGCAACTTCTTTTTCAATATTATCTAAATCTAGGGCTGTGCTATTTCTTGTAATTGTAAATTCATTGTTGCGTACTGGCTTAATAGAAGGTGTTTCCGCTTTCGCGAAAGCGATATTATCCTCCTCCACATAATTAGTCACTTCTTTTACATTAAAAGAGTACATAAAGAGCGCAAGCACGGGAATGATAAGTGATAACCTCCAAAGATTGTTTTTGTGGGATTGTGGTGTATTGATCATAACGATTCGTTTTTTGATAAATGATTGATAAAATTGATTAGTAAGTGCTGGGGCAAATGAGGGGGATGAGACCTGTACCAGCGTGCGTTGATATTGTTTTGGATTCTTAATTTCTTGTATAGCTTGGTGATCTGCTAGGTATTCTAGATTTTGCTCAAGACTGTTTTTATACATCCAGGCAAAGGGGTTACACCATTGTATCACAAGCGTTATTTGAGATAAGAGCATATCTAGAGAGTGCCTTTGCTGTGCGTGTACTTTTTCGTGAGCGATAATCATCTCAAGTTCTTCTGGCGTGTGAAACGCAGGATTGTAAACAATTTTTGAAAAGAAAGAAAACGGACTTATCGCTTTTGTAACTGCTACAAATGTATAGCGCCCTTTTGTACTGCGACTGCCAGATGCAATGAGCTGTCTTAAGGATATATATTGCGCACAAAGCCTACAGAGCATTATACAGATACCTATTATATATATTATGAAAAGTACCTGCCACCAGTTTACAGCTTGTTCTACAGGTTGCGATGTTACAGCGATGGGTGCAGTTTTTACGGAGCTTATATCCAGAGAGGTCATCACAAGCGGTTGCGAGGGTATAATCACCTCAATCTCACGTGTAAATTCTATAAAAGGAAGGGTAATAGCAGCAATGATACCGGCTATAAAGTAATGCCTTTTTGCGGTAAACAAGGTGTTTTTATAAAGTACGGTTAGGTAGATTACATAGAAGAGCCCGAGTATGGAGGCGCTTTTTGTAAGGAGTATGAGCGTTTCCATAAGCTTATTTTTTTTCTATGATTGCTAGTATTTCTCTAAGCTCATCTGCAGAGATCTTTTCTTCTTTGGCAAAAAAGGAAACCATATTCTTATACGAGTTACCAAAATACTTTTGAGTAGTCGTCTCCATAAACTCCTTACGATAGGATTCTAAAGATACGGTAGGGAAGTACTGGTGTGTTTTTCCAAAGGCTTGATGCCCTACATATCCTTTATCTGCCAGATTTCTTATAATGGTAGAAACTGTATTGTAATGATTGCCTTCTGGTAATGCGGCTACGACCTCTTTTACAAAGGCGCGCTCAAGCTTCCATAGAGAGTGCATAACCTGTTCTTCTTTATTTGTGAGTTTATCCATAAGAAACAATTTTATAGTATCGCTTTGCAAGCGATTGTATACGAGTGATTTGATTGATGATTCAAACATACAACGAAAAATATAGTTAAACAACTATTTTTGTAGTTATACAACGAATTTTATAGTTTACGAGGGATTTGGGTTTAAAAAAACCGTAAATAACTTATAGCTATTTACGGTCTAATGTATAACGATCTATTATGCTAGAGTAGGGGTTATTGCCCTAGATAGTCTTGTGTCATTTGTACAAACGTTTTTACACCTAGAAGCATCCCACTTTCATCTATATAAAAGTCTGGTGTGTGGTGCGGGAACGCCTCTGTGGTGCCTGGAGTTTTACCCCCTAAGAAAAAATAAAGCCCAGGAACTTCTTTCTGAAAGAATGAAAAGTCTTCTGCACCAGTAATTGCTTTTATCACGTGTACGTTTTCTTTACCAGCTGCCTTCTCTAGTGAAGGTACCATCTGGCTCGTAAGATTTTCATCATTATATGTAATAGGATACCCTTCAGGTATTGTAATGGTCGCTTCTGTGCGGTAAGCCGCAGCAATAGCCGGTACCATTTCCTTCATACGGTTATTAATATAAGTTTGCATATCATAATCTAGTGTACGTAATGTACCTACTATATGTGTTTCTTCTGGTATAATATTACTACGTACGCCCGCATTAATTTTACCTATAGATAATACTGCAGCCTCGTCTGTGAGGGGAATCTCACGAGATATGATGGTTTGTAAGCCATCTATAATCTTTACGGCTGCCATAATAGGGTCACGACTTGTCCACGGGGTTGAGCCGTGGCTTTGTTTTCCTTTTATATGTATCTCAAAGCTCTGTGAAGCGGCCATAATTCCGCCTGGCTTATAGGCAATAGTATTTACATCTTGCCCAGACCCTATGTGAAGGCCAAAAATGGCATCTACATCTGGGTTTTTAAGCACATTTTCTTTTACCATAAGTTCTGCACCACCTTCTTCGCCAGGAGGCGCACCTTCCTCGGCTGGTTGAAAGATAAATTTTACGGTTCCTGCAAAGTCATTATTTTTTGCAAGTATCTCTGCCACGCCCATAAGAATTGCGATGTGTGTATCGTGACCACAAGCGTGCATTACAGGCACGGCCTCACCACGATATTCTCCCATTGCTTCAGATTTAAACGGTAAGTCTGCACGTTCTTTTACGGGTAATCCATCTATATCTGCTCGTAGTGCGAGTACTTTTCCTTTACGCTTTCCTTCTAGTATGCCTACAACTCCAGTTTTGGCAACAACGGTTTGTACCTTCATACCTAGGGATTTGAGGTGTGTAGCTATTTTTTCGGCAGTTTTAAACTCTCTGTTTCCTAGTTCTGGATTTTGATGAAAGTCACGACGCCATTCTATGACCTTAGATTCTATATCATTAATTTGTTGCTCTAGATTGTTTTGCGCTTTCGCGAAAGCGGTAAAAAGTAACACACTAGAAAATAATAAGGTTGTTGTATACTTCATTTATGTAATGATATTTTTAATTAATCGTATTGCTGAATGCCGTTTCGCCACCTACAATTGGTAGGGTAAGTTTAGTTTTTGATAGATCTACTGTTAGCTCTGTTCCAGGATTAGGAAGTACTGTAAACTCGCTATCACTAGAGAAAATCATTAAGCCAATTTGCTGTCCTTTTCTTATAATTTGATCATCTGGCATTAGGTCAAATGTCACTTCATAAAACTCACCTTTCTTAAGAGGTTCACTTTTACGTATGGAGGCATAATTTTGAGGATCTGCCCATCCACGAGTGATAAGATTATCTGTTATTTTAATCTCTTTCCCTTCTTCATAAGGTAATGAAACAAGGTAGACGCTCAAGTTTGCTGCTTCCTTACTACTAGAGACACTAATAGTTACATTAGGTGTTCCAGAAATATGTAACTCATCCTTAAGAGTAGGAGTGAGGTACAACAATCTGTTTTGAGATGCAGAAGCCTTCATCATATCTTTAGCACTCACAGTAGCGTCATCTACTAGTGTTTCCTTAGCTAGTTTCTTTGCTTTTTGAGTAGATAACGTTCCTGCTCCATTAGTACTTTTTCCTAAGTATAATGTAATATCCTTTGCTTGTGGGTTTGGATAGTTTTCATAAGCTGTAGGCTGATCTCTAGCGTCGTTTTCTCTTACAATTTGTGCTTTGGGATCATTTTCAACGCCATTATCTATTCCGTGTAAATACTTTGTAAACCATCGGTTCATCATCTTCATAGGTGGAGGACCTCCATGACCATTCTGATGATAAAAAATCTGACTAGGGATACCCATTTCTTGGGCTCGCTTGTAGATGCGGTAGCTATGTTCTGGCATTACATTCCAGTCATTAAAACCATGGGACATTAATAATGCTGCTTTCATAGGCTTCATATCATTAAGATAATCTCTACCTGCCCAGAAATCATTGTAATCCCCTGTTGCACGATCCATCCCGTTTTTAAGCTCAATATCTCTCACAAGACTATCTGCATACGCTCTTTTTGATTCGTCTCCACTATGTATAAAGTTGTACAATACATCGATATCTTCACCTAGATACCCTCCAGGAGAACGCACTAGTCCGTTAGATCTGTAGTAATGATAATATGAAGTATTAGGAGCTATAGGAATAATAGCCTCAAGACCATCAACTCCAGTTGTTGCAGCAGCTAGTGGTAGGGTGCCATTGTAAGATGTTCCGGTCATCCCAACTTTACCTGTAGACCAGAATGCTTTTACCTCTTCATTACTGTCAATTTCTTTATAACCTTTTGCTCTACCGTTGAGCCAGTCTACAACAGCTTTAGGTGCAAGTGATTCATTATCACCACCTACCGTAGGAGAACCTTCTGATAGTCCAGTTCCTGGAGAAGATGAGTGTACCACAATATAACCCCTAGGAATCCAAGTCTTAATGAGCGAATTTGAAATTACGGGACGTTTTCCTCTACGTACGACAACTCCGTTTGCTATTGGTTTTTCTTGAGCTCCTATTTCATGTTTTACATCATAAAATAAATTGGGATCATTTGCTGCAACGCCTGCATAATAAGGGCTTGTCTCATAAATAACGGGCAGTTTTAGTCCGCTTTCGGTTTGTAGGGGTCTTGTTACATCTACGTGCATACGATCTAGCTTGCCATCACCATCTGTGTCAAATTCTGTCTCAACCCATAAATCCTCTCGAATCCAACTAGACGGTATATCAAATGCAGGAACTATTTGCGCTTCTCCATCTTTAAATATTGGTTGGTCAATCTGTTGTGAATGTAAGGTGGTAGCCGCCATTGCAGTAACTGCAAACGGCATTAATGTTTTAAAAAATATCTTCATAGGGATCTAATTTTTATTTACCGTTTAAGTAATCAATACTCATTTGGCTTAGTGCTTTAACGCCTAGTTGAAATCCAGCTTCATCAATCACAAAATCAGGTGTGTGATGAGGAAAAGCTTCAGTACTGCCAGCGGTCATACCGCCTAAAAAGAAATAGAAGCCAGGTACTTTCTCTTGGAAGAAAGAAAAGTCTTCTCCACCAGTTACCGCTTTCTGTAGCGACACATTTTCTATACCACCTACTTTTTGTAAGGTAGGGAGCATTTGTGCAGTAAGATCAAGATCATTGTAAGTTACGACAGTCATGTTTTGCCAGTCTATCGTAGCCTCACCGCCATAAGCCTTTGCAATACCAGCAGCCATTTCATCCATACGGCGTATGATTTTCTCACGCATATCTGGATCCAGTGTACGTACTGTACCTATCATTTCGGCACTTTCTGGGATGATGTTAAAGCGTGTTCCAGATGTAATCTTACCTACGGTAATTACTGCAGCTTCCTCGGTTAATTCACTTTCACGAGAGATAATACTCTGGAAACCGTTGATAATCTGTGCAGATATTAAAATAGGGTCCACTCCAGACCAAGGCTGACTGCCATGAGATTGCTTTCCTTTTACATTTACTACAAAACGCTCTGTAGCTGCCATTGTTCCACCTGGTTTATATTTTATAGTATTTACAGGAGTAGCACTATTAATGTGTAAACCAAAAATAGCATCCACTTTAGGATTATCAAGTACACCTTCTTTTACCATAAGTTTTGCACCGCCTTCTTCACCTGGAGGAGGTCCTTCTTCTGATGGTTGAAAAATGAATTTTACAGAACCTTTGATTTTGTCTTTGTTTTTTGACAGTACTTCTGCCACACCCATAAGGATAGCAGTGTGTGTATCATGACCACAAGCATGCATCACACCAGTTTCTGTTCCTAAAAATGAAGTAACTACCTCAGATTTGAAAGGAAGGTCATTACGTTCTGTAACGGGAAGGGCGTCTATATCTGCTCTTAAAGCAACCACTTTACCTGGCATGTCTCCT
Source organism: Dokdonia sp. PRO95 (assembly GCF_000355805.1). Taxonomy (NCBI): domain Bacteria; kingdom Pseudomonadati; phylum Bacteroidota; class Flavobacteriia; order Flavobacteriales; family Flavobacteriaceae; genus Dokdonia; species Dokdonia sp. PRO95. Next base: position 2,742,000 of record NZ_CM001837.1, read on the forward strand.
TTAAGTAAGCCTACGACTCCAGTTTTGGCAACTCCTGTTTGTACTTCAATCCCCAAAGATTCGAGGTGTTTTGCTATTTTTTCGGCAGTTTTGAATTCGCGATTTCCTAGTTCTGGATTTTGATGAAAATCTCTGCGCCATTCTATGACCTTTTCTTCTACAGCGGCAATGTCTTTGTCAAAAGAGGTTTGCGCTTTCGCGAAAGCGGTACCAGCAATAAGGGCACTTAGTATTAATACTTTTTTCATAAGGTATATGTTGTGATGATTTAAAATCAATATGTATTGTTATCTAATAATCTGGCTAGGGAAAGCAACAGGACTTTCATGACCATCTTTACCTACAGCAGCAACGCCAAAGAAAAAGTTGTCAATCACAATCCCTTTTAATGTCGCCGAAGTTCCATCTGTAATAAGACGTGCATTGTCCCAAGTAGGTGAAGTAGTATCTCTCCAGTACACTTTATAAGCAACAGCACCATCTACGGCATCCCATTGTAATCTTGCGTTTGCCTCAACGATACCGCCTATTCCTACATTCTTAGGAGTAGGAGGAGCCCAAGCAATACTAGCAAGGTTAATTGCATTTACTGCAGTAAGCTTTGCGTTATATGGGAAGTTTACATGCTCAAATGTATCTCCGTAATTAATGCCATTTTCTGTACGGATATCTTGATGTTGTTGTGTGTAGTTCTCATGAGCTTCCATGATACGTATACCAGCAAAACCAGCGTCATTAAAAGGTCTGTGGTGACCACCACGACCAAAACGATCTAAACGATACACCATCATAGGGTTCATTTCTGGCATGTAGTCTTGGGTAGTTTTGTATATAAATCTTGCTAGCTGGCGAGAGATTCCATCCACTTCACCACCATAAAAACGGCGTGCTCTACGCTGCTGCTCAGTTTCTGTAGGCGGTACAGGCTCAGAAAATATTCTAAACGTACGGTTATCAATAACACCATCTACACCTTCAATGTTACCTATCATATCATTATTCATAATCCCAATGATTTCCCATCCTTTTTCTTTAGCATGAGCAGCAAGTCCTTTTCCACCATAAAGGCCCTGTTCTTCACCAGAAAGACCTACGTAGATAATACTGTTTTCAAAAGAATATTTAGAAAGTACTCTTGCAGCTTCCATCGTTCCAGCCATTCCGCTCGCATTGTCATTTGCTCCTGGCGCGTCATCTGTATAATTATTAGGATCAGATATACGGCTGTCTATATCACCACTCATAATTACATAGCGATTAGGATATTTAGTTCCTTTTTGAATAGCGACCACATTAACAACCATGACATCCTTTGTGATACGGTTATTATCTCCTTTTTTTACAAGATTACTTTGATAAAATACATCGAGACAGTTATTACAGTTTTGTGAAGTCTTTTCAAATTCGCTTTTTATCCATCTTCTCGCAGCTCCTATTCCTCTTGTATTTGAAACCGTGTCGCTTAGTGTATGACGTGTCCCAAAATCTGCTAGTTTTTTAACATCTGCCCGTAGTCGATCTTCAGATACTGCATCTATGATTTCGTAGATTCTCTCATCGGTTTGTGCATTTACTGTTGCTACAGAAAAAAGCAGGATAACCACCATAAAACCTAAGGTTGCGGTTAGTCTTTTAGTAGCTCTAAATAGGGTAGGAGTATGCGTGTTTAACATTATAAAGTGTTTAATAAATTGTTATGTTTTAAAGATACTAAAACAATGTATGTGCTAGAAGTACGCTTTCGCGAAAGCAAAAAAAAATCCCAAACCTATGTTTGGGATTTTCATTGTCTCATTTTATTACTCAACTAGCTCTATGGTGCCAAAGATTCCAGCGTCTATCCAGCCTCTATTTTTGTCTTCACCAGGCACAGCTACAGAACCTATGAAGTTTTCTCGTTCTGCACTTGTGTCGTTATCACAATAAGCAAGCGCAAAACCTAGTTTCTGATTTACATCCAGAATTTTTGGTTCATTAACACCACCATCTTTGTAGGTATCATTATAAATGGTCATCTTACATTCCCAAATCATTGTGTTTTCTCCTGTTTTTACAATTTTAGACTCCACGTGATTATTATATAGCGTAGGGACTTGACCAGGAGCAACGTCTACCACATTTCCATCTAGGGCAACGTGGTAAGCAAAAGCATTGTGTGTAAACTGGTGCCCACCACCAGAATTATCTGCATCTATAAAGATCTCAAGACAATCATCATCCCACCATAATGTAAGCGGATCTTTTTCCTTGTCATAAATAACATCATCTGTAATCTCAGCAATGATATATAGAGCTTCTGGTGTCCAAGTGAGCTTGTATTTACCAGAAAAATCCTCTGCTGTATAGTCTTCTCCTAACCATTTTTGATCAAGGGGTTGCCATGCTATATCTTGCCAAGCAGGATCTGTCGCTAGTCCGTCTAATTCTGGTGTGATGGTCGCCTTTGTCACTTGGCGTAACTGGTGATCTGTTTTTGAGTTAGGTATTTCTGAGGTGTCCTCAATGAGATTTGATGATTTTTGTTGTTGGTGTGAGTTGTTTTTGCAGCTAGTAAAAACGAGTAATAATAGGCTTAATGACCAAAAATATTTCATTGATATGTGTTGGTTTAGTTGATTAGTGAGATTGTTATTTCTTATCCTTTCTGGCAGCGACTATGGCTATTTGCGTACCATTAGGGGAGATGGCAAATCTTGAAATATCTTGAAGCTCCTCGTCTTCAAAAGTTTGATAGACTTCCCATGCTGATTTTTTAGTTTTACTGAGCAGTGTATTTCCTTTTGCAGCTAGTAGCGTACCATCTGGTAACCAGTTAATATCTTCAACACCTTCTGGAAGCTCTGTAATACTCTTTATTTTTTTAGTGTCTGGGTTGATAGATTTTACAATCCATTGATCTGTAGATTTGTCAATAAAACTAATGAGATTTGTATCTGGTATGTTGTGAAATGATCTACCAACAGGGATTTTCAAGTCATCAGATGTTTGATTCTTTACATTATGAATCACGAGGTGTAAATTACTCTCAACAATATCGGCTCCCACGATATAGTCTTCATTTGCCCATGTATAGTATGCAACCACAGCATCTTTAATTAACACGGGTGCTTTGTCTTGTCTAGGTAAGTAGGAGTAAAGACGTTGTAGTCCATCAGGATCTAGTCTTACGGCCGATATTCCTCGTTTTCCTTTCATAAACTGTGGTGAATACTCTCCACCAGATGTAGCTTTGTTAAACTGTCTTGTAGTGCCACGTGTGTATTGAATAATTTCTGTTTGACCATCACGAGCTCCTGCATAAATAATAATGTCATTAGCTAAAAATTGCGGCTGACTATCATATCCGGGATTATTACTTATGTTTCGCTTGTTTGTGAGCGTATCTCCGTTATCGGCTTTATTAATGTCAAGTAGAAAAATTTCTGTTTCTGTTTGGGCTGTTGCAAACTGTGTCGTAATCATAAGTAGTATTAGCAGTAGTTTTTTCATAAAATTGTGGATGAGTTATTTTTGTTACGCTTTCGCGAAAGCGTACTTAATTACATTTTTCTTGGTTTTGTTGAGTCGTAATCTTCATTAAGATCCTCAACTATTACTTCTTTCCTAGCATAAGTCGTTGAATTACTGTCATAACTTCCTTGTAGCTCGTCGTTACCAACATTGTCTCGTTCAAGGCTGTCATAGGCTCTTGTAGTATCAATATTCTTAGAAAAATAAGTAGTAGCAGTCATCTTATTCCAAACAGGAACACCAAGAAAATCACCAAGAGCAACGGCATCTTCTTCTATGCTCTTACGATGGCCATGGTCTACCACGTTGTAACGCGCGCCATCTTCAAAAACGAGATTAATCTCGTAGCTAGTGTACGAACTTTTATCGCCGCGAACTCTTTCAGGCAAGATTTGGAGTGCCTTTATGGTGTCTAGTTTAAAGGTATTTGCATCTTCTGTGATAGTAAGGCTTTTGATTTGTTGCTTTTTGCCTTTGTGAAAATATCCTGTAGACTTATTAAAAGTAATTATCGTGTGTAATTTTTTTAATAAGAATATGCCTACACCGATAAATACTAAAGGAAACAGCGCAAAAAGTATAGATTCTATGCTAAAACCGTCACTAATAGTGGTTGTGATGCCTACTCCAACAAATATGAGTGGAAATAAAATAAATATCCCGCTAAAAATTTTACCGAAGGATGAGGCTTTATAGCGCAACTCATTATCTGAAACTACTTCTAGTGTTTTGGTTTTAAAATTTGCACCACCACCTGCCTTTGGAGACCAGCTTGTTTTTGAGGCAAGCTCATGGTTAAACACCGATGGATCAAATGCCGGAGTACTCGTAGATTGTACAAGTTTTTTAAAAAATGAAGAAAGTCCCATTGTACTAAAATAGGACTTTCGAGAGAATTATATGTTTGAGAATGACTAGAGTTTTTCTTTCAAGTATTTTCCTGTAAAGGACTTCTTGTTTTTTGCTACCTCTTCCGGAGTTCCAGAAGCGACTAGAATACCACCGTGTTTACCACCCTCTGGCCCCATGTCGATAACATGGTCTGCACATTTTACAAGATCCATATTGTGTTCTACCACAATAATAGAATGACCCTTTGCAATAAGTGCCTCAAAGGAAGCCAAAAGCTTTTTAATATCATGAAAATGTAAACCTGTCGTAGGCTCATCAAAAATGAATAAGGTCTTATCTTTTGTTGTTCCCTTTACTAAGAAACTTGCAAGTTTAATACGCTGCGCTTCACCTCCAGATAGGGTAGAGGAGCTTTGACCTAGTGTTACATACCCTAGACCTACGTCTTGTAATGGTTTAAGTTTACGAGTGATTTTTGCTTCATTATGTGCTGTAAAAAATGCCACGGCATCATCAATAGTCATCGTAAGAATATCATCAATATTCTTATCGTTGAAATGCACTTCGAGTACCTCTTTCTTAAAACGCTTACCCTTACAAGTTTCACATTCTAAGTGTACGTCTGCCATGAATTGCATCTCAATTGTTACTTCACCTTCACCTTTACAAGTCTCACATCTCCCGCCATCTACGTTAAAAGAAAAGTGTTTTGCTTTATAGTTTCTTATTTTACTAAGCTTCTGACTTTCAAATAATTTACGAATGTCATCGTAAGCTTTAATATAAGTCACAGGATTAGATCTAGAAGATCTCCCAATTGGGTTTTGATCTACAAATTCTATGGTTTTAATGTTCTCATAGTTGCCTTTAAGTTCTGTAAACTGGCCTGCTTTTTCCCCATATCCGCCTATTGCTTTAAGCATGGCAGGATATAATATTTTTCTAACTAATGTAGATTTTCCACTTCCAGAAACACCGGTTACAGCGGTAAATACACCAAGTGGAAAACGGACGTTTACGTTCTGTAAGTTGTTTTCTCGAGCGCCAATAACTTCGGCATAATATTTTGAAGTTCTACGCTTCTTAGGAACTTCAATTTCTAGATTTCCATTAAGGTATCCTGCAGTTAACGAATCACTTTTTAAAATCTCATCATAATCACCTACGGCCACCACATCTCCTCCAAAGGTTCCTGCTTCTGGGCCTATATCAATGATAAAATCTGCTTTTTTCATGATGTCCTCATCATGTTCAACAACGATAACGGTATTACCAAGGTCACGGAGAGATTGTAGTACCTCTATAAGTTTTTCTGTGTCTTTAGGGTGCAATCCTATACTTGGTTCGTCAAGTATATACATTGATCCCACGAGACTACTACCAAGAGAAGTTGCAAGATTGATGCGCTGTGACTCACCACCAGAGAGAGTATTAGACTTTCTGTTGAGCGTAAGGTAGTTGAGTCCTACTTTGTCTAGAAAGCTAAGCCTACTTGTGATCTCTGTAAGTAATCTTTTTGCTACCGTAGTATCATACTCATTAAGCGTTAAACTGTTGAAGAAAGCTGCTACTTCGTCTAGTGGTAACTCTACTAGATCTACAATGTTTTTGCCGCCTATTTTTACATAGGTTGCTTCTGGACGTAGGCGTTTACCCTTACAAGTGTTACACTTTGTTTTACCACGGTAACGCGATAGCATTACTCTGTTTTGAATTTTATATGCCTTAGATTCTAAGAATTTAAAGAACTTATTGAGCCCATCAAATTCTTTATTACCATCCCAAACAAGCTGTTGTTGCTCTGGAGTTAACTCAAACCAAGGTTTGTGTATAGGAAAATCAAATTTATAGGCACGATTAACTAGCTGATCGCGGTAATGGCTCATACTATCACCACGCCATGGGAACACGGCATTCTCGTAGATTGATAGTCCAGTATTAGGTATTACAAGATCTTCATCTATTCCTATTACATCACCATAACCTTCACAAGTAGGGCATGCACCGTATGGATTATTAAAAGAAAATAAATGAACATTAGGCTCTAAAAAAGTCATTCCATCAAGCTCAAACTTATTTGAAAACTGACGGCGAGAATTATCTACTAGCTTTTCTATAAAAAGTTCGCCCTTTCCTTCAAAGAATGCCGTCTGTACAGCATCTGAAAGTCGGTTTATAAAATCTTCATCTTCTGGATTGTTTATAATTCTATCTACAACGAGGAGTATGTCTTTGGCTTTGAGTTTGCTTCCTATTTCGGCAACTTCATCAAGACGTTTTACTTCCCCTTTTACTTGTATACGTGCATAGCCTTGTTGTAATAAGGCCTGCAGTTTGGATTCTATTTTTCTGCCTTTTTCTAAATGAATAGGTGCGAGTAGGAGTAGTTTTTCTCTTTTCGCGAAAGCGGAAACATAAGCAACCACATCTGTTACGGTATCCTTTTTAACTTCGTTTCCAGAAATAGGGGAGTAGGTCTTACCGATACGGGCAAAAAGTAGCTTTAAATAATCGTAAATCTCGGTTGTTGTTCCTACTGTAGATCTTGGGTTTGTGCTATTTACCTTTTGCTCAATGGCAATGGCAGGAGCAATTCCTTTTATGTAATCTACCTTAGGTTTATCAAGTCTGCCTAAGAACTGGCGTGCGTAGGAGGAAAGACTCTCAACGTACCTGCGCTGTCCCTCTGCATAAAGGGTGTCAAATGCAAGAGAAGATTTACCAGATCCAGAAAGTCCCGTGATAACAACGAGCTTGTTACGAGGGATTACTGCATTAATATTTTTAAGATTGTGCAGTTTGGCACCCTTAATGATAATATTCTTCTTAGGATTTACATCCTTAACGTCTATAAGCATCGCAATTCTTTAGTTCTATTACAAAGATACCGAAAGTGCAGTGCTATTGAAACCAAGTGCTGGCAGCATTTTGAACGTTATTTTTGATTTATTGTGCAAAATGAATGTTTTTTTGCAAATGTTAACAGATTTATTATATATTTACCAAAATATCCACAAACAAATACACTGCGTATAGTATAGAACTACTTTATAAAATTTTGGGCTAAGGGAATTCCTCTAGCAATTTTAACCTACAAAGTAGTACTTATGAAAAGTGTATTAATAGACGATGCTACACTCGTTAGCAATTACATCAAAGGAGACGAAAAATCACTAGCTATGCTCATTGCGAGACATAAGCAACGTATATATAGTTTTATATACTCGAAGGTATATGATCGCGATATTTCTGAAGATATTTTTCAAGACACGTTTATTAAGGTCATCAAAACACTCAAGAAGGGCAAGTATAATGAAGAAGGTAAATTTTTACCATGGACGATGCGTATTGCGCATAACCTAGTTATTGACCACTTCCGTCGTAATAATAGGATGCCTAAGTTTGATAATGCAGGTGAGTTTTCTATTTTTTCTGTGTTAAGTGATAATAGCCTTAATGCTGAAAAGCAAATGGTGCGAGATCAAGTAAACAGAGACGTTAAGCGTATCATTGAAGAGCTGCCAGATGACCAGAAAGAGGTGCTCAAAATGCGTATTTATCAAGAGATGAGCTTTAAAGAAATCTCTGAGCGTACTGGTGTAAGTATCAATACAGCGCTGGGTAGAATGCGTTATGCGCTTATCAATTTGAGAAAAGTAATTGACACCAATAATATAATTCTAACAGATTGATATAATATGCTGTGCATTTTTGCGTTCTTGATAAGAATCAAACAAAAACCGCATGGCAAAACTTTACACTACACCCTCGTCAGGTCACAATAAGACGAACCAATTTGAACCTAAACAAGAGACTGTAGATTTTCTCTTGAATTTTTCTAAGGCTTTAAGTGTTATGCATTATAAATCGATGAAATTTGAAGCATTCATCAACTAAACTTTGATAAAACCTCGACCAGTCATCGAGGTTTTATTTTTTCTTCCTTTTTGCCATCATTTTCTCATAGTCGGCTATGACTGTTTTACGTCCTATGGTCTTTGTGATAATATCTTTCTCTAGGTCCCATCCTCTGGCTGGTGAGTAATCTCTTCCATACCATATAATTTGAAGATGTAAATCATTCCAAATATGTTCTGGAAAAAGGCGCTTTGCATCCTTTTCTGTTTGTACGACATTCTTTCCATTTGTAAAGCCCCAGCGGTACATTAACCTATGTATGTGAGTGTCTACAGGAAATGCAGGAATACCAAAAGCTTGCGCCACAACCACACTAGCTGTTTTATGGCCCACTGCTGGAAACTCCGTAAGCTTCTCTATGCTAGCAGGTACCACGCCATCATACTTATCTATAAGCATATGTGACAAGCCATGAATACCTTTTGCTTTCATAGGCGATAGTCCTACAGGCTTTATGATATCTCGTATATCTTCTACTGTGAGCTTGATCATATCATACGGATTATCTGCCACCTCAAATAGGAGTGGAGTGATTTGATTAACCTTCACATCTGTACTTTGAGCACTCATTAATACTGCAATAAGAAGCGTGTATGGGTCTTTATGATCTAGAGGAATTGGTATCTGAGGATATAGTTCTTGTAATGTTTTTATAGTAAAGTCTACCTTTTCTTGTTTATTCATAGGGTAAGCATAATTATTCTTTATGGTGTAATCCATAAACCTTAAACGTATTTCTTTATAGTAATACGGAGAACTCGTAACTTTATAATATTATGTTTTTGCTAGGTGTAATAATTTACGCTTTCGCGAAAGCATAACATTGCTATGTAAAGATAATTAACTACAATCAATGATGGATGAGATTTCCGGCATTGCCAAAACTAAAAAAGGATGAACACATTAAAAGTGGGCGATAAAGTCCCAGATTTTACAACAGTCGATCAGGATGGAAATGAGGTGAAGCTTGCGGATTTTAAAGGTAAGAAGCTCATCGTATTTTTTTACCCAAAAGCAAGCACGCCAGGCTGTACCGCAGAGGCGTGTAATCTAAGAGATAACTACAAGGAATTACAGGCGCAAGGATATCACTTACTAGGGGTGAGCGCAGATTCTCAAAAACGCCAAAAGAATTTTGCAACCAAATATGAGTTCCCTTTCCAGCTGCTTGCAGATGAGGATAAAACAGTAATCAACGCCTTTGGTGTTTGGGGTCTGAAAAAGTTTATGGGTAAGGAATACGATGGTATTCACCGTATGACTTTTAAAGTAGACGAAGAAGGCGTGGTGAGCGATGTGATACAAAAGGTTAAGACTAAAGATCACGCTGCCCAGTTACTAGACGCGTAGTTCTCGAAGCTTATATAAAGTACAAAGGGCGATACATTTAATGTATCGCCCTTTGTATTATAAGTACTTATGTGATTATTGCTTTTCATAAACCAGTAGAGGCCCATCGCACATCATCCAGCTATTCTGTAGCTTTCCATCCTTGCGTACTAACAACTCTTCATTGTCATTTCCAGTGCAACTACCCACTATCTGTAAACCTTCTGTGTATTTTAAAGTATAAAAAACACCTTCGCTAGTTTTCTTTGTAGTGTAAGTTCCAGAGGCTTCTATGGTAAACGCATCTTTAGTTTGATTCTTAGTAAATTTCATCTCTGGAGTAAAAACATAGGACTGACTCATAGGAAGCTCTTCTTCTTCACTAGATGGCGATACCATACCGCTTTTCATCTCAATAAGTTGCCACGTTTCTCCTTGTGGTTTACTTGTAGCATTCTTCTCTGCGCAAGCAAATACCATAAAGAGTATAGCGGCGATAGCTATGTAATTAAGAGAATTCATTATTTATCTGCCTCTAAAAGTGCTTGAGACTGGTAACCAAAAAGATTGCGAGACTTTATAAGCTCTGCAACACCTTCTGGAAGCATACCTTCCCAGCCCTTTTCGCCATCATTAATCATTCTTAATACTTCTCTTGAGAAAATATCTGTAATTGCTGGGTCATAGTTTTCAATATCAAGTACTTTACCATTAAGTTTAAAGAACTTATAAAGCTCTTTCATACGTGGGTGTACTTTTAAGTTATCACTATTTGTGTATTCTCCAGTTTTTGGATCCTTCATAGGGTATAAGAATACCTTGAGATCTTTAAAGAATAATTTTCCAAATGCTTCTAGAATACCTCCACTTAAGTGACGGTAGTAGCTAGTATCAAAGATGTCAATAAGGTTATTTACACCCATAACAAGCCCCATGCGCTCCTTGGTATAGTTTGAGAAATACTCAACAACGCGGTAATACTCCTTAAAGTTTGAGATCATTACAGTTTGTCCAAGAGAACCTAGTAATCGAGCTCTTGCCATGAAATCTTCTTCATCAATATCACCTTCGGCGCGAAGGTTAGATAGTGTGATTTCAAATATAGCTTCTGTCTTTTTCTCGTTTACACGATTTGCCTCTACAAACATTTTATATGCTTTTTCAAACATATCCATGTTCACTTTAGTTACAGGGCGAAAACTACCACGAAGCGCTAAAACGTTTTTCTTGTATAGTAATGCTGCTGGGAGGATGTTATTTCCTTTTGCGTCAAACATTACGGCCTCTGTCATTCCGTTTTTAACAAGTTGTAAACTCATTAAACGGTTATCTACGTGCTCAAATTGAGGTCCAGAGAAGTTTATAGTATCAATCTCTATCTGATCTTGATCGATGTGATCGTATAGATAGCGAAGTAAGTTTTTAGGATTGTCATGCTTATAGAAAGCACCATAAATAAGGTTTACACCAAGTGTTCCTAGGGTTAATTGTTGTAAACGAGCGTCGTTTTCATGAAAACGAACATGTAGTATAATCTCGTTAAACTCTCCTTCTGGAGTAATCTGGAATCTAATTCCAACCCATCCGTGACCTTTATATTTTTTTGCAAAATCTATGGTAGCTACCGTATTTGCATAGGTGAAGAAGATTTTATCTGGCTGCTTGTAACGTGAGATACGATCTTCAATAAGTTTCATCTCATGAGAAAGCATTTTCTTGAGACGTTTTTCTGTCACATATCGTCCATCATCTTCAACGCCATAAATAGCGTCAGAAAAATCTTTATCATATGCACTCATTGCCTTTGCTATGGTACCACTTGCGCCGCCAGCTCTAAAAAAATGACGAACCGTTTCTTGTCCAGCACCTATTTCGGCAAAAGTTCCATATATGTTTGCGTTTAGATTTACGCGAAGTACCTTGTTCTTGAGAGGAGGTACTTTTTCAAAGTCTTTATCTCCTAAAATTGTAACAGCCATAGTATGTATTTTTCCATCAATTAATGGTTAACCAAAGATACTAAAAGGTTGTAGTAGCCAAAAAAATAACTGTATTTTTGTTAGACAATTAATGGCGTAATTAACGCACTTTCATCTTACTCATTAATGAAAATCACCTTTCTCGGTACTGGCACATCTCAAGGAATTCCTGTAATAGGAAGTACACATCCCGTGTGCTTAAGTACAGATGCTAGAGATAAAAGATTAAGAGTTTCTGTTCTAATTGAGTGGGAAGGCTATAATTATGTGATAGATTGCGGTCCAGATTTTAGACAACAAATGCTTAATACGCTTTCGCGAAAGCGTACCACCGCAGGAGATCCTGCACCTTTGCATGGTATATTATTAACGCATGAACATGCAGATCACGTTGCTGGACTAGATGATATAAGACCTTTTGTTTTTAGACAAGGTGATATGCCTATTTATGCTCATAAGCGAGTATTGAAAACTCTCGCCGAACGTTTTGATTATATCTTTACAACAGAAAATAGATACCCAGGAGCTCCAAGCGTTGCTTCAAAAGAGGTAGTAAATGGTGTTCCTATCAAATTAGGAAACATCGAAGTGCAGCCTATCGAGGCCTACCACGGATCATTGCAAGTCTTTGGATATCGTTTTCAAAATATAGCGTATCTAACAGATGTAAAAACTATCGCAGATGAGGAGATTGAAAAATTGCAAGGATTAGATATTCTTGTGTTGAATTGCTTAAGGGAAGAAGCTCATTATACACATTTAAACGTAGAGGAAGCGCTTGCTCTGGTTGCCAAAATTAAACCTAAACGCACATATCTAACACACATAAGCCATCACCTTGGTTTTCATGCAGAAGCCGAACAAAAATTACCAAAAAATGTCTTTCTCGCTTACGACGGACTTACTTTAACTACATAATTTATGAGACGTAATATTTTTTTATACTTATTCCTTTTTGCTGCATTATATATCATTTTTCAGTACATCAATAGCAGTAAGGGTCTAGAATACCAAGGGAAGCAGATTGAAAAGCTAGAAAGAAAACTAGCAGACAAAGATTCTATTGCAGGAATGTATCAAGAACGCCTTGCAAATGTGGAATACTTTACGCTGTTAGGTAATGACAATGCAAAGGAGTATTTTGACAATGATGATCTAGACTTAGCTATAATTAAACCAGCTATAGAAGATGGATTATATGCAAAAAATACAGCTCAAGGTAACGAGCTTATCACTTTTGTAGGTGATGGAAGACCTTTTCAAATTAATAAAGTACAGATCTTAAACCATCGCTGGATCATCGCTGACTTTTCTGACGGCAAGAAATGGGGAGAAATGCTGGTTGAGTATTTTGTAAATGAGGATGGAACGGTAGATTATAAAACTGTGGAGAGTTTAGTGTATCCTAATTAAGAAATAATATTTAGGTGATTTTATATAACGATTAGACATAAAAAAACAGGCGTAAAGCCTGTTTTTTTATGTCTCTATCTACTTTGTAACCACTCTTTGAACTCATAGAAGTTGGTCGGGTGAACTCCATGGCCTACAGGAAACTCACTTAGTGTGGATTCAATCCCTATATTTTTGAGATAGCCAGGTGTTTTGCGAGCAGCATCTATAGGTATCACTTGGTCTACAGTTCCATGTGAGTTATAAATATTAAGATGCGCATATGACGGATTACTTTTTAAATCAATAATCTCTTCATTGATATAACCACTCAAGCCTATTACATTCTTAACCTTTTCTGGGTAGGTGAGTGCTACTGCATAGCTTAAAATGGTTCCTTGACTAAAACCTAGTAAGGTTACATTATGCTTGTCCACATCATACTCCGCTACAATCTCATCGATAAATTTTGCAATGATATCTCTAGATTTACGAGCACCTTCATTATCTGAGGTTTTTACACCATCTCCATCTATAGTAATATGATACCAAGCATTACCATAAGGCTGCATTGCGATAGGGGCCTTTGCAGACACTATAAAGTATTCTTCAGGAATTTCTTCTGCAAAGCTAAAAAGGTCTTCCTCATTACTTCCATAACCATGAAGGAGAATTATTAATGGAGCTTTACCCGTAGAAGGTTGTGATGGTTTACGTGTGATATATTCTAATAACATATAATTGAAATAGTAGACATTACATGGCAAGTAAAGTCCTGATGTATAATTGTTGCTTGCTCTTAGGGAGACTAGTTGTTTCCTCCGAAAACGTTTTGATAAAACGCACCTACTAAAGGGACAAGTTGGCGTTTTCCTTGAAAAGCCGAAATAATTCCAAAAAGCCAAAGCGCAAAGAATAGTACTAAAAATCCCATTGATGCCATAGGTATGTCAAGATAGCTAAGCGGCATCATTATTAGGAAGTAGCTCAAGGTTAAACCTAATGACTGTCTTAGGTGAAAAGCGGCAAACTCATTTTTTGACTCACTATTCATAAAATAGGCTATTATTAATCCTACGAAGGTAATGTAGCTTAAGACTGCGGCTGTTTTTCCTTCAAAAACGGTATTTTCATCCATTAGTTAAGTACTATTTGGTTATTTGCAATAACTCCATAAACTTCCCCTTTCATTTTTTGATTAAGGAATATGGCGTTATTTGATGTTGATTTGATGTGTTCTTGAGTAAATGTAGCCGTGCCTTTTGTTGTAAATAAGGTAATATCTGCAGGGCTATTTTCTTGTATTGTGCTACTGGTGCCTATAAATCTACGTCTCCCAGCAGTAAGTAGCGTAACTGCGCGCTTCTCACTCACAATGGTAAGTAACGCTTTAAATGTAGCTTCTTGGGATATCGCGCCATACATGGCATTATCAAACTCGACGTGCTTGCGCTCAACATCTAGGGGATTATGATCACTGGTCACCATATCGATAGTACCATCTTTTACACCCTCTATCAAGGCATCTACGTGCTCTTGGTTTCTTAGTGGTGGTAAGACTTTATAACGCGTGTCAAAATCATCTATAATAGTATCTAGTAGGTACAAGTTATGTATTGCTACACTACAAGTAACGTCTAATCCTTTCGTTTTAGCTTGTTTTATAAGTTCCACACTTGCCTTTGTGGAAATTGTAGGTATATGAAGGCTTCCTCCAGCATATTCTAAAATGTGTAAGTCTCTTGCTACTTGAAGACTTTCGGCTATAGCGGGAATTCCTTTGAGTCCTACTCGGGTGCTTATTTCTCCTTCATTTACCATTCCTTTTCCAGCAATTTTCTGCTCTTGAGGAAATGATAAAACAAGTCCGTTGAATCCTTGAGTGTATTGCAGTGCAATTTTAAGCAAATTAGGATTTGCGATAGGCTGTTGATAATCACCAAAAGCCACAGCTCCAGCTTGCTGCATATCGTATAATTCTGCTAGGTCTACGCTTTCACTATTTCGCGTAAGCGCACCTATAGGAAAAAGAGAAGTTGCATGTCCTTCTGCCATTTTTTTTACAAAGGTAACATCAGAGCTTGTGTCAATAATAGGGTAGGTGTTTGGATTGAGTGCTACTGCTGTAAAGCCACTTGAGGCTGCCACTTGTAATCCGTGATCTATAGTTTCTCGTTCCTCAAATCCGGGTTGCCCCATACTCACGCTACTATCAAACCAACCTTGTGATATATGGAGATTATCGCGCTCTATAAGCGTCTCTCCTTTTGTATTTTCTAGATGTTCTCCTATTTCTATAATGAGGCCATCCTTAATTCTAACATCTTTTGTACTACCGTGATGTGGGCTATCACTGTCTACAATTATGGCGTTCTTTATGAGTGCTTTCATTTATAGAATTTTAAAATCAAGATTTCTAGTACTAGGAATAACAGGGCAAAAATAACAAACCATTTCCAAAGCGATTGGACACTATCTGCTGTTTTGAATTCGTCAAAAAGGTCTTCTACAGAGGTGTTATAGTGATCTGTAGCACCGTTGTTTAATGCTGCATACCGCAAAGTGCTTTCACTACGACTGTAATTATAACTAACTTGCTGTATTGTGTTATCTGCTAGCTTAATATTATAGATACTTGCTCTAGATGGCGAGTCACTTGTAGTAATTTGCACTTTATTCCCTTTAGATTGTTGCAAAGGAATAAGTGTATTTGAGGGATCTGACATGTCTTCTAGACTCAAAATATCATCTTCTTGAAGGGCGACAGATATGTCGTATGTTACGTTCTTCCCAATAGGCATATATAATCGTGGCAACTGCAAGCTCTGTCGCGACATATTGTAAAATGTAGGGACTATGAGCGGCGAACTTTGGAGATTCGAATTTGCCACGTCTATACCTCCAGAGATTACAAAGAAATTTGAAGCATAAGAGAGAAAAGGACTTCCATCTTCAAAACGAAGTAATGCATCTCCACCTTGTAATGCAAAGGATTTTGAAACTGACGGGTATTGAAAATTCTTTATCCTTGCATCAAACACATCTTTATAAACGGGATGGTCATAGTTTATGGTGGTTACTAATCGTTTGGTAGTTTCACTCTTTGAAATCTCAAAGTTCCCTAAATTTCTTAAAGCACCGTTATAACTAGCGGCATCTGCATTTGAATCTAAAATAATGGTGGTGATTCCTCCCGCTTTCGCGAAAGCGTTCAAAGCACCACTAAGAGCTACGCCTATTTCTGAAACTTGATTTACAACAATATAATTAAACTCTGGTATGCTGCTATAATCAAGGTTCTTAATGTTTGTACTTTCATACTCAAACTCTGGAGCCGTAAAAATACGTGACAAATAATCTGAGTTTGCACCATTTATTGCAAGCACTTTAATGGGCTGACTTTTATTAATGTTAAAAAACATGGTGTTATCAAAAGCGAGTAGGGGATCTTCAATTACGATACGCCCTGCGATTTCTTCTTTTGCGTCTATATCAAAAACAACGGTAGTTCCTAGTTCGCTATCAAAAGACGCCGTACCCTTAGCTAGCAATTGTTCGCCGTTGTATAGAGAAACGGCAGTATTTATATCTTTCTTTTCACCTGCTGAAAGTGCTACAGTAAGTACAATACTTCCTGCTTTTCTTTTTGATATGAAAACAGAATCTATACTTACATTGTTTTTTATCACTGGCTGGAGCTGCACGTAGTGTTTTTCTACACCATCAGTTTGTAGCTGATACGTCTCACCATTATCCTGAAAATCCGAAATCATAATGAGCCTCTTATCCTTTGATTGGTCTCTAGAAAATTCTTTCTGTGCTCTGAGTGTTACGGCAGTTTCAGATAACTGTGTTGCTGCATACGGTAGTTGTAGCAGCTCGTTACGCATGTTTTTAACAGTGGTGTTTCTATACGTATCCGTATTTGTAATTAAAGTGAAGGTTTGATCCTCGGGAATATGAGTAATGATATCTTGAGTTGCCGTGCGTAGCAATTGTCCAGAAGGACCTTTTGCTTGCATACTGAACGAGTTATCCAAGTAAATAATAGTTTCCTTTTCTCGCGTGGCACTATCTGATTGTGTAATAAATGGTTGAGCAAATGCTAGCACAATTGCAGCAATTGCTGCCATACGAGATAGTAATACGAGCCATTTTTTTATAGAATTACTCTTACGCGTTTGGATATTAAGCTTTTGAAGAAAGGCAACGTTTGTAAACGCTTCTGTTTTAAACTTACGCAGTTGGAATAAGTGAACGAGAATAGGGATAAGCAGTAAGAACAGTGCGTAAAGTAGTTCTGGATGTCTAAACTGCATGTGTGTTTTTGAGTTTGTTCAAAAATACTTAAAACGGACTTTATCGCCTAATGGTAAAAGTGAAAATACTCCCTTCACCTACCACAGAAGAAACACTAATAGTACCACCCAACCCTTCCACAAGTTTGCGCACGGTTGCAAGACCCATTCCAGACCCTTGTCTACCATTGCGATCCTTTGTACCTGTAGTTTTAAAGAGGTCAAAAATGATTTCTTGTTTATCTTCAGGAATCCCAGTACCGTTATCTTTTAAGGAGATAGTGTAGTATTCTATTGATTCCTTGCCGCTTATTTGGATTGTTGGTTTTTCTTTATCGTTGTACTTGGTGGCATTGTCTACTAGATTTGATAATATCTGGTCTATAGCAATTGCAGAAACAGCTACTAGTTTTAAATCTTCTTCAATCTTAATAGCTACGTTACTAGATTTATGTAAATCTGCGACATCCTTAACAAGTGTAAAAAGAGTAGTGTCTTCCTTTGTTGCAAGTAGTGTATCTGCTTTATAATATTCCAAGAGCCCATCTATGTAATCTCTCATAGACTTAGCCGAAGTATCTAAATGCTTGATATATGTACCAAATTCTTCATCATTATCTTCTAGATAGTCTTCCTTTAAAAGGTTAAGTAACCCTTCAATACTTGCCAATGGTGACTTAAGATCATGTGCAACTAATCGAGCAAAATCTTCTAAACGGTCATTGCGCTGTGTTGTTTCATTTTGTGCTTCTTTAAGCTCAATATTACGCTTGCGAGCTTCAAATAGCAATACTGTTTGCTTTGCAAGACCACGTAGTGCATCTTGTTCTTCTAATGATAACGTTCTTGGTTTATGATCATATACACATAAGGTACCTAAGGCATAACCATCACTTGTACGTAATGGAACACCGGCGTAAAAAATTGCTTTAAAATCTTTTACAAGTGGGTTGTCTTGAAATCGTTCATCCAGGCGTGCATCTTCTACGATAAATACAGGTTCTTCTGTAAGGATAGCGTGACCACAAAAAGAAATATCTCTAGGTGACTCAGCGATATCTATCCCACGTCTTGATTTTAAAAAATTACGATCTGCATCTAGTAAAGTCACCAGTGATATAGGTGTGTTGCAGATGTGAGAAGCGAGCTCTGTGATAGTATCATAAGCATCTTCTGGGAGTGTGTCCAGAAGGTTGTACGACTTTAAAACTTCGAGGCGTTTTTTTTCGTTAGTAGGCTTTTGAGGTGCTATCACAATTTAATTTTAATCAAAAATAGTCTTTCTAAAATACAGCTTATCATATTCTATATAAATAATGCTTATAGTGCATAGAGAATAATTAAAACTTCTCAAAGGCACCTAATCCAAATAAAGCAAAATCATATTTAACAGGATCATTTGGATCCATCTTTCGTAGTGCTTTGTCAAGCTCTAATAATGTTTTTGCATCGTTTTGCTTTCTCTTAAGCAGCTTAAGTTTTCTAGCTACATTGCTTGTATGTACATCGAGAGGACAAGAAAGTAAACTAGGGGAAATTGTTTTCCAGATCCCAAAATCTACTCCCGCATTTGCATCACGTACCATCCATCTCAGGAACATATTGATACGTTTTGCAGCAGAGTTCTTGAGTGGGTCACTCACGTGTTTTTGTGTTCTTGGTAAATGTTCAACCTCAAAAAATAATTTTTTAAAATTAGAAATAGCAGGCTGTAGGCCTTCACTTGTGATGCCTTTCTTAAAAGCATTTTCTAGTCCGCCATGGTTGAGATAAATGTGCTGTAATGCCCTTATGAAAGTCTCTAAATCTCCGCTATTAAAGGTGCGGTGTACAAATCCATCAAAAAGGTGCGCTTGTTCCGAATCGTAGTTGATGATAAAATCATAAGGTGCATTCCCCATGATATCCATCATTTTTGTTGCATTAGATATAATACTCTTACGATTTCCCCAAGCAATGGTTGCTGTTAAAAAAGCGGCAATCTCTATATCTTTTTTTAGTTCAAATCGATGAGGGATTTGAATAGGATCATGTGGAATAAAATCGCCATTCTCATATTGAATCGCTTTTTCATCCAAGAAGATTTTAAGATCCTTTTTATTCATGCAATACTTTGTTTTATGTAGTAGGGGTGTGGTGCGCTTTCGCGAAAGCGTACCTAAATTAACTGTTTACAAACTCGCCGTCTTTCATAACAAGTTTGCGGTCTGCCATGTCTGCTAGCTCTTCATTGTGGGTCACAATAATAAGCGTTTGATTAAATTCATCTCGCAGCCTGAAAAACAGTTTATGAAGATGATCTGCACTTTCTGTATCTAGATTACCAGAAGGCTCATCTGCTAGTATGAGCGCAGGATTATTAATAAGTGCTCTCGCTACTGCGACACGCTGTTGCTCACCTCCTGAAAGTTCGTTAGGTTTATGGTTATAGCGATGGGATAGGCCTAAAAAGTCAAGAAGCTCTTTTGCTCGAGCCTCTGTAGGTGCTTTATCTTTTTTGGCGATAAATGCAGGAATGCACACATTTTCCATAGCTGTAAACTCTGGAAGAAGTTGGTGAAACTGAAATATAAAGCCAATATGCTCATTACGAAAGGCACTTAGCAGTTTAGATTTGAGTCCGGTTAGTGATTTTCCGTTTATGGTAAGTTGCGTTTGGGCATTATGATCAGGCATATCTAGTGTGCCTAGAATTTGTAATAGTGTAGTTTTACCAGCACCACTTTGCCCTACAATAGAAACTACTTCTCCTTTTTTTACTTCTAAAGCAACGTCTTTAAGGACTTGTAAGTTTCCAAAAGTTTTTGATATGTGTTCTGCCTTTACCATAATACATTATTAACTGTGAAAGTACTATAATGCCTGCTTTTTACCAACGTACTAAGCGGTCTTTTTAAAGATGCCTTTTACATTATTGTAGTCTATAAAATAGGTAACTCTAAGGGATAGTGTGTGGTTGAGAGGCTCATTAAACAAGTTGCCTAGGCTCTCGCCATAACCTAAGGTGGATTGCTCGTCAAAGTTAGAAATCTGATGGCGGTAGAGTAGGGATGCTTCGCTTCCTGGAGCAAAACGCCAGCGATAACTCACATCTAGGTTCCAGATATTAAAGTTTGCATTAGGGTCACGCTGTACTGTTGTGTCATAATTATCTATTTGAGTTCTTGAGCCGTCATTGTTAAGAATGTAATAGATATTACTGCTGTGATCTGATACTGCCCAAAAGTTACGTAGGCTTAGATTGAGTGCCTTGTACGGGTCAAAATTGAAATTTACGTTAACTCTGTTTTCTAGAGAGACTACATCTCTTAGGCCTAAAAACACCTCTGTATCTGTGTTATCAACCCAACCAAAGTTGTCTTTTCGGCTAGAGTAATTTGATGATAAAATAACTAGCAATTTATCTGAAAATCTATAGCGAGGAGAGAAATTAATACTGTGATTAAATTGTTCTTGATTTCCAAACCAAGAGCGCACAGAACCTCTTAAATCAAAAGCAAATTTCTTTCTAAAATCTGTTGAGATAAAGGCGCTACTACCTAAGTTAGACTCAAATGTTACAAATCTTCCTTCTACTCTGGGCTCAAAATAATCCTGATCCTTACCGTTAAGACTCATGTCAAGCCCAAATGCGAGGCGTTCTGTTGTTGAGAAAAAAGAATCAAAACGTATACTGTTTCTTGTTTTTATACTAGGTTCATATAAACGTCTATGTCGTACAGTTACATTAAAACGATACCTGTTGAATTTGCCTTTGGGTTGTATTAACTCATATGAACCACCTACTGCAAAGTTGTTGAAATTATTTCTAAAGTTTAAACCGAGATCATTAATATTGAGCTTAGTGTCTGCAAAGTCATGCCCGAAGCGGTAACGCCAGTTTCCTTGAATTTTTCTAAAGTCAAATTCTGATAAAAATCCGCTAGTAGTCTCTCCAGCTTCTCTGACATTACTAAAAATAGCACGTCCAGAGGCTCTAAAGTTATTTCCTTTATCTGCTATATCAAATACACCACCAGTAACATTTGCATTTCTAAATTTACTGCCGCTTCTTGTTACATTCGTATTGATAAGCGATACAGAAGAGTTTTGATTAAACTGTTGGTCTAGTACAAATACATTGTAGTTTGTAAGAGGTTCTATCACTTCTTCTCGTCTGCTTTTTTCAATGACTTCAAAACCATTAACTTCTATAGTTGTCGTATTTTCAATAGTAGCAAAGGTTTTTTGTCCTACAGAATTTAAAAATCCTATACCTAAGCCTCCTTTTGTACGTCCAGATATTTTTACAGAATTTGCAAGCTTTACGGTAGAAGGTGAAGTTATTACTTCTTCAGTATCTAATAGCTCAAGACTTCCAGATGGAGTACCACCTATTCGTCTTGAGAAGAAAATTCTACCTTTATTAAATAAATCTATTCCTTCTGTAAAGAATGCTCTATTCTCACCAAATGTTTGCTCAAAAGGCCCCAAGTTAAGCTCTACGTTATCAAAAGCTACCTGACCAAAGTCAGGAATTAGCTGGGCATCAAGTGTAAAACTATCTGTAAGACCGTATTTTATGTCTAGACCTCCCGCAAAGTTGGTTTCACTATTTCCATCAAAGAAATTAGTGGAGGTTTGTGCAAAAGGAAAAAAAGTAAGCCTTACCGGAGGATTTATGTCGCGCACACCTGTTACGGTGCCATTGTATTGGGTATCTCTACCAACACCACGTTCAATAAAATTCCACGTATGTGTTTCATTCTTTTTTACCAGTCTTCTATAAAAGTTTACGCTCCAGTCTTGAACAGCTACTTCTGGAAAACGCAATGCGTTATAAGGAATGCGGTACTCGGCGTACCAGCCTTTATCATCTCTTGAAACTTTACATTCAAACACTACGTTAAATCCAAAATCTCGGTTATTCTGTGTAATACGTTGATCACCTATTGTTCCAGCGCTAGTTACATAAAAACGTGTTTCATTGATACCATCGTTATAAGTGTTTAGTGCGACTACAAAGTGATCTGCTTGTGAAAAAACCTGATCGCGCTGACTGAATTGACTAGGGATATTTTCTGGGTCTGGATCAAACAAGTAGGCTGCTATGTATACGGCCTTATCATCATATGCCATTTTAATTTCTGTGCGCTGGTTTTCTTCAATTGTTCCAACGTTACCAGGTTCAAACATGTGAAAATCATCGTAGGTAGCAAGGGATTTCCATACAGCATCATCAAGTACACCGTCTATTTTAGGTGGCGTAGTGATACGCTCTGCATTAAGCGTTTTAGTTTGCTGAGCTTGAAGTAAATGGGGTAATAGTAAAAACAGGGAGAATATCCCAAATAGAAAAATGCGCATAGCATGTGTTTGATTGGCTTGACAAATCTAACCGTGACATTCTAAGAAAACTCTAAATAAAAAGTTAAATAGAGAAATAATAATGTTTAATAAATAGTATCTTTGATTAAACAAAAATAAAATATCTCCTATGCCTTATAGAAGTTTTGAAGAATACAATATTGAAGTTACTGACGAAATAAAAGATAATTTTACGTCAATCATTAAAAACTTAGGAGAAGATACCGACAGAGAAGGAATCGTTAAGACACCGGAAAGAGCAGCAAAAGCTATGCAGTTCCTTACTTCTGGATATGAAATGGATCCTAGTGCTATCTTGAAAGGTGCTATGTTTAAAGAGGATTATGATGACATGGTTATCGTAAAGAATATAGAATTGTATTCATTATGTGAGCATCATATGTTGCCTTTCTTTGGAAAAGCTCATATCGCTTACATCCCTAATGGACACATTGTAGGTCTCAGTAAATTGCCTCGTATAGTAGATGTTTTTTCAAGAAGACTGCAGGTACAAGAAAGACTTACACATGATATTCTAGAGTGCATTAACTCAACCTTAAATCCCAAAGGTGTTGCTGTGGTAATTGAGGCATCTCATATGTGTATGATGATGAGAGGTGTGCAAAAGCAAAACTCAACAACAACGACGTCTGGTTTTAGAGGGCAATTTGAAAAGCAAGAAACGCGTAATGAATTTCTTAAATTAATTTCATCTAGTTTAGATTAATAATTTTGGAATGTTATTTGATTAACTAAAAGTATTACTTTTAATACACTTATGGATAATCAAACTAACAAATACAAATTATTAATCTTCGGTCTAATTATAGACGTTTTAGGCATTGTAACCTCAAGTTGGGTATTACCAGTTTTAGGAGACATGTCTGATGTGGTCTGGGCACCACTATCTGCTTATCTTATGACACGTATGTACAAGGGCACGGCAGGAAAAGTAGGGGGTGTTATTACGTTTATAGAAGAGGTGGTGCCTGGGCTAGACATTATACCTTCATTTACGTTAATGTGGCTGTATACTTTCATATTTAAAGACTCGGCAATTGGAAAAACCATCGAAAAGAAATTAGACTAGTCCAATTTTAATTTTACACATAAAATTAGATTACATAAAAAAGCCACTCGATTGAGTGGCTTTTTTATATGAAATTTACTAGAAGTCTTAATATCTAGTACTCTCTTAATGCTTTTACGTATTCACGTAATTCATCTTCATTAGTTTTTTTATCTACATCTCTAATTAGGCAAAAGAAGTAGTGTAAGCTTTCTTCAGGAGTGCTTTCGGCAGGATCTGCAGCTGCAATAATCTCCTCGTTTTCATCTTCAATGTCATCATCTGCAGGAATAGGTATTGCAAAAGTTCCTGTTTCCTCTATATGTTCAGCAGCAAGGCGTGTAGCTTTGGCTAATAATGGTAGCTGCTCAGTAATAGTATGAGGGCGAAGTGCTTTAAGGTCTTCAACCACTGTATTTGTTATAATTCCGTTTTGAGCAACATCTCCTATGAGTTTTTTGATCAAGTTTACGGCTTTACTATCTTGAAGTGTATTCATTGTAAAATGATGATTTATATATGAAGTTGGTATTGTTGCAAAAATAGGTTTTTGATTCGCTTTTTACGACTATTTTTTATTATAAATTCGCAATAACTTATCAATTAGCAATGAGTAAACGGGCATTAAAAAAGCAAATTTCCACACTGAGTAATGTAGAGCTTCAAGAGCAAATTATGGAGCTTTACGAGCGTATACCTGAGGTGAAGACCTATTATGACTTTGTTTTTAACCCCAAAGAAGATAAACTCGTAGACGAGGCAAAAATTAAAATAAGTAACGAGTATTTCCCTACCCGACGTAAACGCCCTAGAAAAAGACGTTCTATTGCTCAGAAGTATATTAAACACTTTAAAACACTGGGCATGAACCCGCTATTACTTTCTGATGTGATGATTTTTAATATTGAAATCGCTCAGACGTTTGAACAGTCTAGTCCGGGACAACCAGAAGCATTTTATAAAAGTATGCTCAACTCATTTAAGGAACTCATGCAGTATGCTACTTATCATCATTTATTAGAAGAACTAGGAGAGAGAATAGAGCGCATCGTTTCTCTAGCAGAAGAAAGTAAATGGCCTAATGCCGATATGTTTGACGAGGCAGCAGACCCATCTTAAAGCATACTCTTTTACCTATTTTAATTAAATATGACATAATTTTTAAAATTGTGTTAAGAATTCTTGCAGTACGCTTTCGCGAAAGCATAAAAATCCCTTAGTTTTGCAAGATTCACTTTTAACCGAAGAAACCTACACTTTTGAGCGACGCTATTCAAGAAAAAGAAACTCCAGAAAAAGAATTATACGACTACCAACTCAAGGATCTTGAGGCTGTTTTTAGCGTAATGGATCGTACATCAGAAGATTATAACTTGTTATATCAACTACCTACTGGTGGTGGAAAAACGGTTATTTTCTCTGAGATAGTGCGTAATTATATAAAAAGAGCAAATAAAAAAGTAGTAATCCTCACGCACCGTATTGAGCTTTCTAACCAAACATCAAGAATGCTTAACGAGTTTATGGTCCCTAACATGATCATAAGCAGTGATGTAAAGACGCTAGATGATAGCGAGGACTACATGTGTTATGTGGCGATGGTAGAAACGCTTACAAACAGATTGCAAGAGGAACAGATGAACATGGAAGATGTGGGTCTTGTCATAATTGATGAGGCGCACTATAACTCTTTTAGAAAACTTTTTAGCTACTTTGAAAAGGCTTTTATTTTAGGGGTAACCGCAACTCCACTAAGTTCTAATATTAAGTTGCCTATGAAAGACAACTATAGCGAACTGTTAATAGGGGAGAGTATACCTGCTTTGATAAAGAGAGGCTTTTTATCTAAAGCAAAAACTATAAGCTATAACGTAGGTTTGAGTTCGCTTAAACTTGGTATTAATGGTGATTATACAGTAAAGTCTTCAGACATACTGTACACAGATACCGCCATGCAGCAAAAGCTGTTAAGTGCCTATGAAGAGGAATCTAAAGGAAAGAAAACATTAATATTTAATAACGGGATTAATACCTCGCGCTATGTCTATGAGACTTTTAAAATGGCAGGGTATGATATACGTCACTTAGATAACACAAACAGCGCAAAGGAAAGAACAGAAATACTTGACTGGTTTAAAAATACGCCAGATGCAATTCTTACATCAGTAAGTATTCTTACTACTGGTTTTGATGAACCTACGGTAGATACTATTATCTTAAATAGAGCCACAAAATCACTTACGCTATATTTCCAGATGATAGGTCGTGGATCGCGTATTGCACCAGGTAAAACTACATTCAAGGTTCTTGATTTAGGAAATAATGCTGCACGTTTTGGACTTTGGGAAGCACCAATAGACTGGAAAGAGATTTTTGCATACCCAGATTTCTATCTTGAAAACCTAATTGCAGATGAGGAGATTGAGCGTAACTTTACTTACGTGATGCCTCCAGATTTACGTAAGGAATTTGCAAATACTGAGAATGTTTATTTTGATATCAAGAAGGAATATAAGCGTGTAATCAAAGAAGGGCTCAAGGCAAAAACAGCCTTAGAAAATGCTATCGAGCAACATGCAGAAATGGTGATTGAAAATAGTGAGGATGTTTTTGATGCGAGAATCCTTGCACGTAAGTTAAAAGATGATATCGCTTACCGTGTACGTTTATATTCATACAGTATTATGAATAACACTAAAAACTATAGAGACTGGTTACAAGAGGATTACGAGCGTAAGTTAAAGCTTAGAGTTAATCAGATTTGTAGAGAGCGAGATATGTAATCTCTTGAAGAAATTATAACTATTTACCTATAAAAAGAGCCCAGAAGTTTAAACTTCTGGGCTCTTTTATTTTTGAGAATGATTAATTTCTATAATTAGAACTTAGCTTTTCTGCTCTGCGGCATATGCTTGTACTTCATCAAGAACACGTAGTAAATTACCACTCCACAGTTGTTCGATTTCTTGTTGTGTATAACCACGGCGCACAAGCTCTATAGTTACATTCATAGTTTCTGATGCGTCACTCCATCCTTCAACGCCGCCGCCGCCATCAAAGTCTGATGAGATACCTACGTGATCAATACCTATCTTTTCTACGAGGTAATCGATGTGATCTATAAAGTCTGTGACATCTACGGCAGGAGGAAGATCTGTGCGTTGTGCTAGTTTCTTCTTCTGTGCTGGAAGTAATACGTTTGTATAGGTCTCATAGTAAGCCTTTCTTTCAGCTTCAGGTAGTGCTCTCGCTTCTTTGCGATCGAGCCACGTTACACCTAGAGAATCTGCGATATTTTTTATTATTTGATTTGCTTCGGCTTGGTAGGCGTCATTTTTTTCTGTGTTTAAGTAGCTTTTAAATGCAACTGTTTGCACAACACCACCGTTATCCTGCATCCATTGCAATTGCTCATCATCAAGATTACGGCTATGGTTACATAATGCCCTGGCAGAAGAGTGAGAAGCTATAATAGGAGTCTCACTTAGCTCAATCATCTGGCGCATGGCTTCCTTGCTAGGGTGTGATACATCTATCATCATGCCTACACGGTTCATCTCTGCAATAACTTCTTTTCCTAAGTCACTTAGTCCATTGTGCAGCCATACATCGTCGGCTTCACCGGTGTTACTATCACTTAGCTGACTGTGTCCATTATGGGCTAGAGACATGTAACGACCTCCTAGGTTATAAAACTTCTCTACATTAGAAACATCTGTTCCTACTGGATATCCATTTTCTATACCTATCATGGCTACTTTTTTACCAGATTTCCAGATATCTCTTGCTTCTTGAGAAGTCGTAGCTAGTTGGATTTGCTCTGGAGCAATCTCTTCACATAGTTTATGAATGGCGTCAAACTTTGACATCGCATTCTCATAAGCGGCTTTATAACCTTCTTCGTTAAGTTCTCCTTGACCAGTATAGACTACAAACCACGGCACGTCTAGACCACCTTCTTTCATTTTAGGTAAGTTTACCTGTGATGCCAGATTTTGTGTATAGTTTACGGTGTCTGTAAAGTTATCTACGTTTATATCACAATGCGTGTCTAGCGTCATCACGTTGCTGTGTATTTCTTTGGCTTTTGCTAGTACTTCGGCCTCCGTCATTTCTTTGGGTGGTGCTACTACTTTTTTCTTTGATTCTTGACAAGAAAACATCGCTAGTATACAAGCGGTAATGGTAAGGGATCTAATCATTGGTTATTATGGTTTTTGAAGTTCCTAAGATACTGAAATTGAGTGTTCACATTTTCGCGAAAGCGCAATTATATCAAAAGTCTATAAAAAGCTGCGTGTCGTACCATATACCGTTTGCATCTTGTATGGACGCAATGCTGGTATGTGTGGCATCACTTTCTATAGCTGCTTTGTGCTTGGGGCTATTGAGCCATCCTCTTACAACTCCTTGTGCTGTTCGGTAACCTTTACCTACGTTTTCACTCACATACTTGGCGCCTTTATTCTTTAAGTAATCACTTCGCTTAAAGAAGTTATCGTGACTCATAAGCCGCTTGTCTACCATATAATTAGTATGATCACGGGCTTGGGCTTGAGATAGGGTAGTGGTTCTCAAGGTACTGATACCAAGAGAGTCTCGGTAGTCATTTACGAGCTGTAAGATGGCAGCTTCTCTAGCGCTATCACTAGGTCTGTTGCTTGTAGAAGTAATGGGTGGACTAGTGGTGGTGTTAGATTTCTTTTTCTTTTTACAACTGGCAGTAAGCACTACCAGAACAAGTAATACGTTTAAAATTCTCATATTTAGACACTTATGGTTAATAGTAGCTAAGTTATAAAAAAAAGAAGACCCTAGCGCTTATAGCAACTAGGGTCTACCAAACTAACCAACCAAAAATCTAATTCTTATCCTCTTCTAGATCTCGTAGATGTGCTTCTACTTGACTTGCTATTTGAGCTTCTGCTCGTGCGCTGCGGTGCAGCTTTACGAGATGAAGATCGCTGAGTGTTTACTTTACTTGAGCTTCTACTCTTAGTAGATACCGCTCTTTTTTGTGAGGTACGAGGTGCAGCTTTAGACTGTGTACGTGATCCTCTATTTGTTGCTACAGACTTAGTACTTCTGTTTGTAGTACGCGTTGTAGGTCTTATTGTTCTAGGAGTACTTTTACGTACGCTATTACCAGATCTAGAAGATGCCGTAGGGCGTTGTCTAGGTGTAGTAGCTACTGTAGGTCTTCCTCGTTGTGTTTCATTACGATTAGAGATTACAGCACGCTTGTTTGTACTTCTTCTTGACGTTGTAGTAGCAGTACCTCTCTGTGCACCATTACGGCTAGTAGATTGTGCTACACGACCATTTCTACTTGATGTATTTGCGCTAGATGTTCTACGTGCAGAAGTATTATTCCTTCTTGTAGTAGTAGTGTTAGCACGACTTGCAACGCGTCCTGTGTTTGCTCTTGTAAAGCGAGCGTTATTACGGTCTACATTATCGCGTCTACCATTATTGTGAGCTACACGACCTCTATCTGGACGTCTAAAGTCACGGCGAGCATTTGCATACCCACGGTTGTAACCTCTACTATAATTGTTTCTATGGAATGCATAGTTATAACGTACTGGTGAATAGAATCTTCTATAAGGAGTAGTAAATACTAGACATCTGTTAAAAACTGGTCTGTAATAAAAGTTGTGGTATGGGTGGAATACATAGTTTCTATTATACACGTTGATGAAGCCTGTATAGTGAGAAAATAATCCGCGGTTGTTGTAATAAATCTGTAGTCCTCCTACGCGAGATATTCTGTTGTTTCTATAGTTGATACGTACGTCACCTGCTTGTGCTAGGCGTCCATAGTGATCATAATATAGGGGAGTGTTTTCTATTTGTATCACAGCTCCATACTCATCATATTGTACGTATGGATCGTAGTCAAAACCTGTGTTAAAGCTTATTCCTACTGGGCCAGCATTTACAGAAAGACTTACGCCTTCTACATACTCTGGTATGTAAAAATCAAATTCTCCATCTGGAAATACTGAAAACTCGATACCGTTTTCTACAAAAATATACTTGCTACCGTCATATACGGTACCGCGTCGTATCGATGTATCTTCTACTGCTGCATAGGTACTTGCCGAGAAGGTAAGTAGTCCTATAAATAATAATGCAAGATGTTTCATAATGTTCGTTTTTAATTAATTGTGTGGATTGACATTCACGATTAGGTAATTACAAGTAGCGTGCCAAAGTCTAAAAAGTACATTATGCTAGGTAAGAGGGAAGTACCGCTTTCGCGAAAATTTTAAATCTACAAAACACTTAATCTGTTGAATAACAGTTTTGTAAATTGGCGAAAGCTGATTACATCAACGTTGTTGCTATTGTTTCGTTTTAATTCTAATAATGTCTATGTAATGGAAACTATCTACTCTCGACCCATTATAAAATGGTTCCTATGAAATCAATACTGCTCACTTCGTTTTTATTATTAAGCACAATATTTACAGCAATCGGTCAATCTCCTACGGTGATTGAATTATTTACATCACAAGGATGTAGTAGTTGTCCACCTGCAGATAGATTGATAGCTCATCTATCTAAAGAACTTAAGGAGGACGTTATTATTCTTTCTTATCATGTAGACTATTGGGATTATATAGGCTGGAAAGATCCTTACGCATCTGCTAGTAATACAAATCACCAGTATGAATATGGTCGTACTTTTAATATAAGGAGCGTTTATACTCCTCAAGCAGTTATTAATGGTCGTAATCATGTGGTAGGATCTAATGAAAGAGAGCTAAAGGGAGCAGTAGCTAGTGAAACTAGTCGTATTGATAAGTCAGCAGTTACTATTGCTTCAGTAGCGCGTATGGCGGAAGGTGTTACTATTCAAGCAAGTTTTAAAGAGCTTCCAGATGATGCTATAATTATGTATGCTCTCACTGTAAAGGAAAAAACGACCATTGTAAATAGAGGAGAAAACAGAAACAAAACCTTAAAAAATACGCACATCGTTGCAAATTTTAAAAAGGATCAAACTTCTTATAATCAGCAAGATGTTATTCTAAGTATTCCTTCGTGGGTAGCAAAGGATGACGACATTACAGTAGTTATTTATGTTTCAGAACCAGAGAACGGGATTGTAGCATCGGCAGCTCAAAACGTTAAATAACTCTGAATTAGCATTTTGATTAACAATAAGGTAGAAAGCTTTAAAATACCTTTACTCAAAAAAAATTGAGCTATGAATACTACACAGAACAAAAAGCATGCAGACTTTCAAGATGCACACAGAAGATCATCAAACTTTAATCGTACCATCCCAAAAGAAGAATTTGAGATTAAAGGAAACGGAGATGTTTTATTAGAAAACGAGTAAAATCCATACAATTACTTGTTTATTTAATTAAGCCAAACCAATTACAAAGAGCCACTACCATATATATGTTAGTGGCTCTATCTTTTTACAGCGAGAAGATACCGTACTCGTTAAACTTCTCTAAAGACAACTCTTAAATACTATTAAAGTACATCTTAAGCATATGATCTCCCTCTAATTTTACAACAACAAAAAAAATTATTACCAATGGAAAGAGAAATAAAAGGAGGATTTAGAACCATAAATCCTCATACCGAACAATCAATTAAGGAGTATACATATTTTACAGATGATCAGGTTACTGAAGCGATAGACAACTGTCACGAGGCTTTTAATGACTGGAAAATGCAATCGCTTGACGATAGAGCCACTGTAATAAAGAATATAGGAGAGCAACTAAAAAATTATAAAGATCAACTTGTACAACTCATGACCGATGAGATGGGTAAAACCATTGAGCAAGGTAAAAGTGAGATTGATCTTTGTATTGCTATCACAGAATACACTGCAAAAAATGGTGTAAAAGAATTACAACCCATAGAACGAACACTAATGGATGGCGGAAAAGGTATTATATCATATGCTCCAGAAGGAGTTATATATAGTATCCAGCCGTGGAATTTCCCTACATACCAACCACTTAGAGTTGCCATTGCCAACTTACTAGCGGGTAACGGGATATTACTAAAACACGCTCAGAATGTAACGGGAAGCGCATTATTAATAGAAGAGCTCTTACTTAAGGCCGGTGTGCCAGAAGGACTTTTTAAGGTGCTTGTGATAGATCACGCACAGTCAGATAAGGTGATAAGCAATGATAAAGTACGCGGAGTGACATTTACAGGAAGTTCTGCTGGAGGAAAAATCATAGCAAAAACTGCGGGAGCATCTATTAAGAAGACAGTGTTAGAGCTGGGAAGTAATGATGCATACATCGTACTTGATGATGCAGATGTAGAAGAAGCCGTAAAAGCTTGTGTACAAGGTAGAATCATAAACAATGGTGAGACTTGTATTGCTGCAAAACGTTTTATCGTAGTAGATAAAGTATATGATGCATTTAAGGAAGGCTTTGTACAAGGAATGAAAGATGTAGTCATGGGAGATCCTAATAAGGATGGAACACAACTAGGACCAATTGCTCGTAAAGATTTACAGGAGTTGCTAAGCGACCAAGTAAAAGAAAGTGTAGAAAAAGGAGCAAAGATTGAAACTGGTGGAGAGATACTAGATGGTAGCGGTTATTACTACCCATCTACGGTACTAAGTAACGTAGAGCCTGGACAACCAGCTTATGATGACGAACTCTTTGGCCCAGTGGCTTCTTTAATTAGGGCAAAGGATAATGAAGATGCAATGCGCATAGCAAATGATAGCCGTTTTGGACTAGGAGGTGGAATTTTCTCTAAGGATGAAGAAGGAGCTATCAAACTTGCACAAGAGCACTTTGATACGGGAATGATATTCATTAATTCGTACGGACTTGCACAACCTATGATGCCTTTTGGAGGAGTAAAAGACTCTGGATATGGTAGAGAGCACGGAGGATTCGGGATTAAGGAATTTGTAAATGCTAAGTCAGTACTTTTAGTAGAATCTGAATAATATGAGTTATCAGTCATCTTTCATGAAGCAGGCCATTGCGCTAGCTCGAGAAGGTAAAGATACAGACGGTGGCGGCGTTTTTGGCGCCGTCATTGTTCGTTCTGGGCAGGTCATTGCGGCTTGTCATAATCTCGTGGGAGGTTCGCAAGACCCTACGCAGCACGCAGAGTTACGTTGTATTCAGCTAGCATGTAAAGCGCTGGGTACAAAAGATTTTTCAGATTGCGATTTGTATACGAGTTGTGTGCCTTGCATAATGTGTTTAGGCGCAGCGAGATGGGCTCGATTTCAGCATATCTATTACGGAGCTTCTGCTGCCATGGCAAAAGATGCTGGCTTTATCTATAGCGATATGTTTTATGCTAGAGATATAGAGGCACGTAATCAAGAGTTTAACATGCAACAGTTTCTTGGAGAAGAGGCAGCTGCGGTGTGGAACGAGTGATTATGGAGTTACGATTTCGCGAAAGCGTACTAAAAACCACTACTATTATACTAAGGCTTCAAGACAACCGTTCTTGGAGCCTTTTTCTTTATCCAAAACAGAATGCAGAGTGATATTGCGGCACACGAAGAAAAACCAATGAAGAGTGGGAGCGTGGTCTCCTCAACAAACCGACCTATAAACGTACTGATGGGAACAGCCATAAGTGTAGAAATAAGACCTGTTATTGCCGCTCCTATACCAGCAATGTGACCTACAGGCTCCATCGCTAGCGCTCTAAGGTTACCAAACATAAAACCTATACAGAAAAACTGCATCGCAAAGAATCCTATGAGTACATACACCGAAGGATGCAGCACATCATTAAATAAAATCACATATAATATGGACACGATAAAGAAGCCTATGAGGGCACCGGTGACTATTTTTTCCATCCCAAAACGCACGACAAAGTTGGCATTGAGTAAGATGGCAGCGCCTATAGCCGAGGCAAGCCCAGCAAAAATGTAAGGAAACTCATCTACGAGTCCGTATTGATTTTGGAAAATTTGCTGACTAGCACTTATGTACACAATAAACGAACCAACAATAAAACCTTGTATAATCGTGAATCCCATGGTGCGCTTATATTTTATAGTCTCGCGGAAACCCCTCGTTATGCGCTCTATAGAAAAAGGAATTCTGTTTACTGGTTTGAGTGTTTCCTCTTGGCGCCTCCAGAACCATAGCATTACAAAGAGGCTTATTATTACCTGTACTAAGAAAATCGCTTGCCAGTTCCAGATGTCTAGAATCACTTTACCCATAGCGGGAGCGATAATAGGAACAAGTAAAAAAACTACTGTGACAAAAGACATAATGCGCGCCATATAATCACCTTCATAAAGGTCTCTTATGATGGCAACACAGATCGTACGCGGCGCCGAAAGTCCGATTCCCTGTAATATCCTACCTAATATCATTACTTCAAAACTACGTGTGTACATACATATAAATGAAGCGATTATAAAGACGGTAAACCCAAAGTAAACAGAAGATTTTCTACCTTTAGCATCGGCTAGTGGTCCAAAGACGAGTGGTCCCAGGCCTAGACCTAAGAAAATCATGCTTATAAGTAACTGATTATCGGCGGGAGTTTTGGTTTGTATCGCAACACCTATAATATCAAGTGCTGGAAGTAGGGCATCAATAGATAGTGCGGTGACAGACATTAAAGCCGCCATAAGTGCGATAAATTCTATTTGCGATCCTTTCGTTTTTTGCATTCGGCAAAAGTACAAGAATGCCTTACGAGCGATGGTCGTTTTATGTAAAATCTAACACCCTGTTAACACCCCACAAAGGAATAGTTTTTGCTACCTATCTAATAAAACTGCATCTTATGAAGAAATACATCATCATCATCCCGTTTCTTATCCTCGCAATTGCGTGTAAAACTAAGCAACCCATGACGCAGCAAGAGCTGGCAACAGCAAGCCGTGTGCAAGAATTAATAGACAATCGCAAGATTGATATTACAGCAACCTGGGCATACCCGCTGGCAAGTAATGTGCTCAACCAACTAGCAGTAAATAATGGGCTAGGGGCTGGTAATAGCGGTAGCCGCATCAATTTACTAGGTAACGGCAACTTTCTCAAAATACATAATGATAGCGTGAGCGCTTATTTACCGTATTATGGTGAGCGCAGGATGGGTGGTGGTTACAACTCATCAAATGGTGTGGAATTTGCTGGAATTCCTAAATCCTTTGAAATTACTAAAGACAAGAAAACAGATCCCACAGAAATGAAATTTTCTATATCTCAAGATGCTGAAACCTATGAGGTGTTTATAGAATTTTTTAATACCAAGAAAGTGCAGATCTCCGTAAATAGCGTCCAACGCACGAGCATTCGCTATGATGGATTTATGGATTTAGATGCAGAATAATGTTTTATAACGCTTTCGCCAAAATTTGAACAGATGATACTTAGTCTGTTTGATTTCAAATAAACGCACAGAGATTACATACGTAGCATTGCCATTACTCCAAAAACTTAAGAACCTTTGAGTATATGCTTTTATGATTTCGCTTTGTGAACTAGAAGTAGTACGAAGAGAGACTGTATAGATTGTTATTTGTTTTAGGAATTGTAAAGAGTTCAAACGGTTAATCAAATATTCTATTTGACATAATATAAATTATAGTACAAATTGATATATGAGTAAAATGGCGAATAGAACCTTTTGGGTTCTATTTTACATAAATGCAGATATAGCGCCTTTAGGTCTATATCGTCAGCATTTATGTAACAGCCGTTTTACGGTCTTATTGCTATAGTTGACTTTAAGAGATTCACGGAATCCTATATCTACAATATAAACCTGTGAGTATTTTTGTAAGAGCTCTTTACTGGATTCATTAATACTAGCAGCTGTAAAATGCTTCGTAATTCTTTTGGTTATAATTCGCTTATATGGGAAAATGTGCGGGATGATTTTGTTTGAGCGATTGTCAAGGGTTGTTGATTCTATTTGACATAACAATACCTAAGTATTCAATCCTTCTATTTTACTTTTTTAATAACTCCAAATATTAACTTATCACTTTTTGACGAAGACGAACGATATAAGTAAGAATTGTCATCTAAAATTTCTATAATTTCTACATCAATAACATTCCCTATTTTTTCCTTGTCTTTATGCAACGGCAGTTTGAGAGTTGTTAAAACATATTTATTTTCATCTGTCCAATCTATCTTGTATACTTGGCGTTCATCTTTGTAGCCACTCTTTTCAATTTGTCGTTTTCTTCTTCTGAGTATAATTGTCTGATTGTAAGCTGCGGCCATATATTTAAATTCACCTTTCTTAAATTGCCCACATTTTTGCAAATCTTCTTTTCTAAGGGAACTTGTTTTGTATTTAGGATTTACGAAATAATATACTGATCTCCATTCTTCATTAAGCATTCTCATTGGATATTTGAGCTCACCATTCGTAAAATGTTCTAGACAGCCTTTTTGCCAACCTACATTGTGATAAGTTGTTAAATCACTATCTATTTTGACATCATATCGTTTACCGATACTGTCAACTTTATAAGTGATAACAACATTTTCTACTTTTTCAACATCATCCACAAATGTTTGGCAAAATGAAAATTGGCAGAAAAAAAAGAATAAAATTAGGGTGTATTTAATCATATAAAAAATTTGATAAAGACGAATTTAATACCAAGAATAATTTAAGAATAACCATAACTCACCTATAAAACTTTGAGATTAATCTAGAGTATCTTAGTCTAAGAATATAAAGCGCTTAATATACTACTCCCCTATTGTTATACTAAAATTTTCTGAGGTCAAGTTTAAAATCGAGATTCTATATCGAGATTCTATTATGCTTAATAATTAATGGGCAACAAGATCGATTTCCATAGATAGAACTATACTGTATTTAAGCGAAACATATTTTAAATTACTATAAACTTACTAGTAATCTGTTCTTTATTGTTGATATTAATTTTAATCAAATAGATACCTGGAGGTAACATTTCTACATTTAAATTTATTTCTTTTTTGAACTCTTCATATATCTTATCTATAACTTTTTTTCCAGATAAATTATATATCTCAAAAGCGCTAATAAGATTATTATGGTTGGATACTTTAATATTTAACTCATCATTTGCTGGGTTTGGGTAAACTAAAGCAGTCAATTTGTCTTTTTCATTTAAAACTAAATTGTTTTCTATGCTCAGATTATTTTCAGATGGATAAGCAACATAAATTTCTGAGCCACTTTCTTCTGTTTGGCCATAAAAAAATAATTTATCTTCAGCTTGAGTAAAACTATAGATTGATTGAAGTGGTCCATTTGTAATATTTAAATTGAAACCTACTGCATCACTGGATTCACTATCGGTAATCCAAAAATCAAATTCACCAGAATATTGTTTGAAAAACAAAATATCTTGAAAACAACTTAATTCACTAATAATATTAAATGCACCATTAACTTCATTAACTATAGCAATTGTTCCAGATTCAGTGCCGTCAGTCCTATAAAGCTCACTAATTACCGATCCTGAAGACCTTTTCACCCCAAAATAAAGGTAATTACCGCAAGTAATTAAATTCTTACTCGTTGGATATGTTGTAACAGGCAAGTTACTGTTAGTAAAGACAGGAACCGTTCCTTCTATCGTACCGTCAGATTTATATAATGCTTTATTAGCACTATCGTCAATACGTGCTATAAAATAAAATTCATCATTAAAAATTGAAACATGATCGATCCTGTCATCTGCAAAATCTAAAAGATATGAAGTCCCTTCTGTAGTCCCGTCTGTAACCCACAACTCTCTTGCTGCATGAGGATAGTTTGTTTCTCCATTATCTTGAATAATGAAAAGTTTGTTGTTAGCAACATACATATGCTCTATTTGCACAAATGGATGTATAAATGTATTTTCTTCTGTATTCGTATCTATTTTATAAACGCCATAAACTCCATTGCTAAATCCAAAATAATAAATGCCATCACCAAAAATTGTAAAAGGTGTTGATCCATTATGACCAATTAAAACTTGAACCTCAGGGATTGATAATTTATATGTACCATCACCAGTTCCATCAGAAACCCACATCCCTAAGCCACTTCCATCATCTGCATGGAAATAAAGTTTGTCATTGGCTACCACAAAAGACCTAAATGTATCAGAATTCATCATACTGCTGGCATTACCAGGATTTATATCTTTAATCATAGACGTGCCTTCTTGAGTGCCATCACTGATCCATAATTCATAACCATGTACACCATCATCTGCACTAATAATAAGATTTCCATTAAAATCAATGAATTCGGATTCATCATCAATGCCTCCCGCATTTGAACCTATATTTAGATGTTTTGTACCCTCTAAATTTCCATCTGATGTATAAAGTCCATAATAACCATATTTATTTCCTCTGAAAAATAGTTTATCACTTACAGCAGTTAATAATGATGGAATAACTCCGTATTGATGATTTACATCAAAAAATATTTCAGTCCCTTCAGTGGTACCATCAGTTACCCAAAGTTCGTTACCATTGACTTCATTTTTCCCGTTAAAAAAAATCTGATTTCCATATGAAAGAAATCCCTGCTCAGATACAGATATATTTGTAACTTCAACATCTTCTGATAAAATGACTGTTCCGTTTGGAGTGCCATCACTTTTCCATAATACGGTCATGTTATTTTCATTTTGCGCAAAGTAAACTACATAATCTTGAGTACTACTACCCGCTAATAATTGAGGTGAAGAATTAGCCAAAAAAATAGTTCCAGAATTTGTACCATCACTTACCCAAAGACCTGATTGTTCTGCACCGTCAGAACCAATAAAATAAATTAAATCACCCTCTAATTGTAAGATTGCATCATAATTAATTCCTGATAAATTACCAGGATTGAGATCTAAAAATAAAGTTGTACCAACGGTACTCCCATCTGTCTCCCATAGTTCATTACCGCTTATTCCATTATTGGCTAAAAATATCAACTTATCGTTTAAAACTACACCAAGCATACTATTGCTACTACTGGAATTTCCTGAGCGAATATCTTTCAACAATTCTGTACCTTCAGGTGTTCCATCACTTTTCCAAAGTTCTGTTCCGTTGCTACCATCATTAGCAAAAAAATAGAAACTTCCATTAAAGACAATAGCTCCTTGGGCAACTGCGCCCGATTGGTTGCCACTTCGAATATCCTTTAATAGAACGGTCCCCTCTTCCGTTCCATCTGTAGTCCATAATTCAGTACCATATTGATTCACTGAAGCCTTAAAAATTAGCTGATCATTAAAAACAAAAAAATCGTTAGGAAAACTATCACCACTTTCTTCAATATCTTTTAAAACAAATGTGCCCTCAACAGTACCATCACTTACCCAAAGCTCATTTCCATATATTTCACTATATGCTCCAAAGTATACTTTTCCATTATACTCTATAATTTGATAAATTGATTGTGTGCTATAACTTACATTTCTATCTGTCAATTGAATTGTGCTTTCTTCTGTTCCTTCAGACACCCATAGTTCTCTATTGTCTGAGCCGTTTTCAGCAACAAAAAAGACTTTGTTACCTATAGGAGTTAAAGACGTAATATCATCATATAAACCAGAAGCAAAATCTTTTACCATGAATGTATTAGTACTCAAACCATCAGAAAACCATAATTGATCATCTTCTGAACTGAAGAAAAAACCATTATCTACCCTCGTAAGTCTTTCAGGATATCCATCATTGGAAAATTCTAGTTCTAAGAGTGTGGCATCTAAAGTCTGACTTAATGCTAAATTAGATGATATTAAGAATATAGAAACCAAGAGGAATACGTATTTTTCTTTCATAACTATTTGTCGATTATTGATAGTGGATGAATATAGAAAATACCGTAAGAATTTACATAAGTAAGCCATAAAAATTTTTGAAATTTAATTAGTTCAAGTCCATTCCACACACATTACACTTCACTCCTACGTCGTCGCATAAAAGTGTTCTAGACACACTCTAAAAGTAACCTATTGATTTGAAATACAATTACGAGAAACCGTAAACACCCAATATTTTCTCCTAATGCCAAGCAAATCTCTTAAAACAAGGATCATCCATAACCCAGCGATTCTCTTTCTGTAATGTACCCACCACAAATGCGATTAACTACCCACATAAAAGTCTAAGGCTTATTACTCCTCACTTACAGTTTTTATTTACCTTAGAAGTTCCAGAAAAATCATCGCAACATATGACTAAACAAACCAAAGAGTTCGACCACTTAAAATCGGTAGATGAAGAACAGCTACCCGTAGGAAAAAACAAATTAAAAGATTGGACGCATTTTGCTGGGCTCTACGCTGCAGAGCATGTAGCAGCAACGGAGTTTGTTATTGGGGCAACCTTTGTTGCACTGGGCGCCAAAACTTCAGATATTATTCTAGGTTTGTTAATCGGTAATATTCTGGCTGTATTAAGTTGGAGATTCATCACCTCCCCTATCGCTGTAGAAACGCGTTTAAGCCTCTATACCTATCTCAATAAGATAGCAGGTGACTCGATGACCAAGTTATATAATTGGGCAAATGTGATCATCTTTTCGGTTATTTCGGCAGCGATGATTACGGTATCGTCTACGGCGGTACGTTTTGCATTTGATATTCCTGCGCAACTTAATTGGTACCCCACAAATGCTTGGTTTGTACTGATTGTTTTGGCGGTGGGTATTGTTGTGGTTTCCATCGCACTCTATGGTTTTAATGCCGTTTCTGAGTTTTCTGGGCTCTGTGCGCCCTGGCTTTTTGTAATGTTTACGGGAGGTGCAATGGTGCTGCTGCCTGCATTGTCACTAGATGTGTTAGATAAAACCATACCATCAAATTGGGCAGATTTTATGACGCTAGGTAATCAGTCCATCTGGACAGGTATTAATAGCGATGGAGAAGCTGGAATTGGACTTGTAGAAGTTATCGGTTTTGGATGGGCGGCAAATACAATTACCCATTTTGGACTGGTAGATATGGCATTATTACGTTTTGCCAAAAAGAAAAACTATGCCTACGCTTCTAGTACGGGTATGATGTTTGGTCACTACGTAGCGTGGATTGCTGCAGGAATTATGGGAGCTGGTGCTGCCGTTATTTTAGGGAAGTCTATTGTAGAACTTGATCCAGGTGATGTTGCTTATTACGCTTTAGGTTGGTCTGGTTTTGTCATTGTGATTGTTGCAGGATGGACTACAGCAATAACAAATTTATATAGAGCAGGTCTCGCTGCTCAGGCCATTTTTTCAAACCATTCTAGAAAGAAAACAACCATCGTCGTAGGTTTAGTCACCGTGACCATCGCTTGTTTTCCTTTTGTATTCTCACAGATTTTACCACTCCTCACCTATGCAGGATTGCTCGTAGTACCAGTAGGTGCGATTGTATTTACAGAGCATCAAATCTTCCCTAGAATAGGTTTTACAAGATACTGGTCATCATACCGCAAGCTTAAATTTAGTATGCCGGCTGTTGCCTCTTGGGGATTAGGCTTGGTTTTTGGCTTCGGACTGCAAGCGCTAGATGTGATATCCTTTTACTACCTCTTTATCCCTACTTGGTTTTTTACCATCGCTATGTACACCTTCCTTGCATCTAGATATGGGGCAAAAGATAGCTATACAGAAGAGGTAAAAGAAGAAGCCCTTAGAGAGGAAACTATAAAACGTTTTCAAGAGCAACAAGCCGCTCAAGAAGATGTGCAGGTTAAGGATACTTCTATGTTTTCAAAGGCATTGAAATTCCTAGCAATTTCAGCACTTATAGCTAGTCTAGCACTGGCTTGCAATGTGATGTTTGGCAGTACTTCAGAGGCAGAATATATTGATAACAGACAACTATTTTACACGTACACTTTTATCTGTACTATCCTTTATTTTGTATTAGCATATTGGGCATTACGCAGAGGAAAATTAAATAACGCAACTATCTAATGGGAGAATTGACACCACTTAATCAAGAAAATCTAGCCGAAATAGGCAATAAAATATCAGTACCTACCTATGACCGTTCACCACATAAGGCGAGCATTGTACACATAGGCGTAGGTGGTTTTCATCGCGCTCACCTTGCATACTACGTGCATCAACTAAGACAACTGGGTGAAGCATCAGAATGGGAAATTTGCGGGATAGGCTTGCGCCAAAATGATAAAAAACTTCACGATATTTTCAAGAAACAAGACCATCTATACACCTTGATGGTACAGCATCCAGACGGAAAAAAGGAGGCAGAAGTCATTGGCGCTATTGTCGATTTTAAAATGGGTACAGACAGTCCAGAAGCTGTCATCACCCGTATGGCAGCGCCTGAAACAAAGATTGTATCATTGACCATCACTGAAGGTGGATACAATTTTAATCCTAATACAGGTGAATTCAATTTTGAAAATCCGCAGATTCAGCATGAGCTCGCACATCCTGACGATCCAAAAACGGTATATGGTTTTCTTACAGCATCCTTAAAAAGACGTCGTGACGAAGGCTTACCTGCTTTTACGGTACTGTCTTGTGACAATATTGAGCATAATGGCAATATGATACAGAAAATGTTGCTCGCTTTCGCGAAAGCGCAAGACCCTACACTAGCACAGTGGATAGAAAAAGAGGTGAGTTTTCCTAACAGTATGGTAGATCGTATCACGCCAATAACCACGCAAGAAGACATCAAATTACTAGCAGAAACTTATGGCGTGGAAGATGAATGGCCTGTTACCTGCGAACCTTTTATACAATGGGTGGTAGAAGATAATTTTTCTAATGGAAGACCCGCTTTTGAAAAAGTTGGCGTCCAGTTTGTACCCGATGTAGTTCCTTATGAGAAAATGAAATTACGCCTGCTTAACGCTGGACATTCTGTGTTAGGACTTTTAGGAGTGCTACACGGCCACTCTACTATAGATGTATGTGTACAAGATGAGCTATTTGCACAGTATTTAAGAGCCTTTTTTGACGAAGAAGCAACACCAGTTTTAGGTGAGATTAAAGGCATTAATCTAGCAGATTATAAAGAGAGCTTGCTGGAGCGATTTGGGAATCCAAATATTAAGGATAGTGTAGATCGTATCTGTTCAGAGAGCTCGGCAAAGCTTCCAAAGTTTTTAATAGCAACTATTCAAGAGAATTTAGCTACTGGTGGAAGTATCAAATATGCGACACTTGTTTTAGTAGCTTGGTGTTATTATAGTGACAAACAAGAAAACCAAAACGGGCAAAAACTAGTCATTCAAGACGAAATGAAAGAGGAGTTGCATCAAGCAGCAAAGAAGACTACAGAAGATGCTTTAAGCTTTATAAAGCTGGAATCTATTTTTGGAAACCTTATTGATAACAAGAGATTTACAGATCTATACACGGAGATGGTTAATCGTTTTTACAATGACGTTGCTATTAAAAAGTATATGCAAGAATTGTTATAAATAGCTGTTTTGAGTTGCTTGATACTCATTTTAGTCATTAAAAAGATAAAAGCAGCTCAAGGTGTGGGTTTTAGCTAAGGTAAAGTATAAAATATGTTATAAGAGGAATTGTACACTTTAAAAATCTAGGTAATAGTTATAGGGTGTACATTCTCCTGTATGATATCCTCAAGCGCTTCTTTGTTTATAGGCTTATTGATTATATCACGTATGCCCACATTGCGGCATCGCTCTTTTACCTCGCTTATTTCTAGTGCTGTTAATGCTATTATAGGTATATGTTTGTTTTCTGCTGAAATCACTTCTGAGGCTTCAAATCCGTTCATCACGGGCATATTGAGATCCATTAAGATGAGATCAAAATGGGTGTTGCG
Organism: Dokdonia sp. PRO95; assembly: GCF_000355805.1. Classification (NCBI taxonomy): domain Bacteria; kingdom Pseudomonadati; phylum Bacteroidota; class Flavobacteriia; order Flavobacteriales; family Flavobacteriaceae; genus Dokdonia; species Dokdonia sp. PRO95. The sequence goes on from NZ_CM001837.1 coordinate 2,785,461, forward strand.
ATATTCTTTTATAGCTTCTTCTCCATTTACAGCAATGGTACACTTGTGACCTAGGGTGCTTATTAGTTTTTGAGTTACTAGTTGGTTGATTTTATTGTCCTCAACGACTAGTATTTCTAGACTCTTAGATGCAGAAACCATCGGTTGCTCATCATGATTTTTTGCAACCTCGCATGCCAATATAAACGAGAATTCTGACCCCACACCTACATCACTTTTTACAAATAATTTACTCCCCATAATCTTCATTAAGGACTTGACGATAGGCAGTCCAAGACCAATGCCGTATGAGGTGTTTTCTTCTGTATTAGCTTGTTTAAAACTATCAAAAATGACTGCTAGATTTTCTTTAGAGATACCTGTTCCTGTGTCTGAGACTTTAAAAGTGATGTGATCCATGCCTTTTTCTTTTTCAGCTAAACTTACACTGAGCGTTACAGTACCATTTTTTGTGTTTTTAAGCGCATTATCAATGAGTTTTAAAAGAACCTCTGTAAGATTAGTTTCATCTAAGATGTAGTAGCTGGAAATCTCATCTGCAATAGCTAGTTTTAGTTCCGTTTTTTGCTCGTTTGCTAGATAATGTAAGGAGGTGGTAATATTCTCTAAGAGGTTACGTAAATGAACCTTTGTACACTTAATCGTAAGGTTGTTAGACTCTACCTCATTAATCTTCAATATGTTATTTACCACCGATTTTAAATGATCTCCAGAGAATTTTAAAGCATTCAAAAGACCTTTATTTGTCTTAATAATGGAAGGGTTTTCTATAAGCATCTCTGTGATTCCTACCACTCCGTACAAGGGTGTTCTCAAGTCGTGACTAATGTTAACTAATAGCTCAGATTTTAATTTGTGGGCGTGTTCTGCTTCATTTTTTGCTTGTAATAGTGCTTTATTATTTTTTTCAAGTGCTAAGAATGACAACCGCCTTTTGTGATTATAAAAGATTAAAAAGGCGGTACTTAAAAATAGCAGCGCACTAATACCTCCTATAAAGATAGCGTTAGATTTTAATTGAGACGATTCGGCTTTTTGTTGGAACTCTTTTACTTTAAAATCTGCTTCAACTTGTTCTATTTGGAGATTTTTTACCTCATTAAAATCTAAGTCCTTATAATAGAAATGTTTTCTAAGGCTTTCCAGAGCCGCATCATATTCTCCTAGCTCTTGATGTATCTCACTTTTAAAATCATAAATATCTATGAGTTCTCTGGTGAGGCTATGCTCCTCTCCTATCTCTAGTGCGTTATTGATAAAGCTGAGCGCAAGTCTATGATCTTCTTTTTGGTTGTGATAAATAGCAAAGTTCAACTGCTGTAAAAGCCCGTAGATGGGGTCTTCTTTGTCAATGAGAGGCAACAACGTATCGGCTTCTAGAATGTAAGGATATGCTTTATCTGGATCTTTAAAATTTAGGTACATACCCGATATATTGTAATAGGTATAAAAGGAATGCTCATTTTTGCCTGCCTCTAGTGTGTATACGATAGACTTTTCAAAGTAAGCAGCAGCCTCGTCTGCCGTGGTTATATCCATTGAGTATATATTACCGAGACCGTTGAGTGAAGCTACGTTTACAAAGTAATCATCTGTCTTTTTGCTGAGTGCGAGGTTGTAGTACTTTTTCGCGGAAGAGAAATCTTTTATGGCTTGATAGGTATTTGCCAGACTCACATAAGCCTTTGCCTGTAAGGTTTTATCCTTACCTTTATTTGCATATTGCACGGCTGATGTTGCAAATTTTAATCCATCCTTATAATTCCCGTTTATGTTTTCCTCCTTAGAAGAGGAAATTAAAATACCCACGCTATCTATATCGCCACTTGCGCTATTTTGAGATAAAATAGGCACGCAATAGCAGTATACAAATAGGACTAAAAGTAGCTTGTTTTTCAACTTAAATAACTTTTGGGGCAGTAGTAAGATAGCAAAGAATAATTTAAAAGTCACTGGAAAAGAAATTATTACGATAAAATGCCACTTATTTGATGTTCAAAGATTGTAGAAGTACAATTCAAATAATCATAAGTTTTAAGGATTATAAATGTGATTAATGGATTCTGTGTGTACAATAAAAACTAAGTTACTATCAATAACAGTACTATGATCTCTTCTTTTAGCTTAGTATATTTATTGATTAGATTCATCTTAATTAAAGTATTATCGTAAAATAAAAATATAATTATACATATAAATACTTGATTTACAGGTTTTTGTATGTATTTTTTTAAAATACAGCGAATTTTCTTGTTTGCTATGATATTCTATATATACTTTTAACAATCGATAAATGCAGCAGTTTAAAACTTATATAGCACTTTTCTATATTACCTTGATTATGGTTTTCAAGGTGGCTGGTTTGCATGCGTTTTCACATGATGTTGATGAAGGCGGTATTGAGCATTGTGAAGTCTGTGAGATTACAACAATAACGAACTTTACTCCTATAGTTGAGACAGTATTTACACCGGTTCTAGTGCCAGAACCTGTCTATGTAGCTACTACCCTAACAAGCGCAACAGGCTTTATCGATTTTGAGAATAGGTATTTCTTAGATACTTCTCACACTCGGCCACCGCCAGTTTTATCTTAAATTATATTGCATAGTAGCCCTTATCTCCTTGAAGGAATGAGGCAAGGTTGACACTTGATCAATTTAACGCAATACGTTTTATACATATTTATAATGTATTGATAATCAGCTTTATAATGTTGTAATGCGCTAGGCCATATAATTACTTCTTACGGGATACTCCCTCTATTACATTTCGCTTTTATGGGCCGCCACAGGCTATATTAAAAGCGTTCATACAATTATTTTATATTATATAATTTTTTGATTTTATGCTACGAGCATTAAATATTACTAAGTCCTACAATGGAAATGTAGCACTTAAGGACGTGACATTTGAGGTGTCAAAAGGCGAAATCTTTTGTTTACTTGGCCAAAACGGAGCTGGTAAAACAACAACAATCAATATATTTTTAGGTTTTATAAATAAAGATGGAGGCCAAGCATTTATAGCCGATAAGGAAGTAGGTGTAGATGACGTAAATCACCTCACGGCTTATATTCCTGAAACGGTACAGCTATATGGGAATCTTACTGGGTTAGAAAATTTAGACTTTTTTAGTAGGCTAGCAGGTTTTAAATATTCGAATTTAGAGCTTAGTGAATTTCTAGATAAAACTGGGCTGCAACAAGAAGCTCAATCAAATAGACTCTCCTCCTATTCTAAGGGAATGCGTCAAAAGGTAGGTATTGCTATCGCCCTTGCTAAAAATGCTGAAGTCATTTTTATGGATGAACCTACTTCTGGTCTAGATCCAAAAGCTACATCAGAGTTTACAACAATCTGCAAGGAACTTGCAGCGATGGGTAAAATTATTTTTATGGCTACACACGATATTTTTAATGCTGTAGAACTCGGCACTACTATAGGCATTATGAAAAAAGGTGTACTTGCCCAAAAGCTTAATGCTAATAGCATTAATGCCGAACAACTTAACCAACTTTATTTACAAACTATTTAATCAAATTCATGAAATATTTATTATCAATCATACTCACTATTGCTTCATATGCTTTGGCCACGAGCCAAGTTTCGGTAGAAGGACTTGTTACAGATTCAGAAAATGAGCCCATATTAGGCGCTACAATTATATATACAAATATTGATACAGGGCTACGTGATGGCACTATCTCTGATAGCGAGGGAACTTTTCGCTTTAAGCTAAAAGAAATAGGAAGCTATTTAATATCAATAAGCTACGTAGGAATGTATCCTCAAGAATTTAAAAAAGAGTTCACAGAAAATAAGGCGTATGACCTAGGTAATATCAAGCTACTAGATAATGTAGATGAGTTGCAAACGGTAGAGATATTAGGACGTGTAAGAAAGGATTATAATAGTGACTACTCTTTTTCTGCAACTAAAATTGCTATTAAAAATAAGGAACTACCGCAGGCAGTAGCAACGGTTACAAAAGAACTTATAGATGATAGACTAGCGTTTCAATTACCAGACGCCGTAAAAACTGTAAGTGGAGTATCTGCTACTGGATTATATAATCACTACAACATAAGAGGTATCACACAAGCAGATGATGGACAAGTACTCAATGGAATGCGTACTCGTCAATATTATTTTTTACAACCTATTACTTCTCATCTAGAACGAGTAGAGGTAATTAAAGGACCATCATCAGTTACATTTTCTAGTGCAGATCCTGGGGGAACGGTAAATATGGTGACAAAAAAACCACTTACGGAACAAAGGAATTCTGTAAGTTTTACAACAGGAAGTTTTGGAACATTGAGAGCTACTGCTGATTTTACAGGTCCATTAAATAATTCTAAGACACTGCTATATCGTTTTAATGCAGCTTTTCAAGAAGCCGACTCTTTTAGAGATGTAGTTAATAACAATGCTATTTTAATTGCACCGTCTCTAAGTTTTATACCTAATGAAAATACATCACTTAATGTCGAAATGATATACAATGATGCACAAGGAAACTTAGATAGAGGTCAACCAATTTTTGGTGCTATTAATGGAGAGTTTGACTTGAATAGCACGCCTATTTCTAGAAATGTGGGTGCTTCAAACGATCATTATAAAAATAAGGAAGTTATCCTAATGGCTAGCTTTAGACAGCAACTCACAGAAAATCTAGGATTTAATGCACAATATATGAAACAAACCTGGGATGAAGATCTAGCTGAGCACAGAGTAGATGGAACAGCTGTTGATATTGATGGTAATGTAATCCCTACACTTGCAAGAATGCGCTATGACAGAAGACAGCAATTCTGGGAGACAGATAACTTTAGTGCTTATTTTAATTATGATATTAAAAAAGGGAACATTACAAACAAGTTTCTTGTAGGTTATGATGCTACACGATGGGAGCGCCAGATAGGTGCAGGATTTCTCCGTGCAAGAAGATACTTAACTGTAAGTGGTGGACAGGCAAATTTTGATCCAGAAAATCCTGATAATTTCCAGCAAACTGTAGTAGATGGAGTAACAATACCAGTGCCTGCAGTTCCTCATTTTAACCTAGATAGCCCATTTAATGGAGCACGGAATACAGATAACTATAACCTTGCAGAATTATCTATTCCTGCAAATTTGAATACCTCTGATGGGATTTATATTCAGAATCAATTTAAAGTTGGGAAATTATCTGCTTTAGTTAATTTGAGATATGAGTGGTTTACAGATATTTTTAATTACAAAGGCGATGAAGAGGAATTTAAAACAAATGCTTTTGTACCTAGACTAGGTCTAACTTATGAAGTTACAGATGCAATTAGTGCATATGGTACTTATCTAGAAGGTTTTCAACCACATACAAATACGGTTTCCTTGTCCCCCACCTCTGAAGGTTTTTTTTGGGCCGCTTCACCTAGTAGATTTGATCCTCTAGAGAGTACCTTATTTGAAGTAGGTGCAAAAGGTGAATTTCTTAAAGGAAGAATATTTGCAAACCTTTCTATTTTTGATATTACTCAAAAAAATATCTTATTAGGAGACACCTATGATTTAGATAGTCTAACTGCTAGAGGAGAGCAACGAAGCAGAGGATTTGAAACGGATATTTCCGGTTATATATTACCTAATTTTCAACTTACGGCTTCTTATGCATTTACAGATGCTACCATAGAAGAGGATGCAATTGAAGAATTTATAGGAGAACGAATAGGCGGTGCACCAAAACACAATGCAAATTTTTGGGCACGATATGATTTAAGGTCTACTTCCGCTTTAAAAGGAATAGGTTTTGGATTAGGAGCACAATATGTTGATGAGCGTTTTACGTGGTATAATCCTACATATGATACAAATAGAGTATTACTGCCATCGTATACCGTTTTTGATGCGGCAGTTTATTATAAACCAAACATTGCAGGTATCCAGTTAACGCTCAAATTAAACAATTTATTTGATGAGACCTACTGGCTTGGTGGACTCAATCCTTCGAGATTAGGACCTGGAGCACCTAGAAATGTATTGTTCAATGCTACATATAAATTTTAAGGATGCGTAGAGAAGTAATTTACCTACTAGCACGCCAGTTATGGAAAGATGCTTTTAGATCCAAAGTAATGATTATCGCTTTGGGCCTTATGGTATTTTTAATGTTTTTTTCTGTGCAAACTGGCTGGTCTAGCTACCACGATCAGAATTATACAAGAGGTTTAGTACAAGATGAAGTACAAGCGAGCTGGGAGAATAATCCAGATAAACATCCACATCGCATGTCACATTATGGCTCTTTTGCACTGAGGATGAAGCACATCCTCAGTGTTTTTGACCTAGGTATGGAAAATTTTGTAGGTAATGCTGTATTTCTAGAGGCGCATAAACAAAATACTGTAAACTTTTCTGAAGCAAGTATGTCTACAGGGCTATTGCGTTTTGGAGAAGTAAGTCTTGCAATGCTCCTGAAAATCATTGTACCCTTGCTGCTTTTTTATCTAGGTTATGCTACCATTGCTAGGGAGCGTGAGCATGGAACATTAAAATTACTTATAGGTCAGGGAATAACTAGAAAGGAAATTGTTTTTGGTAAATGGTTAGGTATATATTATTTATCACTTATTTTTTTGATTCCTGTATTTACAATCGTACTGGTGATGATTTTACTTGAGTCACATGACACAATGCATTCTAGGAGCCTAATACGTTATCTCATATTGTTTATATCGTATTCATTGTTTTTTGCTATTCTCAGTGCGATAACAATTTTAGTTACTGGGTATAGTGCAACAGCTAAAGGAGCTCTAGTAAAACTTTTAGGGATATGGCTGCTATTTGTAATTGTACTTCCAAAATCTTTACAAGCCGCTGGCTATTATCTCTATCCCACTCCATCAAAGATTGAGATGGAGATGCTAGTAGAACATGATTTAAAGAAACTAGGAGATAGTCATAATCCAGATGACGTTCATTTTAATGCTTTACGTGATTCTGTACTTCTCGTGCATGCTGTAAAAAATGTAGAAGATCTTCCTTTTAATTATAGTGGTTTTGTGATGTCTGAGGGTGAAAAACTGAGTACCTCGGTGTATTTAAAACATCAGAATGATTTATATAACGTTTACACGAAACAAAATAATGTAGAGCGTTACTCAGCTTTTATTAATCCATATACTGCAGTAAATAATATTTCGATGGCGTTTTCTGGTACTGATTTTCAATCTTTTTTACATTTTAAAGATGAAGCAGAAGCATATCGCTATCACCTTGCACAAGAAATGAACCAATTACAAATGGATTATATTCCAAACAAAGGTAAAGAAGGGCCTTCTGTCATATCTAATGAGTTTTGGAAAAATTTTCCACCTTTTGAATATCATTTTTTAAGTATATCTAGACTTTTTCAAAACGAACTTATTTCTATCCTAGCAGTATTGATGTGGATAATCGTATCCCTGTTTGGGCTTTTTAAATTATCTAAAAACTTAAAAGCACTATAAATGTATTCACTTTTATTAAAATCATTTTTCAGGACAAGAATCTTCCTGATTAGCCTAGTTTTACTATTGGGAGTTGGTATTATAAGTATTTTAATAGGAAAACAATACTTGATAAAGCAGCAAAAAGTAATTAATGCTGCCAAACAATATCAAACAGAAAGTATTAACCAAAATATACAATACCATAGTGATGATCTGGGGCTATTATTATATTATCAACGGTTTGCCTTTATAAAGGAACCAGCTGCTATAAGTGCTATTTCTATTGGTCAAAGCGATGTAAATCCTTTACTTCAAGCAGTCACCATACGTGGTCTTGAAGGACAAAAATATGATACAGATTTTGAAAATCCATCACTCTTAATGTCTGGAAATTTAGATTTGGGATTTGTAATTATATATTTATTTCCTTTGGTTCTAATTGCGATGACCTTTAATTTATATTCTGAAGAAAAAGAATTAGGTACTTGGCGTATTCTTTCTGCTCAAACTTCTAGTAAGACGGTATACTTACTTAAAAAATTAATGGTACGTGGGCTTTTTGTAATTACACTATTTAGTATTCTTATGATAGTGGCAAGCATAATACTCAATATACCCTTAGATGTTAATTTTGCAGGTGTATTTGTTCAAGGTTTGTTATATCTCATTTTTTGGCTCTCTCTTTGTTTATGCGCCATTTCATTCTTAAAAAGTTCAAGTTTTAATGCACTTATATTAACTTCAGTATGGGTGATTCTAACCATTCTAATTCCTGCCATAGTTAATAATTATGTGACTAATAAATATCCCGTTCCAGAAGCTCTCAATGCAATGGTAGAACAACGTGATGGATATCATGAAAAATGGGATTTAAAGAAGGATATTACCATGGATGGTTTCTTGGAAGCTTACCCTCAATATGTGGGTTATGATGTTCCTGAAGATGTCTTTAGCTGGATTTGGTATTACGGAATGCAGCACATGGGTGACCTCACAGCACAAGAAACAAGTGAGGAAATGACAGAAAAATTAACGATGCGAAATAATGTAAGTAGGAAAATAGCAAATTTTGTTCCTACAATGCACGCACAGCTTAGCTTCAATAAATTGGCTGGAACTGATATGAATAGTCATTTAGACTTTCTAAAAGAACTAACACGTTTTCACGAAAATTTGCGTTTGGGATTTTATACGAAGATTTTTGATAAAGAGTCTGTAGATGCCGTACAGTGGGATAATCACCAAGCAAAGTTCTATAAACAAAGTCACACTTTTAATTGGCTTTATTTAATATTTCCAACAGTATTAATAAGCTTTATTATAAGCACGATTAGCATATATAATTTTAGGAAAATTTAAGTAATGGGGAGATGGATTGTTAATGTACTTCGGTACACAAAGGGTTAATGTAATTTCCACTCCCCTATACTTAATTTATAAACGACTATCAACATAGTGATAAATCTATAAAATAAATTACTATGATAGCACTTTAAGAATAGCGTTGGTTACATTCAGTAAATTTTCAACCTTCTCAACATTACAAGCATCACATTTTGTATTTAATAAGTCTAAATTTCATATACTAGAATTCCAAATAATTATTTGAATCTTAGAAGATGTTATTCTCATTACATAGTTTGATTCATTGATAAGCTCTAAATTCCTAATAATTATGCTATCAACAATAAAATTTCCTATCACAATAACTCTAGTATTTGTTTAAATCTCAGTAACAAATTTTGTTTTATTTTATTTTTCCTATCTTAGATACGCATAGATATAAATCCCTAGTATCTAAATAATTATGCGCTACATTTAAAATAGTCGTTAGTTTGTAATCTAACGGTTTTGGTAAATGTTATCATATTTCTGAAAACAGCCTAATGCTTCTTCAGTAGCATTAATCTTAAGATTTATGAATAAGCTTTGTTTTACTGCTGAAGTATTCTTAACTAACCACCGCCCCATATGAATAGTTTTGATATTAATTTTTTAATAGTTTCCTCATTTACCGCCATCTTTGGTGTTTTCGGAGTTTATCACTTTGTTTCTTATTTAATTTTAAGGCACAAAATTCTGTGTCACTATTGTATCATACTTTTTGGACTTACACTACATTGGAGTTGGTCACTTTTTCCAGACGGATTTCTTCCTGAGGTAATTCAAAAAAATGGATCGCTTATCTCTGCAATGACTACCACCTTTGGATTTTTATTGTTTACAACCAATTATTTAAATATTCATCGCGGCAATCATCCTAAAATATCACGTAGTTATACTTTTTTAAAATATAGCACAGTTTTAATCCCAATTCTTTTTGTTCTCAATATTCTAACTATCCATATTCCTTGGTTACATAGTTCGCTCGTAATGTCTGCAGCCATTACTGCTTTGCTATCTGTACTTTTGAATATTTTCTCTGGGATTCGCTTATTTAATGAAGAGCGTTTTAATAAATACTATTTGTATGCGTATTCCCCAATGCTCCTCTCCTCAGTTATCTATATAAGTGCATGGTTTTTAAAGGAAAACTATAATGTTGATAGGGAGTTTATCGTATTCATTACGTCATTACTTATTACACTCCAACTTATTTTATTTTCTATTCTCGTTAGTTATAAGTTTAAGTTTATAGAAAAGTCTAACATGAGGACGCAGGTAGAAACTAATAAAATGCTTGCTTTAGAAGTAGACAAGCAGACGAAAGATCTACAAATTGCAAAACAAGATGTAGAGAGTAAAAATCGCGAACTTGAGTCTGTCAATTCTCTTAAAAACAAGCTGTTTTCTTTGCTTACACATGACGTTAGAGGACCTCTGCATAATATTTCTTTACTGGTCAATCTACTTGAAAACCAAATAGAGGACAATGAACTAAAAGAAATCTCACAAAGTCTCAAAAATGAGTTGGATGAGAGAATTGCCATGGTAAGCGCCTTACTAGACTGGTCATATAATCAGCTAGAAGGAATTAAACTCAATAAAAAGCACTGCGATATTGAAGAAATATTTAATACTATGGCTAAGCAATTTCAACGCCCAGCAAAAGAAAAGGACGTAAAGCTATTATTCGAAATTGAAACCCCTACCCTATTTATTGATGAAAATATGTTTAAAGTAGTCTTACGTAATTTGATTTCAAACGCCATAAAATTTAGTACAAAGAATCAAAATGTCATATTATCCAGCAAGAAAGGGCCAGATGGCATTGAAATAGGCGTACAGGATTTTGGTGTGGGAATGACAACTAGCTGGCATAAAAATCTAGTTAAAGATTGCATACCAAAAACAACATTAGGCACTAAGGGAGAACAAGGGACTGGCTTTGGGCTACTCATTACAAAAGACTTCGTAGAAATGAATGGAGGCGAACTCTTCTGTACAAGTACACCAAATGAAGGCACCCATTTTGTAATGCGGTTTTGAGGTGAGGCTTTATCTAAAGTGTATCAGCTCGAATCAATCACTTTTCAATAAATAATGTTGTTTTTTAATTTTAATACTTTCATTAAAGAAGTACTATTCTATTAATTTTGATTCGAGTATCAGAACAGTATGAGCTATCCATTTTGTTTAAACATAAATAAACATAGTTCCCGCTTAATATTTAGAATAAATTCAAGTACATCCTAGACACTTTATGATATCCTCAATTTATTTTTTTTCTTTTTAAAAGAAATTCTTTTAAAGCAATTATTTCAATAGGTTTAGTAAGAATGTCGTATCCATTACTTAATCCTTTTTCATTTAAACTTTCTTCAATTTTATGATTTCCCGTCATAACAATTATTTTCTCTGATGAATAATTTATAGACTGAAGTTTTTTAAGTATTCCAAAACCATCTAAATCACTTTTTACTGATAAAGATATATCTACTATAACAGCATCGTATTTATTAACTTTTTCGAATGATTTGAAATCTTGTGATTTTGTATAAACAGAAAAATTTATTGCCTTATTGAAGAATAAATCGTTTACATAATTAAAAGCTGTTTCTAAAAAGACAAACTCATTCTCAAAAATTAGAACTTCCATAACTTAAAACTTTTTAAATTCTATACTAAAAAATAATATATGATTTTTTGACCATAACCTACCATTTAATCCCATTTGATCAAGGAAATCCTTAATTTCTATTAAACCGTGTGTATTTCTTTTTAATATTGCCATTCTATCATCAGAATTAAAATCCCTCACAAAACTTGGTTCAGTTTCTTGAGAACTGTGAATAAAATTATTATGAAAAGTCATAATATATTTGGAATCAAGCTGTTCTATTTGCACACCATAATTATTATCCAACTTATATTTACTAATGTTACTAAGCCAATTTGAAAAAACCAAATCGATACCAGTTTCATTCATCTTTACTTTATTATTCAATTCTTTATCTTTTCCAATAAATTCATACTCGAAATGAATGCTATTTAAATGAAATGATACAGATTCTCTTAATCTTACTAAGATATTAATAAATGGATAATAATTACTTTCAAGAACGTTAAATGGATTATTAGACTTTTCTAATATCGTATCTGCTCTATCGAGTATCAATTTTAAGGAAGTTCGCAACTTGTTTCTTTCGTGCCTCAAGTACGGCTCAATTTTCAATCTTCGATCGTTAGATTGTTCCATATCATAATCATTTGAAATATCTAAATATGTTTTTAAAGGGCCAATTTTATTTCTTGTAAAATGCATTGAATTAATTGCGTTATTAACGTAAGTTACTTTTTTAGCAATATTGTCAAAATTCTTCCTACTCTCTAAATCTTGTCTTCTCTTGAAATTAAAAATATGCGATAATCTCACGAAAAATGGAGATATGAGTTTATAAAATAAATCTTTGCTTTTAAATATATTACTTCCATCTTCCTCTGATAAAGTTAGTAAGTAATACATTTCTATTGTATTACTTTTCGTTTTAAACAATAGGTTATTATGACTTATTTTATCATTTACGGTTATATTCAAATCATACAAAATAGTTTTTTCTAATTCAGTGAAAATTTTTAAAGATTCAAATTCTAGCTCATAAGTAAAAAGAGAACCGTTAATAATATTAAGTCTTGAGTCAACAATTTCAAAGCAAATTATTTGATTTATAGGTTTTAAAAATATGTTATGCTTGTTCAAAACGGGTAATATTTCATCGTATACCTCGTGCATATTATCTAAGGCATTTTCTTGCAGTAAAAAAGTATCTAATGAATTATTTAGTTCATCATAAAATCCTTTAAAGGATTTTCTAAACTTGCTCAATGAATTAATTCCAAATAAAACAACTAAAATTATTAAAAATTCTAAAATGATTTTTTTATCAATAAACAATATAAGGGCTAATGGCGCAAAATAAAGAATGAGTGCCATACTCTTATCTATATAATTTTTAGAGTTGATTATAGGTAGAATTAGTAATGTAAATAGAGAGATATTTAATTCTTTGAAATTGACAAGTATAAATCCAATGAAGGCATAATCAACCAATAATTTAATATGCTGAAAACCATCGTTTTTTGAATGAAATAATAAATGAAATACTGTATACGACAGAAATGCAATAAGTAACTGCCACATAATAAATTTATCATTAAACTTGATAACAATAAAAACACTAAAAATCAATATAATAAGTCTATATACAATAGAAACTATACTATCTTTTGCATATTCCGCGTCTTTAAAAACTTTAAAATCCATAGATTATTTTTAATATTTTCTGATATAAAAAATTCACTACAAAAGTTATGTAGCACAACTTAAATAAAGCAAGGACTATTATTCCAGTATTTGTTTTGGGTTCTACCTGTATATTTTCACTAGTTTCGAAAATTAGACTTATTATATTAAAAAAATGATTTAAGATATAATTATCATGTAATTCCTTAAATTGAATTTCAAATATTTGATTTTTTTCAATTGAGGTTGGTAATAAAACGAAAAACATTCCCAAAAAGACTATTAACAATATTGATATTATAGCTTTTATATTATAGGATGTCATATGGGATACCAAAGCGATAAATTTTCTGAAAGTAATATTTTCAATAAGCATTGATGTTTTGAGAGTGTTTCGACATTTTTTTATTATTACTAATTCATCATCAAATCCATGATTAGCCAGTTTTCTACAGCAATAATCAGCCAAGGAAAATTTCTCTTTAAAGCTCTGAACCGAGTTAATGGCATAAATTAGTTTATTAGTATTTAAATAATCATAACCATAATCTTTCTCTTCTATACTTTTGCCATATAGTGCTATGAATTTTTTGACATCTGTGTAAAGAGGTCTTGTGAAATTCTGATTGTGAGTACTTTCTTTCTTAATTTGAATAATTAAATATAAAATTTGAAATTTATCATTTACCTCACTTTTTTCTAAATCATTATATAATTTAATAAGAAAATTTCTGCTCAACATTATTATAAATTCTAGAGTTTGCTGTTATTAATCTAATAATATATACTTCTTTAATTTTTAGGTATTCGCACAGTCAGATGGTACTTTTTTAATTTTCTATTTGCGCTATTTCATTAAATTAAAAAAAAAGAAAATTGCCAAACCTATTCCAACGCAACTTACGGTAAACCGCAAGCTACTCTAAATCCCCATAAAAACCTACCAACCAAAACATAACATTTTAAATTTTTTACATTTTCTCTCATCTAGTTGAGAATAATTATTACTTTTAAAGTCTAAACTTTAGGAGTAGCTATTAAATTAGTTTGAGAAAAATCCTTAGAACCTGATTTGGTTAATACCAACGTAGGGAAAAGTTAGAGGTAGTGCATTCCTGCATATTTCCTCTATTTTTAATTCTATCCTTCTCATTCCTTTATCGTTTATATAACCGAGGCATTATGCTTCATAATTGTATTAAACATGATAAACATAAAGGTCAATCAAACCTCGTATCAATTTCCAGCACAGGTCACACTAGACCAGATTCTCTCGCAACTCGACATTTCGGTCAGTGGGATTGCTGTGGCTATTAATGAGCGCATTATTACTAGATCACAATGGGTTTCCACCATTCCTGATGATGGCGATGCTGTGCTTATTATTAAAGCCACACAAGGTGGATAATAGCGACTTCTAGGTACTTCAAGAGTAGAAAAACATCATTAATTAATCCAAAAAGATGAAAAATAGAGACACTGCGCCTAAGCAAGGCGGCATTACCAGAAATCCATTTCCTAATTCAAAAAAAATCTACGTAAACGGTAAGATTCACCCACAGATTAAAGTGGCTATGCGTGAGATTGCGCTTAGTGATACTGTGGACTCAATGACCAAAAGGAAAACGCCAAACGAGCCAGTAACGGTGTATGACACCTCTGGTCCATACACAGATCCAAACAAAGAAATCGACATACACAGTGGTTTAGAGCGCATCCGTGAGTCGTGGATTCTGGAGCGCAATAATGTAGAACTATTAGATAGCTACTCCTCTACCTATTGCAACGAGCGTCTCAATGATAAGAGTCTAGACCACATGCGTTTCAAGCTTTTAAAGAAACCTATGCGTGCAAAAAAAGGTGAAAATGTCACGCAGCTGCACTATGCAAAACAAGGGATTATCACTCCAGAAATGGAGTATATCGCTATTCGCGAAAATCAGCGTATCGATGAGATGACGGAGATTAGAAAGCAACATAAAGGAGAACATTTTGGTGCGTCTATTCCTGATAAAATCACGCCAGAATTTGTACGCTCAGAAGTTGCAAGAGGTCGTGCCGTAATCCCTTCAAACATCAACCACCCAGAAGCAGAGCCTATGATTTTAGGACGTAATTTCTTGGTGAAGATTAATGCAAATATTGGAAACTCGGCAGTTACCTCGTCCATCGAGGAAGAAGTAGAAAAAGCCGTTTGGGCATGCCGCTGGGGTGCAGATAATATCATGGATTTATCTACGGGTGAAAACATACATGAGACCCGCGAGTGGATCATACGCAACTCCCCTGTTCCCGTGGGAACGGTTCCTATTTACCAAGCGTTAGAAAAAGTAAATGGCGTTGCCGAAGATCTAACGTGGGAGATTTTTAAAGACACGTTGATTGAGCAAGCAGAGCAAGGTGTAGACTATTTTACCATACACGCTGGTGTGTTATTACGTTATGTGCCTATGACCGCAAACCGTGTGACGGGTATCGTCTCTCGTGGCGGATCTATCATGGCAAAGTGGTGTCTTGCACATCATAAAGAGAGCTTTTTGTACACACATTTTGAAGATATCTGTGAGATTTTAAAGCAATATGACGTTGCCTTTTCTTTGGGTGACGGTTTACGCCCTGGCTCTGTAGCAGATGCAAATGATGAGGCACAATTTGCTGAGTTAGAAACGCTGGGCGAACTCACAAAAATCGCTCGTAAGCATGATGTGCAGTGCTTTATAGAAGGTCCTGGTCACGTCCCGATGCACATGATAAAGGAAAATATGGAGAAGCAGATTGAAGTATGCGATGAGGCTCCATTTTACACTCTAGGTCCTCTTACTACAGATATTGCGCCTGGTTATGACCATATTACCTCTGGAATTGGTGCTGCCATGATAGGCTGGTACGGGTGTGCGATGTTGTGCTACGTTACTCCAAAAGAACACCTTGGATTACCCAATAAAGAAGACGTGCGCGTTGGTGTGGTTACTTACAAACTAGCGGCTCACGCTGCAGATCTGGCCAAAGGTCACCCAGGTTCGCAACATCGAGATAATGCGCTGAGTATGGCGCGTTTTGAATTTCGCTGGGAAGACCAGTTCAATCTTGGTCTCGATCCAGAACGAGCTCGCGAGTATCACGATGAAACGCTACCAGCAGCAGGTGCAAAAGTGGCGCACTTCTGCTCCATGTGCGGACCAAAATTTTGCTCCATGAAAATTTCTCAGGAAGTAAGAGATTTTGCTGCTGTAAATGACATAGTCGACAACGAAGTCATCCAAAAAGGAATGGAAGAAAAGTCAAAAGAATTTAAAGCCAAAGGTTCCGAAGTATATCTGTAAAAAGATGTGGGAGTTCCCACGCTGCAAAAGCGTGGGCAGGCTTTCCACTACAATCTTTTGCCAGAAAAAGGCAAAAGGATTTTCATTACAATCCTTAACTCAAAAAGATGATCATCGTACTATCACCAGAATATGATATCCCTAATGAAGTAGAAACACTCAACCAGTTATTTAAACAAGGATTAGCATGCTATCATGTAAGAAAACCACATAAAAGTTATGAGGAATATTGCGCCTACATACAGCAGATAGATACTGCATTTCATGACAAGATTGTAGTGCACGATTACCATAAAGTCATCAACGAATTTAATTTAAAAGGAATCCATTTTAAGGAACAACATCGCATAGATCACATAGATAATCCTGGTAAGTATTTTAAAGGTTTAAATATGTTCGGAAAAACGATAAGCTCCTCTTTTCATGATTTGCAAGCTCTAGAAGACTGCTATTTTGAATTTGACTATCACTTTTTGAGTCCTGTGTTTAATTCCATTTCAAAAGAAGGCTATAGTGGCCGTGGCTTTGATGTAACTGATAGCAATAAAACAATCATTGCCTTGGGCGGGATCTGCCCAGAAAATGTAGCACAAGTCAAACAACTAGGCTATAACGGAATTGCAGTTTTAGGAAGTATATGGAAAGCAGTGAATCCGTTGCAGAGTTTTAAAAAAATAAAATCAGCATTTGGATAGTCTATCTCAAAACAATAAACAGTTCGCGTTAAGGATTGAGTGGCATGTCTGAGCTCTTTTATGAATTTTTCATTCATAAAAAGCGAGTAGCGAAAGCCTGACCTGCAAGGGAACGCCCTAATAGAAAGTAGAATATAGTATTGAAAACAAACAATTACATATTAACCATTGCAGGCTTAGACCCATCAAGTGGCGCAGGAATCACTTCAGATATTAAAACATTTGAAGCGCACCGGCTATACGGTTTATCAGTGTGTACCGCAGTCACGGTTCAAAATGATGTCGATTTTAAAGAATGTGTGTGGATAGACAAAGCTGTGATTATTTCGCAAATAGAAACGCTTTTTGAACGGTTTGAAATCTCCGTAGTGAAGATTGGTATTATTCAATCATGGGAAGTGCTGTCGCTTGTTTTGGATAGCTTACATATGCTTAATCCTGAGATAAAAATCATTGTAGATCCCATCATAAAGGCGAGCGCTGGCTTTGATTTTCATAGCCTCGAGCATCAAGATATTTTGGATAAAATATGGTCACAATGTTATGTGATTACTCCTAATTATGATGAGATCCAACTACTGTATCCAGACCTCAGTATTGAAGAAACGATAGAACACATAAGCAACTTGACAAATATTCACTTAAAAGGCGGACATAGAAAGGATAAAACGGGCTGGGACCTGCTTTACCACAGTAAAACCGTTGTAAAAAATATTACTCCTAAGGCAGAAAAGGTGTTACAAAAACATGGAAGCGGTTGTGTGCTTTCGGCCGCGCTGGCGAGTAATATTTTGTTGCAGCAAGGTATAGAAGAAGCCGCGATAAACGCAAAATACTATACCGAAGCCTTTTTAAACTCAACCGATAGCTTACTGGGACAACACAGTTATCCAACAATAAAAATTAAATCGTAATGATACCAAAACTACATTATATCTCTCAGGGTAAAACGCCAGAAGTGCATCTTGATAACATAGAGAATGCTTGTACGCATGGAGCAACACTGGTGCAACTTCGCTTAAAAAATGTCTCTTTAGACCAGGTACTAATTACAGCAAAAGAAGCGCGAGCAATAACCGCACAATACCGTACAAAACTCATCATCAATGATCACTATGAGATAGCAAAAGAAGCAAAAGCAGATGGTGTGCACTTAGGAAAAACCGACTCCTGCCCTACTATCGCTAGAACGCATTTATACTCTTGGCAAATTATAGGAGGTACTGCAAATACGCTAGAAGACTGTGTATCATTGATAAACAAAGGAGTAGATTACATAGGTCTTGGGCCGTTACGTTTTACATCTACCAAGAAGAATTTAAGCCCAATTTTAGGTTTTAACGGTTATCGTCTCATTACAGATGAATTAAAAACTAAAACTCCCATTATCGCAATTGGAGGAATCACCACAGACGACGTAACAGATCTACTAGAAACAGGTATTTATGGAATCGCTATATCTGGAGAAATTACCAATGACTTTACAAAAATAGAAGCCTTCCAGCAATCCCTAGGAGCATCATTAATAGAAGAACAACGCCATACATTTAAATAATATATGAACGATATTTTAAGAATAGCTGATAAGGAATTCAGCTCACGATTATTTACTGGAACGGGAAAATTTAGCTCAAATCAATTGATGACAGAGGCTTTGATAGCCTCTGAAAGCGAACTAATAACCGTTGCTCTAAAGCGTGTAGATGTTGCAAATGAAGAGGATACTATGCTGCAAAGTATTATGCGTCCTCATGTGCATATACTACCTAACACCTCTGGAGTAAGAACTGCAACAGAAGCCGTTTTTGCAGCGCAGCTAGCACGTGAAGCACTAGAGACTAATTGGATTAAACTAGAAATTCACCCCGATCCCAAATACCTTTTACCAGACCCTATAGAAACCCTCAATGCCGCCGAAGAACTAGTAAAATTAGGTTTTGTAGTGATGCCATACATACACGCAGATCCCGTGTTATGTAAAAGGCTGGAAGATGTGGGTGTACAATGTGTAATGCCCCTAGGAGCTCCAATAGGCACTAATAAAGGAATAAAAACGGTAGACTTTCTAGAAATTATTATTGAGCAAAGTAACGTGCCAGTAATTGTAGATGCTGGAATTGGTAGTCCGTCGCATGCGGCTTACGCCATGGAGTTAGGAGCTGATGCTGTTTTAGTGAACACAGCCATCGCAGTTTCTAAAAATCCTGTAGCTATGGCAAAAGCATTTAAAATGGCAGTACATGCAGGTCGCACGGCTTACAATGCAAAATTAGCTCCCGTAAAAACATATGCAGAAGCTAGCAGCCCGCTCACTTCATTTCTTAATTAAAACAACTGCCTATGTCTTTTAAAAACACCTTTGACACCTATGACTGGGGTACCGTAGAGAATGAAATCTATAGCTACACAGCACAAGATGTGCGGCATGCTCTTGATAAGGAAAAAATAGATTTGGAAGATTTTAAAGCACTCATTTCTCCTGCTGCCAAAGACTTTCTTGAGGAAATGGCACAGCGTAGCCATGCGCTTACTAAAAAGCGATTTGGTAATACCATTCAGATGTATATTCCGATGTATCTGTCTAATGAATGTCAAAACATATGTACGTACTGCGGTTTTAGTATGACTAACAAAATTCCTCGTAGAACACTCAATGATGAAGAGATCCTAAAAGAGGTTGCATTTCTAAAATCTAAAGGATATGATCACATTTTACTGGTTACCGGAGAAGCAAACAAAACTGTTGGTGTTTCTTATCTAAAGCACGCAATTGAAATCATCAGAGATCATTTTTCAAATATAAGTATCGAAGTACAGCCACTGGATCAAGAGGAATATGAACAACTCGTTAGTGCTGGTTTGTATGCTGTATTGGTATACCAAGAGACCTATCATAGGGCAACGTACAAAAACCATCACCCTAAAGGAAGAAAATCAAACTTTGACTATCGCTTAGATACTCCTGATAGACTGGGTAAAGCTGGCATTCACAAGATAGGTATTGGTGCTTTATTTGGTCTAGAAGATTGGCGCGTAGATAGTTTTTATACAGCATTACATCTAAAATATTTACAAAAAACCTATTGGCAAACAAAGTACTCTATCTCCTTCCCCAGATTAAGACCGCATCAAGGAGAAGTACAACCTAAGGTTGAAATGACAGACTCAGATCTGGTGCAGCTTATTTGTGCTTATCGTTTACTAGATGAAGATGTAGAGTTATCTATGTCTACAAGAGAAAGTGAATGCTTCAGAAATAACATAATAAGTCTAGGGATAACGTCAATAAGTGCACAATCTAAGACAAACCCTGGAGGCTACGTCGTGGATCCACAATCATTAGAACAATTTGAAATTTCAGACGAAAGAGATACTGATGAAATCAAACAAATGATTGAATCTAAAGGATACCAAGCGGTTTGGAAAGATTGGGATAAAAGTTATTTTAAAACTGTGTAAAATGGATCTAACCACTTCAGAAAAACAACAATATAGCAGACACCTTATTCTAGACGAAATAGGACTAGAGGGCCAATTAAAAATAAAAAATGCAAGCGTTTTAGTGATAGGTGCTGGTGGTTTGGGATGTCCCGTGTTGCAATATCTCACAGCAGCAGGTGTAGGCAGAATAGGAGTTATAGATAATGATGTTGTTGAGCAATCTAATTTACAACGTCAAATTTTATATACTCATGATGATATTGGAAGTAACAAAGCGATAACAGCTGCAAGCCGCTTAGAAAAGCTCAATCCTTATATTACATTGGATACGTACCCAGTGCGTCTTACTAAAGATAATGCACTAGAGCTCTTTGGAAGCTATGATATTATTGTGGATGGCTCTGATAATTTTGCTACGCGATATTTAGTAAATGATGCTGCTGTATTAAAAGATAAACCTGTTGTGCTAGGCTCTATTTATAAATTTGAAGGTCAGCTGGCTGTATATAATTATAAAAGTGGTCCTACCTACCGATGTTTATACCCAACACCTCCTAAGCAAAATGAAATGCCTAATTGCTCTGAAGCAGGCGTTCTAGGCGCACTAGCAGGAATTATAGGTGCATTACAAGCCAATGAAGTATTAAAAATAATCTGTGATATAGGTGAAGTTCTTTCTGGCAAACTACTCACCTATAATATATTAAGCATGAGTCAAATGGTCTTAAGATTTGATAAGGATGCTTATACTGATGTTAGTTGTCTAGAAGATAAGTATGACTTACAATGTGAGCTTCCTATTGATAATGTGGGTATCACAATAGAGGAGCTTAATAAACATCCAGAAAAATACAATTTGCTAGACGTTAGAGAATATCATGAGCGAGCATTACATCACATAGGAGGACAACATATTCCTTTAGGCGAACTGCAGAATAGAGCACACGAAGTATTACAAACTAAAGACCTTGTGGTGTATTGTAAAGCTGGTGTACGTAGTAAAAAAGCTATCGAATTATTGCAAAAAGAAGACTTTGAGTGCAGGCTTTTGTATCTGACGGGGACTGTTTTGTAGACTTTTTGTTCAACAATTTTAATTCTATGTAAAAGAAAACGCCTTAGCTATGCTAAGGCGTTTTATAAACTTAATATTAGTTTGTCTTATGCAATCTCTAGGAGCTCAAGTTCGAACTCTAAGGTTTGTCCTGCTAGTGGGTGGTTTGCATCTACAATGATGTGATCTTCATTTACTTCAGAAACACGTAATTGTTGCTCAGAACCATCAGGTCTTGAAGCTACTAAAATAACACCTACTTCTGGCTTTATTTCCTCTGGTAACTGTGTTTTAGGTACTTTTTGAAATAGCTCCTGTTGTACATCACCGTATGCTTCTTCCTTAGTTATTGTAACCGTTTTCTTCTCGTTAACCACCATATCTATAAGCGCATTCTCAAATCCTGGAATAAGTTGGCCTTTGCCAAGTTCTACCTGTAAAGGTTCTCTTTGTAAAGAGCTATCAAACACCTGTCCATCTGCTAATTTTCCTGTGTAGTGTACTTTTACTACATCACTTCCTTTTACTTTACTCATAATTACTTGTTTTTAATCCAATTATAATTTGCAAAGCTACAAGAAGTAAATAGGCTTACGAAAGATTCTATCAATGAATCTAGGCAGATCAAAAACTTCCACTGCGATATGTAATCATATGATGATTTAAAACACCAAGTATTACATCAAAAATAAAGGTCTGACACCCCTGCCAGACCTCTATAAGCTCAAAAATCGTGAGCCCCTCTCACGATTTTGATTCATTTGAATTATGTGCAAAACTACTTTGAATCTAAGAGAAGCATGAACGCTATTCAATAAGAAGCTAGTGCTATTGATAATCTTTTGACTTGTTGTAAATAGGTTATTATACTTTGTAAAAATTACTTATTTCATATTGAGCCAGCTTAGGAACAGCTGCTGTATATACTTTAATCTCCCAGTGACTCAAATGTGGCATCATTTCCATAGGATGATTAAAGAAGACCTCATTATCTGCTGTTGTAAAAGTAGCAGAAGGTATAATATAAAAAGCTCTTGGAGTGTTATTTATTATAGTCACGAGACCTAGAAAACGATGCGGTGCAACTTGACCGTAATCAAGCTTTTGTATTTTTATACTTTCTTCTTCGTGAAGATTAATAGAACGCAGCTGTAACTCGCTTGTTCTGCCTGTAGGCGCTGTGATAAGAAAGTCTAACCCTTCTACCCTATCAATATCAGCAGTAATTGTAAATCCTGCTTTTGAGAGTTCATTTGTTACAAAATCTAATAATAGGGATGTTTCGTTTATCATAATGGGGTGCAAAAGTAATTATTTCTTTAAAAAAGATGATTACTTTATCACTATAACAAGACTCCAATTTTGCAATAAATATACTTTGAGTTGGATGTTTTACGCTTTCGCGAAAGCGTACTTCAAGGACTAAAGGCTTGGAATATTATTATACAAAACCTTAATGTGGTAAATACACATTTCTATGGAGTATTTTGTCTAAGAGCACCTCTAACAAAACCTTGGATTAGATTATTTAACGATAACTTTTACTGTAGAATGCTTTGTACCAGTGTAAACTTTCATAAAGTATATAGAAGAAGATAGGTCTGATATATCAAGTGTAACCCTCTGCTGCGCATCTACTTTGTGCTCCATGATAACTTGTCCTAACATATTAATTAACTCAATGCTATCAATTAGTTGTTGACTATCAATGAATAATTTATTCTTTGCTGGATTAGGATAATAGGTGAAATTTCTAGAATTTAACACTTCAGTATCAAGTGTGGAATCTGCCGTTTTAAGGAGGATATCATCTATAAGGACGCTATTTTGATTGTTATGGTTATCAGGTGATTTTGCTAGGTGTTGAATTGAAATTCTTATTTTTTGATTTATAAAAGCCGAAAGGTCTATCTCATAATCATCATAATTATTTGTGCCAGAACTATAAATATAATCTTGTACAACTCCATTGACTACTACTCTTAAAGACGAATCTGAAGATGTCTCGCTAATAGTTTGCTTTGCTTTAAACTTCATTAAGAGCTCAGAAGCTTGGCTTGGATTAATTTCAAAATTTACCTTAGAGATTCGATCTTGATTTAATATCCAACTTTCTTGCTGACTATCACTATTTTTCCATGGATTTGCTCCTTCTTTAGAAAACATTTTTACAGCACTATTGCTGTCATTTTCAATAATTAAGCTACTATTAGAGAACTCCGTGCTTTCTAAGATAATTCCAAAAGGTAAACCATCTTCAAAATCAAACAGTGTTGTAGTACCATCTTCAACTGGTATAGCCGTTTCATAAGCAGTGTCTAAGTTAAAAGAATCAAGCGCTATACTGTTTACTATAGATGAATGGCCTACATACAAACCGAAAGAATATTCTCCACTTAATACGGGTGTGAACGTTGTTTCTACTGGAAAGTATTCATAAAACCCAAAATCAAATCCTGAAAAATAATTAATATTATTATCTAGTAACCAATGTTCTGAGCCCATCCCTATTTTGACACGTACACTATGGGAACTGTAGTCACCTATTTCCCTTTTCATTTTAACTATAAACTTGTAAGTAACTCCAGCCTCTAAGTAAAACATGGGAGTTATTAATGAGGTACGTAGACCATATTCATCAAAAGTTACGTAGATAAAATTCGTATCACCATCACCAACAAGATGTTCGGATAAATTTTGATTGCTCGATATCCAGTTATCTTCACCTTTTAAACAATTAGGTAGAGTTCCCTCTCCGTAGGTATCCATTTCTGTAAAATTTTCTACCCAAGGTAAACTTTCAATACTACAGGCAGTTGTAAAATGAAGAGCTGTGGTAGGTGAACTAGCTACATTTGAATTACACAGAGATCTTAGGTAGTAGTCATATTCAGTATCTGGCTGTAGATTGGTAATGTCAATACTTAAATTTGTAGTAGTTTCAATAATACCATCTCCTTGCGCAAAGCCTGATGGTCCATACTCTATCTCGTAGGTACTATTATCATTAAGCATTTCCCATTTAATGGTTGCACTACTTGTGCCAATACTTTTGGTATTTATATTTAAGGGAATATTACAAGATGATTGTGAGTCATATAAAAAATCATCTATCATCACCAGAGAGTACTCATAAGATTGATCATGAATGATTGCGATATGCTTATCTGTTCCAGTATACTCTGAAAAATCAATAAAAAATTCACGACCAAAAGTCTGAATTTCATCTGCTTCGATAGTAGTATAACTGTGAAAAGTATTTCTATCTAGTGGATTAGACATTGTACCTACAATAATACCACTGCCTACAGTATTGAGACCTGTTGTTTCATTTCTTAACCATAATCTAAGTGTTTTAGTATTATCAAAATCTATTAGAAATGGAGATACAAGCATCCCTGGCATCAAATTTTCAGAGGTAGGGAAATCATTTACAAAAGCAGTATTTGGTGCAGACTTTATTGGAGCATATAAATTTTGTCGATCAATTATTCCTGCAAGATCATGGTTAGACCTCTCCCAGCAAAAGTCTGTTATTCCATCCGTTTGATGTTGTTCCTGTGCATCGTAACTATCAAAATTCTCAAAAAAAGGAGCTTGTAAAGTGCATGTTATAGTAAATGAATAACTATTACTCCAGTTGCTATAACCTAAGTTATCATTGCAAACGGCTCGTACATAATAATCATATTTGCCATTACTTAACTCATCAATTTGAAATGGGTTTGTTGTACTTGTAGTTATAGTGCCTTCTCCTAAAACGAAATCCTTTGGGCCATATTCTATCTCCCAACTTTCTGGACTCTCTTGATTATTATTGTCTTGCCACTCTAGAGTTACAGAACCTTCTTCTGATTGATAAGCCGTTAGGCTTGTAGGAGTAACACAAGTAACCTCAGAATAATGAAAGTCATCAAAAAGGATCACTTGTCTTCTATTGCTTGGCCCTTGTTTAAAACCGATATACTTATCTGTAAGGGCATAATCTGAAAATGTCACTTCATATTTTGTGTAAGTATCTTCATTATCGGCAGCATTAGTTATAGTATGATACGGTGTGAAAGTAGTGTAATCATCCGGATCTGAAAGTGTACCTATGATCACCTCGTTTGGGGAAGCATACGCACTAGATATTGGTTGAAGCCAAAATGATATTTTTTTGTAATTATCAAGATCAGCTAGCCTAGGAGATACTAATACTATTCTATCAGATGGAGTATCACCAGTAGGATAGGCAATTTCATTAAAAATCCGCACACAATTAGACCCAGTATTTGCAGGGTATCCATTAGGCCCTACATCATCTACTAAGCTAATATTATTAAGACTATCATCCCAATAAGGACTTCCGCTGCCGGTAGGGCGTATTGCTGTCCAACAATTTTCAAAACGTCCTTCTCCTTGTGTCTCAAAACTCTCAGAATAGCCTGCGAGATATCCTTCACATTTTGTCGTAAAATTATTGACAAAAGACCAATCACTCCAATCATTATTACACTTTGCGCGAACGTAAAAATCATAACTAGTATTTGATTGTAAGTCTTGTAAAGTCACATTCTCTGTAGATGATTGTACACGCTGACCAGTATCTAAGGAAAAGCCAACAGGACCATAAACAATTTCCCATAAGTTAGATGTAGAATTACTGTAACTATCCCAACTTATATCAACCTCATTAAACCGTTCGTGTAGAACTTTTGAGTAAAGTGGCTCCGTACACGAGGGAATATTTTCATATTTAAAATCATCAAGATAAAATTCAGTATCATAAAATTCATCACCATGCTGTATAGCAATATATGTGGCTTCAAAGTTTTCACTTAACTCATTTAAATATACTGTATGTTCTCTCCAAGGTGCTAAGGGTAAACCATTGCGTTTTACCTCACTCATTTGTTCTGGTGTAATAGTTTCAATGAGATCAAAAGTATCTGGATTATTAGGATCTGTCATGGTACCGATATGAAGACTAGATTCGTTAAAACCTGATGAATATCTTCTTTTTACAATCAATTTAAATCTAATTCGCTTACTATTATCTAAATCTAAAATAGGCTTAGATATTAAGTAAAAATCTGATGACGGGGCCGAAGAAGAGTCACTACCATTATAGAAGTGTACAAACTGAGTTCCAGAAGAAGGCAGTATGGTCTCATTAAAAGACTCTCCCCATGACTGTTGATAGTTAAATTCAATACTTTCAGTTGTACGTATATCAGCAAAAGCATTATGATTGTTAACGATTGTAGTCCAGCATGGGTTTATACCCGTTGCATGTTCAAAAGATTCAGTGTAGTTTGCTTCTATAGGGATGCATGCTGTCATGAAATGAATGGGATCAGACCACTCAGAAAAAAGTGCTTCTGTATCACATTTTGAGCGGATCTTAATCGAGTATTCTGTGCCTTCTATAAGATTATCCAAGACAATTGAGGGTGAATACGTTAATAGCCGTTGCGTACTATTAGAAACATTAAGAATTTCGTATTCAAATTCCCATAATAATTCAGTGCCTGAACCAGACCAATTAATCTGAGCGCTATCGTCTGTAATATTTGATGCAGTAATATCAAAGGGGTTTACACAATCTACAGATTGGACATATTTAAAATCATCTATAAATACCTGTTCACCACGACTTCTATAAGTTTGTTGCAATTTAAAAGCAATGTATTTATCTGTTCCACTATAATTATTGAGATAAACGCTTCTTCTTTCCCATTCCCCGTAAGGAACATCTTCGTAAATCGTACTGAGTTCTGTAAAAGATTCAGGCGTTTCTGGGTCAGATACAGTCCCTACGATTAAGTCACCTTCGTAGGCACTTATGTAAAATTCTAGTTTTTTGTCAGTTGACAGATCAGGTAATTCAGGTGATATTAAAATAATAGCATTAGCTGTTGGAGATGTATCAGCTAAGTGAATAGAATATCCTGTTGTACCTCTAAAAACTTCATCAGATAAAGAATAATATGTAGAAGAAGAATTACTAGGGAATTCTTTAACAGTCCAACAATCACTTATCTCAGAAGTATCAAAATTATGTTCATAACCAACTGTAAATGTATCTGTACAATCGTTTACCGAACAGTCATCATTATCTAGTGAGTTAGAAAAAAATGTAATTGCTGAAAATAAAATGTAAAATTTACTTAGTAAATAAGAATTCATAAATGCTTGATAATAGATACGCTGCTATAGATGTAAAAGACTTAATTTCAAATATAACTAAAAGTATATTTTAAGCTCTGTATTATCAATCAATTACATATTTTAATGAAAAATTACGCTTTCGCGAAAGCGTAAAAAGAAAACCTTAAATCATAGTGTAAATAACATGACCCACCTTTTAATGATTAAATCTATAATTTAATGTACAAAATGATAAACTGTTAACTGAGTCAATAAAAAAACTACTCTTCATGTAATGTAATGAGGATAATGCCGTCAGATTACAAATCGTTTAAACTGATATCCTTATTATAGATGACGATTCACAAGAAATATGTTGTCATCTATTTGATTATGTAAGCATTAAAAAAATTAACTTTTTTTAAGCTAAAAGGTATCGTTTGTACACTAGTTTTACATCTTTAAAATTAATTATCAAGAATCTCACAAAGGAGATAGCAACCTGCAATAACGAGCAAGGTGCTAAATAGATAAGCCAATTAATTGGAAACAATGTTAACGCATACTTCTATCTAATTGCTATTATCTCCTTGCAAGAATGAAGAAGAACATGACACAGACTACACAAATTACCCCAAAATTTACAGCCCTAATTCCGCTTTTCGTATTTGTAATTACATTTTTAGGCGTTGGTATTTATCAAGATGATTTTTATGCTCTACCTGCACCTATGGCTGTTATTGCTGGAATTATCGTTGCTTTTATAATGTTTAGACAGACTATAAATGCTAAGATTGACATCCTCCTCAAAGGATGTGGTGACGATAAAATTTTAACCATGTGCCTCATTTATCTACTAGCTGGTGCATTTGCCGCAATAACTAATGCTACAGGTAGTGTAGATGCGATTGTAAACCTAGGTCTAGATTATATTGCGATACAATATATTTACGTAGGTATTTTTGTGATTGCTGGGTTTTTATCGGTTTCTACGGGAACATCTGTGGGAGCAATTGTAGCTTTAGCACCCATTGTTGTTGGTTTTGCAGATAAAAGTAGTGCAGACCTTGCCATACTTTGTGGAGCCTTACTAGGAGGTAGTATGTTTGGAGATAACCTCTCAGTAATTTCAGATACCACGATTGCTGCCACTCAATCTTTGGGAACAAAAATGAGTGATAAATTCAAGCAAAATATAAAGATTGCGGTTCCTGCTGCACTTATAACAATCGCTATCTTAATTTTTCAAGGAGTAGATCTAACAACAGATATTACAGAAACAGTTGTTTATGAATATGATGTAATAAAAATTGCTCCTTATGTCCTCGTCATTATACTTTCTATTGTAGGCCTCAACGTTTTTGTTACGTTACTTGTAGGTGTACTTGCTGCAGCCTTACTAGGGATCGTTTATGGTGATTTTACCATCATAGAATCTACTAAAATTGCTTACACAGGTTTTACAAATATGACTGAGATTTTCTTGTTATCTCTGCTCACTGGAGGTCTTGCTGCGCTTGTGGCTAGTAATGGCGGTATTGAATTTATTTTAGTGAATATTAAAAAACTAATTAAGAGTAAAAAAACTGCGCAACTTGGTATTGCAGCGCTGGTAAGTACCATCAATATGGCAATTGCAAATAACACCGTTTCCATAATCGTCGCTGGACCTATCGCAAAGACCATTAATGATGAATATGAGTTAGATAATAAGAAAACGGCTTCTATTCTGGATATTTTCGCTTGTATCTTTCAGGGGTTATTACCTTATGGAGCCCAGGTTTTGATGATCTTGAGCTTCTCAGAAGGTAATATCAATTACTTACATCTTGTAGCAAATACTTGGTATTTACTATTGCTGTTTGTAGTCACAATCTTATACATCATCTTTAAGAGTGATACAAATAATCACGCTTTCGCGAAAGCGAACTAAGCAATATTAAAGCAAGAGGTAATTTTTAAAAGAAGATGGTGTTTAAATAAAATTCCAGCGAAAGCGAATAAAGGCAAGTTAGATAATAGCATCATCTAGCTTGCCATATTTTTTATTGATTTGTCAATATTACAATTGTTACGTCAATATCTTCCCAAACTTTATTCTCATGATAATCACCACATACATTATCTAGCGCATCATAACCTAACTGCCAGTCAAAAATATTCATATCTGGAATACTTCCAGAAAGCACAAGACTATCCTCATTTACAACAATATCAAAAGTCTCTGTTGCTGTGATTCCATTCATTTCAAAAAGTATGGTGACCTCATTGTTATCATAACTAATTACATCTCCTATGATATCTGGTGTAAAGGCACTGAAAAATGTTCCTACATTAGTGGTTCTCTCTGACTCATTGCCCACATTAACAGAGCTTGTGTTTACAGTTACCTTAGCATTATCGAGTAAATCAATAGGTGCAATTGCGTTCTCGTTCAGTTCGTAGCTTATTTCATCAAAGGTACCACTCACTCCTGCCCTATTGTCGTAGTCTGGGTATTTATATGCTGTCCATTCTATTTGTATTCTAGCTGCAGGAACTTCTTCTTCATTTGCACTTAATAACGCTAAGAAAGTCTGGAAACTCTCACTCTCTTCTTGAGTAAGTTGGACAGCATCGGCTGGCGGCATTACAGTATTTGAAGTAGAAGATATACGACTCACCATCTGTACGATATTTGATTTAGTTTTTTCATACGTATCGTAGCGGTTGTTACCTTCAATATGATATATATGGCAGGAAATACACTTATTATCAATGACTTGTTTCAGTGTAGTTGTGTAATACTCTTGAGCCGCAGCATCATTTACAGGGTACTCAACATCTGCTTGCTCTGAGGTACAGCCGGTCATTACGAGTAGACCTAGTACAATTATTAATTTATAAGCTGACATTTTGATAATATAATTTCATTAAACATCTCATCTAATCCACTGTAAACCCCCTTCACAGTTATTTCATTTCCTATGGTTAAGGACCCTTCCAGTTGAGCGTTTTCTATTTCACACTTTATTTGCTCATTAAGAATAACAATGGTTGTTTGTTCTCCTTTTTCTAATAATGAGACCTTACCGGTAACCTCGATAACTTGATTTAATAAGGTACGAGCAGCCTCTGTATCAGATTCCATCTTGTCAATTAAGGTGGTTGCCGTAACTTTCAAATCTGCATTTGAGGTAGTAACACTTTCTGCGGGCTTATTAAATGAATAGATCCCGTAAACAATAGCCCCTACAATGACTAAAAGCGCAACAATACTTATCTTTTTACCCATATTACTTATAATTTGCTACAAGATTAACATCAATGTCTGCTGCAATTTTGTCTTTTACAAGAGATGGTATTTCAATGTCATATGTTTCTAAAACAAGTTTAAAGTCGCTAGTTACCTTTAAGGTTTTGTCTTTCATCACTTCAATAGTCGCTTTAACAGACGTAGGTTGTTTTTTACCATGAAAAAGCATAGTGCCATTAATATTTACATCTTCATAAACTTGAGGAGAATTTAAATCAATATCCGTTTCAAAAGTTCCTTGAAATTTTGCAGATGGGTACTTATCTGAGTGCACATATTTTTCATTAAAGTGCTCCTCCATCAAGGCTTTTTCAAATTTGAAAGATTTGAGTAAAACATTAAAAGCTATTAACTTCTTCTCTATATTAAGAATGCTAGCTGCTTGATTACTTGTAGCCTCAATATTTTCTATAGGGGTTTTTGAGGAGAAAGAGATAGTGCCCGTTCTAGTAACTAGCTTTTCTTGTGCTTGAGTAAGGCTTGAAGCAAAGACTAGAAATAAAATTGCGATTGATTTGTACATGGTATAAGAGTTAAATTGATTTGTTATAATGAGAATTCTCGCAGTATGCTGAAACCGAAGTTAATATCACGATTGAAGAAATTACCGCTTTGATTGATAGCAAATTTCCCTGGGTGTAAAGCAAATGCATTTGTAAAAAACAATTGGAAAACATGGCCGCCTGTCTCTATATCAAGTCCTAAAGCGAGCGTATTCTTGCGAGCACTGTGCGCATCAAAGGTAGGTAGCGTGTAATAATACTCCCCATTAATCGAAATAGATCTCGATATGAGATAACGACCACCTACAGCTACAGAATATATAGCGTTAGGATCTTCCTGAGTTTCAGTTAAGTTTCTGTAAACTAGTGTAGGAGAAAGTTGAAGGGATAGTTTTTCTGAAAACTTGCGACTTATCAGTAATTGATTTACATATTCTAGTCTTCCTGAGAAGTTATTATTACGTGCCTCTGGAAAATACTCTCTAGTCTTAATATCTAAGCTCCCAAAATAGCTTAATGCAAAAGGGAATGACTTTGTTCCAGATCTTTGTCTAAGAGCACTTACCTTAATACTATTTGAATAGGTTTTGTCTGGCTTATTTGATCTCGCCACACCCAGTTGAATATAGTCTGTAAGGCCATATTCTAGACTAAAGTGCATATTATTAATTTGATCAAGACCAAAGAAATTGTCAATACCTTTTATTTTTCCAAAAACGTGTGAGATTCTAAAGTGTAATTGACTTTTCTTTACACGTTCAGTAGATTGCCCGATAAGTAATCTAGTAGATTTAAATGAAGCGATAACTTCGTTATCTCCTTCTATAGTAAGGTCATCAAGTTCTGAGAATAAATCATCGATTTCTGTTTCTTGTGGTTCTTGAGATTGAATGCTTAGCGAGAATACTACACTGAATAGTATTGACAAGAAAAATTTCATTAATAAGGTATAAGTTGGTTAGCTTAAGTTTGTTAAGTCCTTTTTTAAGAGGTTTTACAAATTCAGCTCAAATTTAGAGTATAATCACAAATAATCTTAACAAATTTTAACTTTTAATCAGAGTAACAGAAAGTTACCCAATAATTACTCGCATTACTATATATGTCACAAAGGCACTTATAACGTGCCATGCTATGATGAGTTCTTAAATTTGTAAATCACATTAAGCTTAAAGTCTTATCACAAACGTTTTATTTAGAATTTCACTTTCTAACGTATACTGTTAAACCTATCCCAAAATCAAACCCTACCGAGAACCGAATGAGAAGCTGCTGCGTTATATATGTAAATCTATATAACACAAACACTAAACAATTATGAAAACAGTAAACGTATTATCAATGGCACTTTGTGCAGGACTTTTATCACTTGCATCATGTGAAGGTTCAAAAAACATGGGAAAAGAAGAAGCAGCAGATCAAAAAGAGATGATGGATGATAAGTTGTCTCAAGTAGAAGATATGATGGACGATAAAATGACTGAGGGAGAAGACATGATGGATGAAATTACAGTAACGGTAGGTGGAGCAGCAATGTATCCTTCTAAAAATATTGTAGAGAATGCTGTAAACTCAAAAGACCACACAACCCTAGTTGCTGCGGTAAAAGCTGCAGGACTTGTAGAAACTTTACAAGGAGAAGGACCATTTACAGTTTTTGCCCCTACAAACGCTGCTTTTGAAAAACTTCCAGAAGGAACGGTTGCAACATTACTTAAGCCAGAAAATAAAACGGCTTTACAAGATGTACTTACGTACCATGTAGTTGCAGGAAAATTTGATGCAGCTGCTATTATGAGTGAGATTAAAAACAATAATGGTACAGCTACTTTTACAACTGTAAACGGAGCAAAACTAATGGCTTCTTTAAATGGATCATCAGTAATTCTTATGGACCAAAATGGAAATAAGTCTACAGTAACTATTGCAGATGTAAATCAATCTAACGGTGTAATACACGTAGTTGATACCGTGGTTTTACCAGCTAAATAATTATAAGAATACCCAACTTGAAAAGCGTCGACTGTAATAAACAGTTGGCGCTTTTTTTATTCCAGCTTTTTCCTGTGGTAAATCCCTTGTATTAAAAGAACTAGCTCAATGATTTTGAGATTGTGAATATCTATTGTGGTTTTTTAATTTTTCGCCTTGAGCTAACCGCTATTTTTGGCAACCTTAAAATAAAAGAGATATGAGTGCAACTTGGTATGAGTGCAAAGTAAAGTATAGAAAATTTGATGAAGCATCAGGAACACAAAAGGTAAAAACGGAGCCTTTTTTAGTGGATGCCATATCATATACAGAAGCAGAAAGTAGGATAACCCAAGAAATGGCAGCCTATTTAAGTGATAGCGAAGAAATCAAAATCACAAATATAAAAGTAGCAAACTACGCAGAGATTCATCCATTTGAAAATTCTGATAGGTGGTTTAAATCTCGAGTATCTCTTATCGCCTTTGACGAAGAGAGTGGTAAAGAGCGCAAGACTAACCAGTATTTACTAGTACAAGCAAATGATGTAAAGGAAGCTTATGAAAATACGGTAACGACCATGAAAGATACCATGGGAGAATATACTATCCCGGCAGTTTCTGAGTCACCTATTATGGACGTATTTCCATACTTTTCTGGAGAAGAAGAAGATCTTGAGCGTCTAGAAGAATTTACACGAATCAAAGATTCTGTACCCGTAGATCATAGTGAAAATGAAAAACTAGCGATGGAAGACGCTCTTACTACCGAAGAGGAATAAATCTTTTGTTAGTTACGATACTAAAAGAGGCTGTTTGTATAATTACAATCAGCCTCTTTATTTTATAAGAACCTGTACGTGTGACCATGCTGTTTACGTTGTGTGATAAGTATCTTTGTCTAACTTAGTATATATTACATAGGTCCTAAATATCAAGAATATGATCCCAAAACTTCATTACATCTCTCAAGGTAACTCGCTTAAAGAGCATATAGAGCACATACAGAAAGCATGTAATGCTGGAGCAGAGCTCGTACAGCTACGTGTAAAAAAATGTTCTCAAAAAAAGCTGCTAGCCATTGCTCAAGAAGCTAGAGAGATTACCGCTCATTTCCAGACGAGACTAATTATTAATGATGATTATAAAATTGCCAAAGAAGTCAAAGCAGATGGCGTACATCTAGGAAGCTCTGATGCCTGCCCTACTATTGCTAGAAAACACTTATATACTTGGCAAATTATAGGAGGTACTGCACATACTTTACAAGATTGTGAGACGCTTATTACAAAGCAAGTAGATTATATAAGTCTAGGGCCTTACAGCACTACTACCACAAAAGAAACTACAGCAAGCACGCTGGGTGTTTCTGGTTACAAAGCGATTATAAAAGAGCTGGGAACCACTACTCCTATTCTTGCCGTGGGAGGCATTACTCTTAATGATGTTAAGGATATATTAGAAGTAGGTATCGATGGTATTGCCGTTTCAAAAGCGATAACGACAGATTTTAATAGCATTCGCTTGTTTAATGAACTTCTGGGTGCATCATCTACACATGAACAGCGACATAGCTTTAAATAATGCTTCTCGGTAATTCATAATAGTTACGCTTTCGCGAAAGCGTAAAAAGTTTACAAAGAAAAAGCCCATCTAAATTAATAGATGGGCTTTTTTTAAAACTTGAAGTATATGTTAGATAACTCTTACGTTTACTGCGTTTAATCCTTTGTTACCTTCTTTAAGTTCAAATTCAACTTGATCACCTTCGCGAATCTCGTCGATTAACCCAGAAATGTGTACAAAGTGGTCTTTTTCAACACCTTCTTCTGTAATAAAACCAAATCCTTTAGTGTCGTTGAAAAATTTTACTGTTCCGTTATTCATAATATAATGTATTTAAAAATGTGATTATTTTTTATCACAATGCAAAACTACAATTAAAAATTACCAATCTATAGGGAAATAGTCTTTTAAAAATTTTCCAGACCAATGTTTTCCCGTATTGATACCATCAATAAGTGGATCCATTACCCTAGCAGCGCCATCTACAATGTCTAACGGTGGTTGAAAGTCATGTACTTCTACTTTCTTTTTTGATAATTCTGCAGGGTCCTCATCTGTTACCCATCCCGTATCTACGGCATTCATATAAATTCCAGACTTAGCAAAAGTGGCAGAAGATGTGTGTGTAAGCATGTTTAATGCCGCCTTGGCCATATTAGTATGTGGATGCCTATCCTCCTTTTTAAAACGGTGAAATTTACCTTCCATAGCAGATACATTTATGATATGCTTTTGTCCAGTATTTTCCTTCATCATAAGGTTAGACAAGCGATTACATAAAACAAAAGGCGCCACAGCATTTACTAGCTGTACTTCTACCATCTCCGTAGTTTCTATCTCGCCTAGCTTTAATCGCCAGCTATTAGTCTTACGTAAGTCTACTTGTTGTAAATCTGCATCCAGTTTTCCTTCTGGAAAGACTTCGCTAGTTTGTAAGGAATTATCAAAACTGTAAGGAATCTGAGAAAGCTCTGCCGAACTGCGTAGGCCAATACCTGGTTCAGGTCCATGCCAAGTAACTGGAAGCACATTATTCTTACTAGTTTTTGCGGTGCTTACACTTAAGTCTGATAACTCCTGAAGGCAAGTAATGTGATCTTCTAAGAGTGGCTGCGCCAGTTTAGGAAGCTGGTCTACCGGCAGCTTTTCATTTTCCATTAAGTGGAAATAAAAACCAGATGGTCTGCGCACCGTTTGTGCCGCGTTATTAATTAAAATATCGAGTCTATCGTACTTTTGCTCTATATAATTACAGAAAATCTCTACACTAGGAATATGTCGTAAGTCAAGGCCATGAATGTGCAGGCGGTCACTCCAGTCACCATAATCTTCTTCCTTTGCATATCGTATTGCGCTATCTGCAGGAAAACGTGTGGTTGCTACCACCGTCGCACCAGAACGTAGGAGCATGAGAGTTATATGATAACCTATTTTTAATCTTGAGCCTGTTATTACAGCTACTTGCCCTTTTAAATCGGCTGTTTGAAAACGTTTTGCATAATTAAGATCACCACATGAGGTACACATTGCATCATAAAAGTGATGTAGCTTAGTATACACTGTTTTACACACATAGCAATTTCTTGGAGACTCGAGTTCAGGTGTATCTTCTGGAATTGCAGCTGCGCCTAGCAACTTGGGAGCAACAAAGAGCGCAGCTTCTCTAGCAGAACGTATACCTGTTGATTTACGAGCGTGTTTATCTCTCGCAATCATTTTACGTTTGGCTGCTTTCTTTGCGTCTTTCCTCCTACGCTGGAACTCATCTCTATTAGGTCGAGATAACATTCCTGAGGCTTTGAGAAGCGCTGTGCGCTGTTCTTCTGGAAGCTCAAAAAGCTGATTGGTATCGGCTACTAGTTGTTCTAAAGTGGTTATACATTCATTTATTTCTTCTGGTGACAGAATACGTTTATCGTCATGGGTGCTCTTATCTTCCGGCATATTGCTCTGCAAACTAAATTTTGGTAAAGGTAATTATACTGCGTTTTACCGTGGTGATAATAACTCGTATTATTATGGTGATATGTATGAATAACGCTTTCGCGAAAGCGTAACGCACTAGAACAAAAAGTTTTAAGACTATAAACCATTAATTTATCATTAAGTAGGTAGTTTTAGTGTTCAATATGCGAAATATCTATACTTAAATTTTCTAAAAGCTGTGATTGAATAAATTTTATGTCTGTTGTTATTGATTTATTATCAGTTTAATAGCTCAATTTTTACGATGAAAATAAATATTGTTCTAAAAATTATAATTATTTGTTAAAAGTTCATTTTTCACATTGAGAATACCTTGCTTATCTGTGGTTATTTGTCTGATTTATGCATATTTGCGTCACAATTAAGCAAATCTGAATGATTAAAAACTACACTGTTTACTTTCTCTTTCTATTACTTAGCACTTCGGTTTTTGGTCAGAAGGTTGGAATTAATACTCAAACTCCTCGTAAAACATTAGAAGTTGCAGGTGATATGGTAGTTACTCAACAAACTGTAATTTCAGAATTGCCACCAATTGCAGATGGTGATGAAGCGAGTTTTCTAATTCAAAATGACAGTGACTTTATTATTAAGCTTGATCCCAAAAATCCTTCTGGTGCGGCATTAGGTTATATACAGACATATATTATCGAAAATCCAAACTTAGACTGGGTAAGAGATTTTGACACAGGCATTTCGGCCACAGATTACGAACTTATTGTGGCTTCTGCACATTTTAACAATCAACTCGTACTTGTCGGAATAGAACAAGATAAATTCTCTTTACCCTATACTTCTACTTTTATCGAAAATGGAACTTGGCACATCATTGCAGATTACCCTGGTGTGGCAAACGACTTTGATACAGTAGATTCTAAGTGGGAAATACAGACATTGATTTTTTCTAAGGATTTAACTAAGCAATTTGGTGTCATTTCAGTCCCAATGGGCGGCGGAACTACAAACGCGGCTGCAACACCATTTATAGATTAATTATGCGAACGTTTCTATTATTGTTAATCTTATTCTCATCACTTGCGCATGCTCAAGTAGGCATAGGAACAACAAATCCTCAAGCAGATTTACATATTGCAGGTGATTTACTGGTACAAGACGCTTTTAAAACAGCAGAGCTCGGAACGGTTTCTGCCGCAGAAGAAGATTTTGAATTAGTGACTCATATTACTACTAGTAATCCTCCTGGACTTGTCACAAAGCTTGATGTTTCAGAAGTTTCTGCGGCTCCTATCAATGTTGTAAATTATACATTCTCAAACCTAGAAGGTGATAACCTTACAGATGTCGATTTACAATTTAAGACTGATAAGTATATCGTCGCTGTTGCAAATTTTCAATATATAGGGGATGGAGTTAGTAAGACTACTGTAAACCCTACGGTGCGATCTATGGGTACTTTTGTAATAAGAACCTTTGAAAGTGGAGATTCTTGGCATCTTGAAATTGGAAACAGAGAGCTAGATCCAGTTGCAGGTGGTACGGTTACTTACAAAGTCACGCTAGTTGTTTATGATAAATCTTACTATAGAGAACTACCACAAATCATTACTAACTTAGGCTCCTCAAATAGCGGTACAGCTTCATCAATACCTGATTTAAATTGAGAACTTCTTTACTTTCATATTCTTTATTGCTAGTTACAGTGGTATGTAGCATATCTGCAATGCGCGCTCAGGTAGGAATAAATAAACCTAATCCCTCAGCAATACTTGACGTAGATGGTGATATAATTGTAGATCAAACATTAACACTAGAAAACCCAGGAAACTCTTTAGAAATAAGGGGTTTAAATCTACTTGTTGTTTCTACTGCTAATGATATGTTACAGTATGACATTGATATTGCAAAATATGGACCTATTAACAATGTGCAATTTGAATTTACAGATTTATCTTATGATGGCTTACAAGATTATAATACTCAGGTCCCTGTAGATGAATATGAAATGGTTGTACACAGTTTTTTCTTTAAGCGAGTGGGAAGCGATAACTATAACGTATTATTGGGAAGTAATTCATCTGTTTTAAATGTAGAGGGTTATCAAGTCTATGCTTATAAACACGCCACACACAATACGTGGTTTTTGAGAGCTATTGTAAACGACTCATCATTTCAGATTGATACTGGCTTGGGTTCTATTATAGAAAATAATATTGATATGATTCTCAATGTAGCTTTATACCGCAAAGGATTACTTACTAAAACACTTAACGAGGTTAATGTAGATATGGGAACGTCAAGTACTGGTACAGCTCCTCTTCCTGCTGGATTTACAAATTAATGAAGGACTATATTATATGAGGTTATTAAAGCCAACTAATTAAATTGTACGCACTTTAAAATCTTACAAAAAAGTATATTCGCGCCATGTGGATGTATTTAGGCTTACTCGCCGCACTATTTCTTGGATTACACAACTTAGCAAAGAAACATGCAGTGCAAGGTAACGAGGTGTTACCAGTATTGTTAGGTACGCTTAGTGCAGGCTTTGTATTAATACTTCCATTTTTTATAGGTTCAAGATTTTTTCCAGAATACACTAAGGAAATAGGGTTTCACATCACTTCTATTCCTTGGAAAACGCATGGATTTATCATTATCAAGTCCATGATTATGACTGCTTCATGGATTCTAGCTTATCAAGCCTTAAAGCACCTCCCTATCACCATAGTTACTCCTATACGATCTGCGGGGCCATTTTTTACATTTATAGGTGCTATTTTCATTTACAAAGAACAGCCAAATGCGCTGCAGTGGGTAGGTTTCTTTGTGATTATTCTATCAGTAATTCTTTATGCAAATATTGGTAAGAAAGAAGGGATTCACTTTAGAAAGAATAAGTGGATTTTTGCCATAATAGGTGCTACTTTTTTAGGAGCCTCTAGCGGATTGTACGACAAGTTCCTAATTCAGAGCCTAGCTCTTAACCCGCAAACATTGCAATTCTGGTTCTGTTGGTATACCATCTTAATGTTACTAGTGATACTCTCAATTACGTGGTTTCCAAAAGCAGAAAAAAGAAAAGCATTTACCTTTAGATGGACAATTATAGCAGTAGGTGTGCTATTGCAAACCGCCGATTATTTTTATTTTAAAGCGCTACAGGATCCTGATGCGCTTATCATGTTACTTTCTGCAATAAAACGTAGCCAACTTATCATTGCGGTAGTTATAGGTGGTCTTGTATTTAAGGAAAAAAATAAACGTAAGAAATTGATTCCACTCGCAGGTATTTTACTTGGTGTCTTCCTCATTTTGTATTCGTAGTAAGGTAAGGTTCGGTTGTCTTTCATTTGTATGAGTCTATATTAGATTTTTTAGCATACATGAAAATGTTCTTTTTACGCTTTCGCGAAAGCGTAACATCTTACCTATCCCCTTTCGTGTCTATTAAACCAGCTCTATTTAAAAAGGATTATTACTATATCTATTTCTGCCTTAAATTAAATGTTTGTTAAAAAAGAATGAACGTTCATTTTTGAAGCTATCTTTGCATCGTTAATTGGATAACATGGCAAAACTTCAAAAAAGTATAGATAAACGTAATGCGCTTGTAAAAGCAACCATAGAGCTTGTAAACAATAATGGTTTTCATGCTACACCTATGAGTAAAATAGCCAAAATGGCAAACGTTTCTCCGGCTACTATCTATTTATATTTTGAGAATAAGCAAGACCTCGTTAATAAAACCTATATAGAAGTCAAGGCTTCTTATACCGAGTATGCATTTGCATCTTATGATCCTTCCCTCTCTGTTGAATCTGGTTTTGAATACATCTGGAAACGTATTGCAGATTTCAAGTTAAAAGAATGTGAGAAAGCAATGTTTCTCGCACAGTGTGATAATACCCCAATGATTGATGAAGAAAGTAGACAAGAAGGAATAAAGCACTTACAGCCCCTACTCGACTTGTGGGAACGCGGTAAAAAGGAAGGAATTATTAAGCCATTATCAGATTTTATATTATACGCATATGCAATTAATCCGCTTTCATTTTTAATGATGACCCAAAAGCGAGGAGCATTTCAATTAGATAAAACACACATGGAAGAGGCTTATCAATCTGCATGGAGTAGTATTAAAGTATGTCAATAAAAACAACAAGAACGCAAATAATAAGAATATGGATTTATTAGATAAGTTAAACTGGAGATATGCCGCAAAGGCAATGAATGGTGAAAAAGTAGCCGAAGATAAAATTGAGAGAATTTTAGAAGCTACAAGACTTGCCCCTACTTCAAGCGGACTACAGCCTTTTGAGGTTATGGTGATTAAGAACCAAGATATTAAAGAACAAATAAGACCTGTGGCCTGGAACCAGTCTGTAATCACTGATTGTTCACACTTATTAGTTTTTGCAGCTTGGGACACATATACTCCTGAGAGAATCAACTACATGTTTGATCTTACTAATGATATAAGAGGATTTAAAAATGAAGGTTGGGAAAATTACCGCCAGATGTTATTAGACTCTTACCCTCAAAAAGACGAGCAAGAAAACTTTGAGCACGCTGCTAGACAAGCATATATTGCTTTTTCGCATGCAATTATTGCCGCAGCTTATGAAAATGTAGATGCAACACCACTAGAAGGTTTTGACGCTACAGAAGTAGATAAAATATTAGGCTTACGCGAAAAAGGTTTACGTAGTGCAGTATTACTTCCTTTAGGTTACAGAAAAGAAGATGAAGACTGGCTAGTAAATCTTGTAAAGGTGAGGAAACCTATGGAAGATATGGTAACTGTAATAGAGTAAAAGATATATAGCGATGACTAAAAGTATATTATTAAAAAGTAGACCAGAAGGAACACCATCTGTATCAAATTTTGAATTTGTTACAGACGAAAAAAGCTTATCTGCTGGTTCTGGTGAAATCTTAGTAGAAGCAGCATATGTTTCTGTAGATCCTTATTTAAGAGGTAGAATGAGTGATGCTAAGTCATACATTGAACCTTTTGAAATAGGTAAACCTATTCATTCTGGTGTAGTTGCAAAAGTAATAGCATCTAATAATGATGCTTTTAAGGAAGGTGATTATGTTTCTGGAATGCTAGATTGGGCAACTGCTCAAGTGCATACTGGAGAAGGACTGCTTAAAGTAGATCCGTCAAAAGCATCATTAAGTGCATACTTAGGTATTTTAGGAATGACTGGACTTACAGCCTTTCTAGGTTTACACGAGATAGGAAAACCCGTAGCTGGAGAAACGCTCGTAGTTTCTGGTGCGGCTGGTGCTGTAGGTAGCGTTGTAGGACAGATTGGAAAAATCTTAGGACTACGCGTAGTAGGAATTGCTGGAACTGATGAGAAGGTAGCAATGCTTAAAGACAAATTTGGCTTTGATGCAGCTATCAACTACAACACTACAGATGATATGGCGGCGGCAATAAAAACTGCAGCGCCAGATGGTGTAGATGTTTACTTTGATAATGTAGGTGGTCCTATATCTGACGCAGTGCTCGTAAATATAAATCGTTTTGCAAGAATGATTATTTGTGGAGCAATCTCTGTGTATAATAATACAGAAATACCAATGAGTATGAGTGTACAGCCGTTTTTAGTTAAAAATAGCGCACTAATGCAAGGCTTTATTGTTTCAAATTATGCAGAGAAATTTCCCGAGGCTATGAAGCAACTGGCTACTTGGTTATCTGAAGGTAAACTGACTTACACGGAAACTGTAGTAGAAGGTTTTGAAAATATCCCAACAGCTTTTCTTGATTTATTTGAAGGTAAAAACAAAGGGAAAATGGTCGTAAAGATCTAAGGATTATTGAAAGAAAAAGAAAAGTACGATGAACAATTTTGAATTTAAGAATCCGACTAAAGTCATCTTTGGAAAGGATACGATTGAAAAGCTAAGTGAAGAGATTCCTGCAGATGCTAAGGTGCTATTATTATATGGTGGTGGAAGTATCAAGAAGAATGGAATTTACGACCAAGTAAAAACAGCGCTATCAGATGTAGATGTTACTGAGTTTGGAGGTATTCCTGCAAATCCTGAGTATGCAATACTTATGGAAGCGTTAGAGGTAATTAAAGACAAAGAAATTACATATTTACTTGCTGTGGGTGGTGGTTCTGTAATTGACGGAACAAAGTTTTTATCTGCAGCAGCTCTTTATGATGGAGATACGCCATGGGATATTCTTACACAGAATATTAAAACTGAGAAAGGAATGCCTTTTGGAACGGTATTAACACTACCAGCTACAGGATCTGAGATGAACTCAGGATCTGTAATTACGAGAAAGGAAACGCAAGAAAAGCTTGCTATGGGAGGTCCAGGATTATTTCCAGTATTTTCGATCTTAGATCCGCAGGTTATTACTTCTATTCCAGAACGCCAGCTAGCAAATGGTCTTACAGACGCATTTACTCATGTTCTTGAGCAATATATGACGTACCCTATAGGTGCGCGTTTACAAGATCGTTTTGCCGAGAGTATCTTACAAACACTTATCGAGGTAGCTCCTAATGTTATTAAAGACCCAACAGATTACAAAGCCGCAGCAGATTTTATGTGGAGTTGTACTATGGCTCTTAATGGATTAATCCAAAAAGGAGTTCCTACGGACTGGGCGGTACATGCCATTGGTCATGAACTTACAGCAATGTTTGGTATAGATCACGCACGTACGCTAGCAGTTATTGCTCCTAGTCACTATAAATTCAATTTTGAAGCTAAGAAAGAGAAACTGGCTCAATATGCAGAACGTGTATGGAACGTAACGGATGGTAGTGTAGATGATAAAGCCTATGCTGCTATTGAAAAGACGGAGGCTTTCTTCAAAGAATTAGGAATAGATACGAAGCTCTCAGATTACACAGAAGATTACAAAGGAACTGCTGAGAAAATTTCTAAGCGATTTACAGATCGTGGCTGGGAAGGTCTAGGAGAACACCAATCATTAACTCCTGATAATGTAGAGAAAATAGTCAAAATGGCTTACTAATAACAATTATGAAAATTATCCAATCACTAGCACTTGTGCTTACTATTATTACAGCAACAAGCTGTAAAGAATCAAACACAAAAACAACTTCTGAAAAAGTTTCGGAAGTAACAACAGAAACCAAAAAAGAAAAAGAAATGAACGTTTTATTTGTATTAACATCACACGACCAACTAGGAGACACTGGAAAGAAAACAGGATTTTGGGTAGAAGAATTTGCTGCGCCATATTATTCGTTACTTGACAAAGGTGTAAACATCACAATCGCAACTCCAAAGGGAGGAGCTGCACCTATAGATCCAAGTAGTGACTCTCCAGACGCTGCAACAGAAGCTACAGAGCGTTTTGACAAAGATG
This sequence comes from Dokdonia sp. PRO95, assembly GCF_000355805.1. NCBI lineage: Bacteria > Pseudomonadati > Bacteroidota > Flavobacteriia > Flavobacteriales > Flavobacteriaceae > Dokdonia > Dokdonia sp. PRO95. The sequence goes on from NZ_CM001837.1 coordinate 2,829,913, forward strand.
AAACTGCAAAAAACCTTATCGCAAACACAAAAGTGCTTGCAGATATGAATGCAGATGATTTTGACGCTGTATTTTACCCAGGAGGTCATGGACCATTATGGGATCTTGCAAATGATGATAAGTCTATCGCACTTATTGAAAAATTTAATAGTCAAGATAAGCCAGTAGCTTTTGTATGTCACGCTCCAGCTGCATTGAAAGGTGTAAAAGGAACTGATGGAAACCCATTAGTACAAGGAAGAAAAGTAACAGGATTTACTAATACTGAAGAAGAAGCTGTACAACTTACTGAGGTAGTACCTTTCTTAGTAGAAGACATGCTTACTAAAAACGGTGGTATCTATTCTAAAAAAGAAGATTGGGCTGCATATGCAATCCAAGATGGAAACCTTATTACAGGTCAAAACCCAGCTTCGTCAGAACTAGTTGCAGATAAATTATTAGAAAGTATCAAGTAATTGATGTAATTATTACAAGTAAAAAGGTTGCCATTTGGCAACCTTTTTTTATGGAATCAAGTGTGGTATTCTTTAGTCTAATTTATTTTGATAAGTCACGCTTTCGCGAAAGCGTAAAAAGCTATAAATGACATTAAAATTATAAATGTTAGTGAAATTAACATCTAGCCCGTAGGTTGACTACAATGCGTTAAAACACTCTTATTGCCTTCTTAAAATACAACTAAGACCTATGGTAAAGCTGCAAAGTCCACTTAACTTTATAAAAAAACAAAATTATGGAACTTACAAATAAGACAATAATCATTACAGGAGCATCAAGTGGTATAGGAGAAGCAACCGCACACAAACTAGCATCACACGGGGCTAATGTGGTATTAATGGCTCGTAGTGAAGATAAATTAAAAGAGTTACAAAAAGCAATCTCAGATAAGGGAGGTAAGGCAATAGTAGCAACAGGAGATGTAACAAGCAAGGATGACTTTGATAAAGGTGTTGAGGCAGCGATAAAGGAATATGGTCAGATAGATGCGCTTATAAATAACGCAGGATTAATGCCGCTATCATTTATAGAAAAACTCAAAACAGATGAGTGGATGCAAATGGTAGATGTAAATATTAAAGGAGTATTAAATGGAGTTGCAGCCGTTCTACCAGAACTGAAAAAAAATAAAGGAGGACATATTATCAATATATCTTCAATGGCAGCACATCGCTATTTTCCTGGTGGAGCTGTGTACTGCGCCACAAAAAGCGCTGTAAAAATGTTTTCTGAAGGATTACGCCAAGAGCTAGCTCCAGAATATGGAATTAACGTAACATCTATTGAGCCAGGTGCCGTAAGTACAAGCCTTACTGAAACAATCACAGACGAGGACGTTAAAGAAATGATGGAAGGAATGCAAGAAATGACAACATTAGAATCTGAAGATATTGCTAATGCAATTTATTACTCATTAAGCCAGCCAGCACGTGTAAATATTAATGATGTTTATATCGTACCAAGTGAGCAAAAGTAAGCTCAGGTAATTATAACAATGCAAATAATATAGGGTATGCTTTCGCAAAAGCATACCCTTTTATTTTACCAAATTTCTATGCGCTCCTCCTCTTTCTTAAAGTTTTCTTGTCCTTCTACTACATCAAAGGCTTCATAAAAAGGTGTAAAGTTCATTAATGGACCGTTTACACGCCACATAGGTGGTGAGTGTGGGTCTGTAGCCACATAATTACGCAAGTATTCATCTCTTGTCTTTACTCGCCAAATACGAGCTACAGACATAAAAAATCTTTGATTAGGCGTGTAACCGCCTATGGAGATCGTATCTTTTCCTTGCTCAGTCATTTTAAAGGCATCATAAGCAATTGCGATTCCGCCATTATCTGCGGTGTTCTCACCTACTGTGAGTGCTCCTTTAAGGTGCACACTATCTAAAACGGTAAAAGAATCATACTGCTCGATAATTTGCTGCGTCTTTGCCTTAAATTTTTTGTAGTCATCATCTGTCCACCAGTTAGTCACATTACCGTCTTTGTCATACTGCGCTCCTTGATCATCAAAAGCATGTGTAAACTCATGACCTATTACCATACCTATACCTCCATAATTTACAGCATCGTCTGCATAAAGATCAAAATAAGGCGGCTGTAATATTCCTGCAGGAAACACTATTTCATTAAGAGATGGGTTATAATATGCTGTAACTGTAGATGGTGTTGTACCCCATTCATCACGATTAGGCGCTTTGTTTAATTGTTTAAGTTCGTAGTTGTAACTGTCTTTACGTAAAGCTACTACGTTTTCAAAAAACTGCCCTCTGTCAATTGACACATCATACTCGCGCCATACATCTGGATACCCTATTTTTTTATTGATAGTATACAGCTTTTCTTTAGCTTTTACTTTAGTACTATCACTCATCCATGCTAGGTTTTCAATGCGAACTTCTAGTGCGCTCTGAAAATTATTTACAAGTTCCAGCGCTCTCTTTTTTGCATCCTCATTGAAGTAACGCTTGACATACAGCTGCCCTAATGCAAATCCTATTTGCCTGTCTACATTACGTACCATGCGTTTAGATCGAGATTGTTGCTCAGACTGTCCAGAAATAACCTTAGTGTAGGCAAATGCAGCATCTTGAAATGGAGTGCTTAAGATATTATCATGACTACTTATAGAATGTGCTTTTAGATATACTTTCCACTGCGCTAGTGGCACACTTGATAACATGCTATTCAATGCATCATAATATGCGGGCTGTCTAACGTCAAGAGAGTCTACATTTGCTCCTAAGTTCTCTAGCATTTTTGGCCAACCTATAGCAGGTTGTTTAGCCGCTAGATCTTCAACTGAAAACTTATTGTAGTTGTCCTTTATGACTCTGCGCTCGATACGTGTTTTATGAGCGCTAGCAAGTTGTTGTTCTATGCTGTATACTGTTTCCGCTTTCGCGAAAGCGTTATCCTCACCCACTAATTCAAATATGGTAGCTATGTACTTTTTATAGGCCTCTTGAATTGCTTTTGACGAGCCATCTTCATTGAAGTAGTAATCACGGTCAGGTAATCCTAAACCAGTCTGACCAACATGCAGAATGTTTACAGTGCTATTTTTTTGATCTGGAGATATGTAAGGAGCTATTACCGAATAATCTCCGCTCATGATTTGATTGCTCACAAAGCCCATCATCTCTGAAACATTATTAATGGATTCAATTCGATTGAGAATGGGCTTCATAGGTTCAATCCCTCGTTTATCAATACTTAAAGTATCCATACCTGACGCATAAAAATCACCTACAAGTTGTTCTACAGAACCTTTGATATGTGTTTCTGTTGAGACTTCTTCTAAGATATTCTTTAATAACTCTTGCTGCGGAATGTTTAAAAATCTATACGCTCCTACTCCTACTTGATCATCTGCAATAACAGCATTATCATACCACGTTTTATTGACGTGATTGTAGAAGTTATCTCCAGGTGCAATGGAGGTATCTATACCGTCAAAGGCAATAGCTTTCTGTTTTTGCTGAGCGATATCTTCATTTCCACTTTTAGTATCACATGAAATCACTAAAACAGCTATGGCTGCTGAGTAAACAAGATTTTTCATAAGGTTATTATTAAATAGATTTAAATTATTCTTCCCATCCCCAAGGTGCGTCTGGAGTTTCTATAGGATTTGTGAGATCCATTACGACTGTAAACAAACGATCTGTACCTAGTCTTCTTAAGTTATATGTAAATGATGTTTCATCTACGGTAATCCACCACACATTAGTCGCTGCTCCGGGAATCATTTGCTGTGTGTGGACATCTGCAGGAAAAAATTGAATATTTGCTTTTCCAGCGTTACTGGCTGTACCACCATAAAAGTTAATTTCATCCTCGCTGCCATCTTCGTGGCGGTGGTCATGTTTTAGAGAGATAATTCCGTCATTAATAGTAAGTATCCACGTACGTGACTTATCATCACCTACAAAAAACGGGATTCTAATCTCGTTTTCACTGCAAGAACGTACATGCATAGTGAGTTGTTTACCACCAAAAGCCTTATCTTCTTTAGGTTGTTTAAGTACTCCTTGGTATGCTTTACCACAATGCGCCTTGAGCGTATTCCAAAATTGTTGAGAAGGTAATTCTGTTTGTGAAGTGGCAGAAACTGAAATTAAACCGATTACGAGAAGAAAAAGAAGATTTTTTATCATTCTCAAATGTAATTAAATTAAGTAAAGTGTAGATATTTAATATTTTAGGGCCACTGTAAAAATTTTTATATCAGCACTTTATAAATTTAAAATCTGAGGTTTTGATAAATATGTGTATTACGTCTGATATAATGAGATATTCATCATATTATATAAGGAATTCCTCTGATACTAAGAAGCATATTCTTACATTAAACAATGTGTGTTATGCGTATCTTGTGCGCGATGTAGAATCCCAAATCAACACATTGAATTTTAAGATTACACTATGAACTACAAAAATCACCTATTCGCATTAGCTTGCACCATACTCGGTAATTTAACGTTAACTGGGCAAGTTGGAATAGGTACTACCTCTCCAGACGCATCAAGTATGCTCGATATCACTTCCGCAGAAGCAGGTATTCTCATTCCAAGAATGACAGAAACAGAAAAAGAGGACATCGATTCTCCAGTAAAAGGACTATTAGTTTTTCAAGATGATGGAAATGAGGGTTTTTGGTATTTTGATGGTACTATATGGGTGCCTATTGATAACAAAGGAGAGTTTGTAAGCATAGGAGGAGTTATAAGAAATACCACAAATAGAAAGGTTGACGACTTTGTAGTAGGAAGTACTTCTCTTCAAAATATAGCTGGAGGCGATGATGATAGACGTTTGTTTTTTGACAAAAGTAGAGGAGCCTTTAGAGCTGGATATAATGATGATGACTCATGGGATGATGCAAACCGAGGAAATTACAGCGTCGCACTAGGCTTTAATAGCGTAGCTAGTGGAACGTTTTCTACAAACATAGGTCGTGGTGGTGATACTTCTGGAGATTATGCAGTCTCAATAGGGCGTGAAAATAAAGTGTCTGGTGCGAATGCTACTAGCTTTGGGTACATTAACGAATCCTCAGCTGCTTATGCAACAACTTTTGGTAGGGCAAATGTTGCAAGTGGCGAGTATGCAATGGCTGGTGTTCTTGCCAGTAAAGCCACAGGACTGCACTCTGTAGCTCTTGGAAATACAAGTACCGCTTCTGGTGAAAATTCATTTGCTCTGGGACGTCTCAATCAAGCTTCAGGACTTAATAGTATAGCTTTTGGATTTACGAATGTTGCAGATAAGGAAGGAGCTATTGCCATGGGAAATGTTAATAGAGCTACTGGTGATCGTAGTGTTGCTTTAGGTAATAACTTGCTTGCGCGTTCTTATAGTGAAGTTGCCGTTGGTTTATACAACACAGATTATACACCTGCATCCACATCATTAACCGTAGGTGAAGATCGAATTTTTAGTGTAGGAAATGGTTTTAGAACTGGTGGTGTAACAACGTTCAATAATGCACTAACCATCTTAAAAAATGGTCATGTAGGTATAGGCACAGATACTCCAGGAGAAGCCTTGGAAATTCATGGTGATGATAACTTTAGTGGTGATGCAGATTTTGATGCTCACAGCTATGGTACTAACATTACTTCATTTCACATCCGTAGTGCTTTTGGGACACAAAACAATCCACAAGCCGTTTCTGGTAAGGCTAATGCAAATTACTATAACATGGAAGCTCAAGGATATGATGGTACTGCATACAGAAATGCATCTGCTATTAGAATGGGGTCTATGGCAAATAATCGTACTGGAGCCTCAGACATGCCAGGACGTATTGACTTTCACACTTCAACAGATGGCACTATTGACAACAAATTGAGAATGCGTCTTGATGACAATGGAAATGTTGGGATAAATACTGGAAACGCTGTTCTTACTGAAAAACTAGAAGTTAACGGTAAGATTAAAGCGGTGGATGTTAACTTTTCTGGGTTGCCTATATTTGAAGATGATGCTACTGCAGGAACAGGTGGACTTACTCAAGGTGATATGTACAGAACAGCCGGAGGAGCTTTAAGAATTAAGCTATAGATTACTGTTGTTTTCCTGATTCTTATTAAAAACTCTTTAAATCAACAAGTGCTCCATGTTGACTGGATAGCTGATTCTGTTTAAATGAAAGTCTTCTATTTCTTACTCCTAAACCAGTTAAACTCTGTACTCTTAATAACGTAACCTAATCTTATGATACTACTTGATTGCTGGTAATCAAGTAATGATTCTGCTTGACCTAAATACCACTCAAGCATGATGTATTGGTTAAGTTTACTTGTTTTAAAAGGATTATAATATAATCTAGAGCGCACCACGCCTCTACCATCAAAACCTAGTCCCTTGCGTAGCATAAGATTTAATGTGAGCTTATCATGTTTAATCTCATGGTTAATGTGTACTTCCCCTACTCCTACATAATCTAAAAGATCTTCATTACTTTCTTGGTAACCAAAAGGCAGCCAAAGCTCAAATCGTGCTGTAGTATTTTTAAAAAGAGGTGTTGTGTATCCAGCGGTAATACGATTCCAACTACGAGAAGATATACTGTCTCTGCCGTTAGATTCATGCTCAAATTCAAGTGAGGCTATACCTCTCAATTGATTGTCCTTATTAAAAATGGCTTTACCTATAGCGATAGACGGATTAAAATTTACATCTCTAAATGGTAATGACTCTTTATAAATATTCCAGAATGCCTTTTGTGTATAAGTCAAATACAAATAGGACTCAAACGGAAGTAAGTCCCTTGAGATAATCTGTTTGAAACTTACTTGAAATTTGGCATCTGCGCTATTGCGATCTATATCTCTGTTTGTAGGTAAGCCCGTAACAAAGTAATTGTCTTGGTAACTAGAGAATGAAGGCAAGTCTTGTAAAGAATCATTAAACTTCTCACGAGTTATTTGCTGGCCTAAAGCAACGCTGCAAGACAGAGTCAGAACAAATATAAATAGTTGTTTTATCATCAGTTTAAGATATGAAATTACTAATACAATGCTGAGCCATTGCAATGAAAACTTAAACTAACTAAAAGAAAACGACAGCTTCTTGTGTTTAGAGCTTATTTTTTCCTCTTCTTTTTTGGAAGCGGCTTAGGTTCGTTACTTTTAAGAGTAGATGCGATACGTTCTGCCATCAGTTTATCAATGAGTTCTTCTTTTGTTAAGTGGTGAAAAACGTTGTGTACTTTATCTTTTAGTTCACTTGCAATTTCTCTGTTAGGCTTCGTTTTGAAGATTTTCTTAGCCCATAGTACCGTATTATTATCCTCAATTTGTTGTGGTGACGCTTTCGCGAAAGCGGAAAAAGAAATACCAAGCTCATGTTCAAACTCAGGAATCTCTTTTACTTCCTCTTCTTGTAATATAGTAAGCGCATATCCAGTTGCACCAGCACGAGCTGTACGACCACTTCTGTGTACATACATATCGTAAAATTCTGGAAGGTGATAATTTACAACGTATTCAATACCTTTTACATCAATACCTCTAGCAGCAAGGTCTGTTGCTACCAGAATGTCAATGTGCCCTTCTCTAAATTGCCCCATCATACGGTCACGTATAGCCTGACTTAAACTTCCATGGATGGCTCCCGAAGAGAATTTATTAATCGCTAGATTTTTGGATAGTTTATTAACTGCTGCTTTTGTTTTACAAAAGATGATACCTCTCTGCCCTATTCTTGAGTTCAAGAAATGCATTAAAACGTCTAGTTTTTCAATAGGCTCAACAACTACATATTCATGTGTAATTTTCTGACTACCTAGGGTCGCCATTTCGGCGCTAACTTCTATTGGGTTCTTAGAAAGGTAATTTTGAACTATTTGTTTGATTGCTCCCGGCATGGTAGCAGATAATAGAAAAGTCCTTCTATTATTAGGCATAGCAGTAACAATAGTATCTAGACTATCTTTAAGTGAGCTTACCATCTCATCTGCCTCATCAAGAACAAGATAATTTGCTTGTGTGATGTTTATAGCCTTGCGCTCCATAAGATCTATAAGACGTCCAGGTGTTGCTACAATAATTTGAGCAGGTTCCTTAAGTCTTTCTATCTGATCTTTTACAGGTACACCTCCATAAAGAACGGCAATACTCACCTTAGGAAGGTTTACCGCAAGTGCCGCCATGTTAGATTGTATCTGTTGCCCTAGTTCTCTAGTAGGTACTAGAATTATTGCTTGGGTAGTCGGATTTGTACGATCTATAAGCTGTAATAACGGTACCCCAAAGGCTACCGTTTTTCCAGTTCCAGTTTGTGCGAGTGCTATGACATCCTTTTTAGACGTAAGCATAGCAGGGATGGCCTGCTGCTGTATATCTGTAGGTGAAGTAATCTCTTGTGATTGTAAAGCTTTCTGGATGGCATCCATCACGCCTAATGCAGTAAAAGTACTTGTCATAGTCTCTGTCTTATTTTAAATCCTATTTATCCTCTTAAATCTATCTGATTATTCAGCTTAAAAAAAAGCTATTTTTAAGCTTCTTGTAAATGTCTTTTAGACTTGCGGTAGTTATGCTTAGGGTAAATATTACGTTTTGCAAAACGATTAAGGTTTCCAGCATTTACCATTTTGATATAAATAGGCTTTGTAACTCCAAAGTACTCATATGTTGTACCGTCTGTAAATGTGATTTCAAGTAGTAATCCTTTGTGTTGATAATCTGCAATGGCAGCCTTAGTTATCGTCTCTGTGTATGCTTCTAAATTTGCGGCTTTGGTCTCTGGAGCCATGCTTACTAGAAAGTGGTAACCATCTATAATACGACGACTTTGTATCTCTGCTTCTTCTTGTTTTGCATCTCCATCTTGAAACTTATCTGGATGCCATTCTTTTACAAGGTTACGGTAGCTCTTTTTAAGTGCTTTAAGGTCAATTTCTTTTTCAACTCCAAAGAGTTTCTTGTACTCATTTATTCTCTTCATAATCAGGGCTTTTATCAGAGCGCGAAAGTACTCCTTTAAAATGGATTATAAATAAATTATAAAGAGTTAATAGTGTATAGCTCACTAATTCACTATAAACAATAAAAGCCCGTCAGTTATGACGGGCTTTTCTCTTAATTGAAAGTATATATAAGTTAGATAACCTTTACGTTAACTGCATTTAATCCTTTGTTTCCTTCTTTAAGGTCAAATTCCACTTCATCTCCTTCTCTAATCTCATCGATTAATCCAGATACGTGTACAAAGTGATCTCTTTCAACTCCCTCTTCAGTTATAAATCCAAAACCTTTAGTGTCGTTGAAAAATTTTACTGTTCCTTTATTCATTGTATTATAATTTAATGTATTAATACCTAGTAATAGGCAAAGATGGTGCCACAAACTACAAAGCAGTATCTCTGTATAGAGTTTTAGGCATATCAATGGATTAGCCGAGATGAGTTATAGAAGTAAAACGTTTTAAGAAAAGTTTTTGAAAGTAAAATGTTAATATCACAGGATTGATTTTTAAAAAGTAAATAGCTCTCTAGAATTAATATGGAAGTAATACACTGTAATCTAGATTGTTGAAATTTAAACTACTGCTAACTATTAAGTTTTTGAACCATGGATTTTATATATTTTACAATACTTCTCTACGACTTGCCATGATTGCTTGTATCGTTAAACTATTTATAAAACGTTCAGCCTTAGATTTTTGTTAACATTTTAGAAATTAAATTTACGAAAACAAAAACATCATAAGCTATGCAACATTCTAACGACACTATCTTAAAAAGCCTCAATGATTTAATTGAATATTCAACAGATTTTAGATTTCAACGTAGTGCTAGCTTTCGACAGCTTCACATTGCATTGATCAAACATTTTTTTAATGCTTCATCTGTTGTCTTAGATATTGATACTAATAAAGTTTGTTTAGGTCTAGACACTCTCAACAAAGGTGCAGAGGTAACTATTGAATATGATAATCTAGAAAAATTCTTAAAATCTTGTATACGAAATACTGCAAGTAATGTAGCATTTTATAAAAATATACTGCATTACTATGCAAGTAATACAGCAGTAGCTTAATAGAAATTAAAGCGATTATTTTTGAGTCGCTATTTTTATGCTTTCGCGAAAGCGTAACCCCAACCCAAACCCCAACAAGTAACATACAGTAAACGCTTGTTATTTCTTAAAAAACAGCTGTTTATTGCCAAAAATGTACTAATTAAAACATAATCCAAACGCGAGAATATTACTTGCTCAGATTTCTCGTTATATTTATGGTACAACAATCAAACCCATATAATTATGAATAATAACACAAAAGGAATATTAGGTCTACTCGCTGTAGCAGCAGGAGCTTTAGGATTATATAAATACAATAAAATGTCTCCTGAGGAGAAAGCAGCTTTAAAAGACAAAGCAAGAAAAGCTGGAGATACTCTTAAAGAAAGCTACAACGAAGTTGAGGACCAAGTTTCTGAAAAACTTACAAGCTTAAAGAACGCCCTAGAGCGCGAAACTGCCAAAGCTAAGAACTCTGTAAACAGAAACGTAGATCACGCAGAAGATGTAATTGATATTACTGCAGAGAATATTGAAAATACAGTAAAGTTATAAAACGATTTCAAGTAAAAAAAGTCCCATCTACATGATGGGACTTTTTTTGTTTTAAGGAAGTGATCTATACTCTACCTCTTCTAAAACGCATCTTCTTTGTTTGCGTCTTATCATTTTTACGTACGCTATTTATAAAATATACACCGCTTAGCAATACACAGGCTGCAATTATAGATTGAGTTGTCACATTTTCATCTAGAAAATACCAACCCAAGAATAAAGCAACGACAGGGTTGATATATGCAGAGGTTGCAACTTTTTCTGTTGAGACATTTTTAAGTAAGTAGTTAAATGATGTAAATGCCGCTATACCTCCAAAAACGATGAGACAAAGCATAGATATTTGTGCTCGCGAACTCCAATCAACCGGAGAACTCCATGTTTCTCCTATAATGAAACTCCATGTCCATAATAAAATACCTGCACTCACCATTTGATATCCAGTGGTGATAAAGAAATTTTTAGGTAAATCTGCTTGTGCGACAAATAGGCTCCCTATACTCCAACTCAAAATACAGGTGAAAATCATTATAATTCCAAGGGTTGCTCCTTCTTGCATAGCAATCTCTCTTTGAGAAACCAATAAATACATCCCTATTAAACCTAAAACTACACCAATTATTGACTTGAGCTTTAATCCCTTTTTCTGTACAATACGCATGAGCAAGAGAATTGACAGAGGCTGTAATGCCGCTAGAAGTGCTGCAAAACCACTATCTACATAGTTGAGAGCCCATACAAAAACACCATTCCCATAAACCAAAAAGAAAAAGCCCGCTAGTACAGAGTTACCTAATTGTTTTTTAGATATTTTGAGTGATTTCCCACTAAGTCCCGCTATTAAAAATATAATGAGACCTGCAGTGGTAAAACGTAAACCGGCCAGCATAAAAGCAGGAACTTCGGTTACTACAATTTTATTCCATAAATAGGTTGACCCCCAAAAAACATAAATTGAGAAAAAAGCTAGTATGGCTAAGTAGGTTTCCTTCTTCATTGTAAGGCCTTAAATGGATTAAAATTTATAAGTTACGAACTTAACTATTTTATGCATGCGGAGTATATCTTTATTTTTAAATAAAACAACAATAGAATTTGTAATTTATTCAAGTAAACTGCGCTCTTGAGTAGTATCTTTACCTTTATTTAAACACCATCTTGGACGAAATACGCACCTATATAAACCAGTTTGCTCCCGTATCTGACATAGATTGGGAACTTTTTACGTCAAAGCTTGTAGAACGCACGTTTAAAAAGAAAGAAACTATCCTTGAAGCTGGTGTAACAGAAAACTATATCTCTTTTATCAAAGAAGGATCTGTGCGTTTATTCATACCTAAAGAGTCATCTGATAAAGAAATCACCTTTGGATTTTGTTTTGAAAACCAATTTGTGAGTGCGTATGACTCATTTTTACTTCAAGAACCATCTGATCACTCTGTGCAAGCGCTTGTTGATACCGTAATTTTGAGTGTTTCTTATAAAGATTTACAAGAAATTTACGAGAAAACAGCTATCGGTAATCTTATAGGAAGACTTACTGCCGAAAATCTTTTTATCACAAAGTCAAAAAGACTACAATCACTACTAGACCAAACTGCAGAAGAGCGTTATTTGAGCATCTTTAAAGAACGCCCTCAGTTACTTAAGGAAATTCCTCTGAAATATATAAGCTCTTACATAGGCGTGACACCACAGGCTCTAAGCCGCATACGCAAACGTATTAGTTAATACAGGTTCATTGTCTGGCATTATTTGTGAAAGTACCTTTGTAAAAAAAAATGCTTATAATATTCTTTATAGTAATCCTCTGGTATAGCGGGTTATTTTTTCAGTCATTCTTTCTCCATAGATATGCAGCTCACCAGACATTTACAATGTCTAAAACCACAGAAAAGATCACATTTATATTAACTTGGCTTTTCCAAGGACCTAGTTATTTAAGTGCTTACGGTTATGGCATCATGCACCGCATGCACCACGCTTATACAGATACAGAAAAGGATCCTCACTCCCCTTCTTACGATGCAAATCTATTTGCAATGATGTGGAAGACTAAGACTATTTATCAAGACATAAATAACGATCGTATTGAGGTAGACCCTAAGTTTAAGAAAAACGTACCACAATGGAAGAGCTTTGATACTTTTGCAAGTTCGCGTCTATCAAGATTACTTTGGGTAGGTCTATATATCGCTTTCTTTGCGGTGTTTGCAACAGCATGGTGGCAATGGTTATTACTACCTATTGCTTTTGCTATGGCACCTATACATGGAGTGATTATCAACTGGTTTGGTCACATACTAGGATATACAAACTTCAAGACTAAGGACACTTCTAAAAATTTATTTCGCTTTGACTTCCTGATGATGGGAGAAGCATATCATAACAACCACCACAAATTTGCGGCTAGACCTAACTTTGGAGGTGTACACTGGTATGAGATTGATGTTACTTATGTAATTATGAAAGTATTACATCGCACAGGAGTAATAAAAATGAAACCTATCACGATAGACGTGCACTCGCACCATTAAAAATTGACCATTCTGTGAGCAAACGTATTCTTAAGTTCCCCCAGCTTAGGTGATATGTAACGCTCACAGAAGGGTTTATTTGGGTTTTTCTTATAGTAATTTGTAATCTCTTCTCTTGAAGGATTAAAGTCTTTAAAAGGCATTACGGCAGTAATTATTTTCTCTTTGCTGCTTTTTTGTAAGGTGTTTAATACCGCTTTCGCGAAAGCGTTATCCTCCTCATTATAAACATACACCGCAGATCGATAGGTATCTCGCATGCTGTGCATTTTTCTACTCTTATGCGTGAGAAGGTGAATTTCAATTAATACCTCCAGAGGTATAACGCTCCTATCATAATGCACAATAACAGCTTCAGAAAAGGAAGCGTGTATTCCCTCTGAAGCAATATATCCTTGCTCTACAGTCAGAACTCCACGTAATGATTGGAAAACCGCCTCTGTACACCAGTGACAGCCACCTCCAAATCCTATTGTATATATTTCTTTATCTTTCAATTAGTCTAGGTTCAATAAAGCAGACGTTCGTTTTAACTCTTGATTAAAATGCTCCTTGGTTATCTCCTGCTTGTAGCTAGGTACAATCTCGCTTAATCGTTGTTTACCTTCAGCTGTTTCCATAATCTCTGGGAAGGCTTTTTCTAGTACGTCTAGCATAATTCTAGGCGCAGTAGACGCTCCTGGTGAGGCACCAAGTAAACAAGTGATTTTCCCATCAGATCCGCTTACGATTTGAGTACCAAATTCAAGTTTTCCGCCTTCAAACTCATCACGTTTTATAGTCTGTACACGCTGTCCAGCTACTTCTATGCGCCAGTCTTCATTCTTGGCATCTTTTATAAAAGTGCGTAAGTCTTTCATGCGGTCGTCAAAGTTCATGGTAATCTGACCTATCAAGTATTTAGTCAAATCTAGATTGTGCCAGAAAGCACCAAGCATAGAAGGTATATTTTTAAACGTCACACTATCAAGTAAGTCAAAATTAGACCCTTGTTTTAAAAACTTAGGACTAAAACCAGCAAAAGGACCAAACATTAATTGTCGCTCCCCATCTACGTATCTAGTATCTAGATGCGGCATACTCATAGGTGGTGCGCCCTCGCCTGCCTTGCTATACACTTTTGCATAATGCTGATCTATGATTTCCTTGTTTTTGCAAACAAGCCACTCTCCACTTACAGGGAAACCTCCAAAACCATCTTTCTCTTCTATTTCAACAGTTTCTAGCAGTAGCAAAGCACCACCACCAGCACCTATAAATATATGATCTGCCTCTATAGATTGCTTAGTTCCTGTTTTTAAATCTTTTGTAATTGCCGTCCAATTACCATTTTCAAGCGGATCGAGATCCTTTACTTCTTTATGGAAATGAACAGGAGTATCAAATTCTGTTTCTAGAATCTCATATAATCGCTTTGTAAGAACGCCAAAGTTAACTTCTGTCCCTCGATCTATGCGCGATCCTGCCATTACCTCATCTTCTGTGCGCTCTCTCATGATAAGCGGAAACCACTCCTTCATTTTTGACACATTGCGAGTAAACTCAATAGTATCAAACATAAAGTGATCTTTAAACGCCTCATAACGCTTCTCTAGATAATCTGCGTTCTTTTCTCCAGTCACCCAACTATGATGTGGTATAGGCTTTAAAAATGCCTGAGGATCCTCTATTAGACCTTCTTCTACGAGATGCGCCCAGAACTGTTTTGTGATTTCAAACTGTTCGCATATTTTAATTGCCTTATCAATAGAAACAGAACCATCACTTTCTTCCGGGCAGTAATTGAGTTCGCAAAGAGCAGAATGACCCGTTCCTGCATTATTCCAAGCAGCCGAACTTTCTTGAGCTACATCTCCTAGTCGTTCTAGAATTAAGATGCTCAACTCTGGTTTTAGCATCTTGGCCAGTAATGCCAGATTTGCACTCATAATTCCTCCGCCTACACAAATGAGGTCGTAATGTTGTTTTGGGATAGCTCCAGTCATAGTAAATTTTTACACTCTAAAGATATTAATAAGCTCGTTGAGTTTGAGTAAAACATCAGAAAAGAATGAGTCGGTAAAGATTGTAAATGATAACAATTACGCTTTCGCGAAAGCTTAAAATGGCAACACAACAATCTTATAGATATGATGAATTGCGACTTTTAGTCTTGTCTAAAAATTAAGTTATTACAGCAATCAAAATCCTCAAAATGACTACTCTTTTAACTATACACATATCATCACAAATTAACTTAAAATCTCTTATACTAATCTTAAATAGCTATTCTTTATGATTAAACTATAACTTTAAAAATACTATATAACTAATTGATTTTAATAATTTTAATATTATTTTAAACTCTATATAGACAACATCTATAGTTGGCAATTACTGATGATTCATTTACCATTGATTTGCTAAACAAAAGTCTTAAACAAGCATTATTTATTGAGTCTGAGGATTCAAAAATTAAGTGCAATTTGCTCGCTATTCTGCTTTATAATTTTCTGAAACTTACTAGTTCTACATCCAGAATGTATGGCACAAAAAAGAGGCGATGATTATAAAATCATCGCCTCTTTCAGGTATTAATTTAGGTTCCTAAAATTACTTTAGAAGACCTTCTATTTTTTCGATTACACCTTCTGCTGCTCTCTCCCCAGAAACCATTGCAGCATTTAACGAACCATTTAATAAATGATCTCCAGCGAGAAAAATGTTATTAGTAAGCTGCGTTTCTGATGGTGCACAATTGTTACGGAGATTGCTAAGCTTAGGTAGTGCTTTTCTTATTTCATATGATTTGAGAAAAGTAGCTCCTTTTATACCACAATATGTACTAAGCTCTGAAGATACCATTGCGCTAAGCGCTTCTATACTCAGATCATTATCATCTACTACAGTAACAGATAATAGACTCTTTGAGCCACTTGTGGCTGTCTCTAGAGTATTGTGATAGAATATGTTATTAATTCTTGTATTCTCATCTGCCACCAGACCAATGAGAGGTTTTCCGTCTTTAGGAGCATCTGCTTCAAAGTATAGGTTTACACATGATTTCCAAGGAGTCTCTTGACCTCTCAGGTTAGGAACTATATGACTTGCTTCTGTTGCAATGATGATGTAGTCACTCTCTAGAACCTCGCCATTTTCTAATTTGATTGTTTGTCCAGACACCTCCTTAACAGCGGTATCTAGTCTAATCTTAGTAGTCGCTAGCTGCTCTTGTAATTGATTTGGTATAGCTCCTATTCCAGCTTTTGGCAATGTTGCCATACCAGTACCAAACATCTTGTAAACGAATTCAAACATCCTACTAGATGTTTCTAGTGAAGATTCTAAAAATATCCCACTAAAGAACGGCTTAAAGAAATCTGTTATCATCGTTTTACTAAAGCCTTTATCTTGCAAATACTTTAAAGTCGTTGTTTCTTCTTCCTCAAAAATAGCCTCTAGCGATTTATTCTTGAGACTTTTATTAAGCTTTAAGATTTTAACCTTATCCCCTAGTGTGCCTATAGATGAGCTCATAGTCGGTATAAGCATTTTGAGACTACGTGTAGGATCTCCTATAGATTGCGAGTTTCTATTTTTATAAATAGTAGCACCAGGTAAAAAGGATTGTAATTCAAGTTTTTTGTAATCGAGATACTCTTTGGCTTTCGGGTAGCTTTCTAGAAGCACTTGAAAACCATGATCTAGCTGGTACCCCTTTACAATATCAGTTTTTACACGTCCTCCTATCCTATCAGTAGCTTCAAGAATTACAGGTGCGTAGCCTTTTTTCTCTAAGTTAATAGCTGCAACAAGGCCGCTTATTCCAGCGCCTATGATGTAAATCTTCTGGTCAGTTTGATTCATAACTCAAAAATAAGGTAAGTATATATTGTTTGGTCTGTTGGTTTAATAATTCTTGTACTATAAAAATCCCCTAGCTCTAGTGTGATTTCTTACTGATAAGGGTTTGTTTTACATTTTCGCGAAAGCGAGATTGTTTTAAAACGGATATCCAATAGCAAAGTTAAAAATTGGTTCGTCAAATTTGAAATCCCATCGCTCGCCCTCTGGTAATGATGGATCGTGAAAAGGCGCTGCGAGATCAAAACGGATCACAAAGCCCTGTACATCTACTCTAAGCCCAAAACCACCGCCTATTCCAAGTTCATTAATAAAATCTGAGGTGAACTTATCTTTACCCTCAAGATCTTCATTTTCTGTGCTATTCCAAATATTTCCAGCATCTACAAAAAAGGCACCCTTGAGGTAATTGAAAATTGGGAAACGATACTCTGCATTTGCCTCTAGCCTGATGTTTCCTATTTGATCAAAGAAGTTTCCGCCAGATTGGTTTCCAGAAGATGTTCCAGGACCTAAAGAGCGTATTCTAAAAGCACGCACACTATATGGTCCACCAGAATAGTATTGCTTTACAAATGGTAATATCTCTGAGTTTCCGTACGCATACCCATATCCTGCAAAGAGTCTCGTCGCGATTTTCTGCTCATTTGCCATATTAAAATGATACCTAAAATCTACATCTAGCTTTGCAAACTGCGCATATTCTAGTCCTATAAATGTCTTATTTTGAGTGTCTGCATCATCTTTACCTAGCAAACTAACGGCGTTACCTGCAAGCTCAAAATTAGAATTGAAAAAGATTTGATGTGTTTTTTGCGTATCTACCATCCCATTATAGGTAAAACTGTAATTGAGTCCCGCAATAAACTGCTGATCAAAACTCTGTCTTAATAAGGGATTTTCGGTGAGTATATCTTCAAATTCTGTCGTGGTATTAGAGAGTCTCGTATAACTCACAGAAATAGGATTAATACGGTGTGTGACATATTTATTTGCATCCCACACATAGCCAAACCCTACATTACCAGATAATAAGGTGTATAATTTAGAACGACTCAAATAATCCACGCCGAGTGCTGCAACCGTTTTTGGAATATTATACTCAAAAAAATCTGTTGAAATATCAATAGGAAATATCACTCTTGGGAATACGAGTTCGCTGGCCAGACCTAACTCTATACTACTTAATGACTCACCTCCTCCTAGTTGTACTTCGTATCCTGCAGATCCTGTGATATTAAGAATCTCTCCGCCGTTAAAAAGATTTCTGTTGCTATAGGTTAAAGCCAATCCAGGTCCAGCAAAGTTGTTTGATTTGGTCACTGCTTGCACTTCAGCTCGTATGGCTCTTTTATTTAATGGCGACAAGTAAATATTTGCCTCAAGAATACCCAAGCTATCTGTGCGCAAGCTATCAATCTCGTCATACTGGATATTTACAAATTTATAAGCTCCTATAGTAGATAGTCGTCGCGCAGTGTTACGGGAGACATCTGGATGATACAATTGCCCTTCTTCAAGTTGTACAAATGGCGCAAGGTATTTAGGTTTAAAATAAAGCTCTTCTTGAATAAAATTAAGACTATCAAAGCGAACCACATCAGATTGTAACGAGTCTTTGAGCGCATAATTAGGATACACATTTACCTTGTTTATCTTGTAAGGTACAATGACCTTATTAGGCACATCCTTCTTAATCTTCAAGAACATATCAAAACGTTTATTGCTGTATTGATTGGTATCTATCTCAAATATTAAAAACGAAGGATTGAAGTTGTAATATCCTTTTCTTTTAAGGAGGTAATCAATGCGATCTCGCTCAAGTTTAAGGTTAGACAAGTCATATCTCATGCCTTTTTCAAGCGGTGAGGAAGCCACCGTGCTTATCATTTCCCTATAAATGGGCGGTGATAATGTATCGAGTTGATACGTCTCCATGCGGTATGGCGTAGGGACTTTTAAATCATATATGATGGAGGCTCTTTTTTTTGTCTCGCTTTCGCGAAAGCGTGAACTCACCGTACTATAGAAAAATCCGCGGTTTTCTAGTCTGTTACGTAGTAATGATTCTACTTCAAACTCCTCTACATCAGATTGATAAACAGGCTCCTCTCCTATCTTTTTATTAAGCCATTTATTGATTACTCCTGGTTTTTCACGCTGTGCTTTGTAATAAACACTTAAATAAGGATAACCGCCTAAGATTTTAGAATTAGGTGTAGGTCGTAAGACGCCTTCAAGCTCTGTTTGTAGCGAGCTTTGATTTGTGATGGTGCTATCTGGCGTTATGATAATTTCAGCGCCAGTATATAAACGTTCTCCCTCTGGAATGTACTTTTCAACACTACAAGATGCGCAAAAAGTAATCAAAACTAGAGCTGAAAAATATGTAGATAATCGGTATTGCACGTGCTAGTTGTTTTTATTGTTTTCAATAGTTTCCTCAGGTGGAGTCGCTTCTTTCTTAGCTTTTTCCTCTTCTACAAGCTGCTGCTGTTTCTTTCTTAAAATAGCATCCCACAGCTGACTAAATTTATTGAACTCTTGCTGGAATATAAGTGAAATACCACTTACAATCGTTTGTCCATCTATTACATTCTCAAACTCACTACGACGAAAACCTTTAAGACGGTATTGACCATCCTCTGTAAGCTCATATTCAAGACTCACATTCCCTATAAGCGGATTGCTCTCGCCAGAGGCACTCTGACCAGCTACATCAACACTACTGCCCACGCGTACTGTAAGCTTATCCCCAAAAAACTTACGTTGTGCTGCAATATCTAGTTGTGTGCGCTCTTGCGGTGTGGTTCCTTGATAATCTGTAAAACTATCTAATCCGAAATCAAGTTGAAATCC
This sequence comes from Dokdonia sp. PRO95, assembly GCF_000355805.1. Taxonomy (NCBI): domain Bacteria; kingdom Pseudomonadati; phylum Bacteroidota; class Flavobacteriia; order Flavobacteriales; family Flavobacteriaceae; genus Dokdonia; species Dokdonia sp. PRO95. The sequence goes on from NZ_CM001837.1 coordinate 2,849,746, forward strand.
TGTTTTACCTAATAACTTATCTGAAAAAATATTAAGCTGGTCCGATAAAGCGTCATTTAAGTTATCTCTTGCAATACTTGCAAAACCACCGCGACTTCCATCAGAATTGGAATCTGGATAAAATCTATTTAATACCAGCAATGAGAATACCTGACGGTTGAGCTCTCCTTCTTGCTGGTTTACTTGCTGCACACGGCTATAAACTTGGCCACCTATGGCGCCTTGTTCGTCTTCTGGTAAATCAAGCGCAAAATTAATTTTTGGACTCAGAAGTTCGCCATCTATATTTAAATATACTAAGAACGGTAGCTGCTGTCTGTATTTACTAATTTGAGCAGGATCTGCTCCTGCATTTGCGCTTGCCATTAAAGGTGATGCAGAAGCCTCAACTTCATATACAGCACGTACATCAAGTTTTGCATCAAATGGATCACCAGACCAGCTTACTCTACTACCAGGATCTAATTTAAATGTGCGGTTCACTAGATTGTAAAGATTCATTTCATACTGACCACTGGTTACGTCGTACACACCCGTGAGCGTCATTCTACCATTAGGTTGTAATGTAAAATTAAAATCTCCTTCTCCTTGTACTTTGAGATTATCACCTGTTTCTTTATCTATAAGAACAGTTACTAGCGCTTCTTTGTTTACCTTAAAAAGTCCTTTAAAATCAAAACCTGTAATTGTACCGGTCTCCTCTTCTGTTCTTGTAAGTATGGCATCTGGATTTTCACGATTTACAAAAACAACAATTCCGTCACTAGATTCTATATTTGCTGCCGCCGTAGGCATCACATAAGTAACATCAGTAGCACCTCCTACTGTCGCGTCTACTGTAACAATTGGAATTTGTAAATCCCCCTTGATACTTGCTTTTGCATCAAAAACAGCCGTACCATAAATGAAGTCATTATCTTCTGGCTTAGCATTTAAAGCCTGAAAATCTTTTGCGTTAATTGTTAAATCAAAAGTTGGATTAATAAAACTCTCCGTACCAATGAGCCCAGAGACTACAAGTGTGTTTTGTTTTTCATCTAATACTGTAAAATTAGACATCGAGATTCCATCGTTATCTAAGGAGATTGTTTCGTTCTTTAAAGAAAAAGGAGCATTGAGCTTTGATACTATAAATCCACCATTCTTAAACCTCAAAAATCCTTGATATTCTAAGCTTGCAAGTGCCCCATTTAATTTAAAATTACCCTCAAGACTTCCTGAGCCATCTTTGAGTTCACCAAGAGAAAAGCCATCTATAGCTTCCATTTTAATCTCATTAATATCGAGATCCATATTAATCAATGCGCCATCTACGTCTGCTACATAATCACCAGTCAGATCAAGGTCTACACTTCCACCTTGCACTCCCAGGTTGAAGTCATAACGATCTCCATTGAGTGACCTACCTGTAAGCTCTGCTGTGCCTAAGTTTTCTCCTAATAAACCTAGCTCTTGCACATATAAGTCTGCCAAAAAACCTAAATCTCCAAAAGGCTCTTCTAACACCAAATCTCCGTTAAGATTTCCAGTAGCTAGTTGCTCATTCGGATTGAGATAAGCTAGAAATTCGCTAATCTTAAAATTCCTAAAGTCTATTGCGATATGGTCTTTCTCAATGGTAGGAAGCTTATCTGTAATCTCTACTGATTGGGTATTTCGCTTAAAGCGAAAATCGTTAAAGGATAATTTTTTATCTGTGATGAGGACTTCATTAGTAACTGGGATTCCCCATTGTTTTTTATTAAAAATCAAACTATCTCTCAATACATGAAAACGGAGATTCTCTCTACTTCCAGTAATTTCAGATTGAACTTGTATAAGCTTCTCTCCTCCCGCATAGGCAAGAAAATCTAATGCTAGCTCATTATTGGTCTGATTACCGCTTATCTCTGTACGCTGAATTGCAAGTGGTCCAGCTTTAATTCCTTTAAAGCCTAGATTGAAATTAAAATCATCCTTATCTGTATTCATTACAAAAGCAAGACTATCAATCTCATTACCTCCATAATTAATATGTGGTGCTTTAATAGAAGCATTTAAGACACGCTCTGCTTGCGCAAAGTCTAGATCAATGGATACCGTGTCAAGATCTTTCATGTTTACTAAAAACACTTCATTAAGCAAAGGCGACTGTCTAATTTTTCCTTTAAGAATAAGATTTACAGGATTCACCAGTGTATCTGCAACAGCCACATCTCTATAGAAATAGCTATAAATGTGATCTTGAAGTGCTGTTGTTATGCGTGCTGGATCTGCATTTGATTTTAAATCAAGATTCATGATTTTATTATCAAAAGTAACTGAGGTACTATCTGGGCGAACTCTCGCAGTACCATCTAGATTCCCGATAAGGTATGAGCGGTCATCGTAAACAATAATACCATCATCCATCGTAGCAGCTACATCATAACTCGTTGCATTACCTTTAAAATTTCCTTTTAGTTTAAAACCTGTGCGCACATCTCTTTGCATGAGACCAAGCGCTTGAAGATCTGCTCCTATAATGTCAAGATCTATTGAGGCTTCAGGAGCTATAGAATCTAACACTACTAAGCCGTCTAACGTCATATTAAGATTTTCATCTTTATAAGTAGATTCAAATGCTCCTTTACCATTTGTGACTTGACCTTTAAGGTTAAGATCCTTAATGGCATACTTATTATATTGGAAAGTATTTACAGTTGCATCTACACTAGCATCGAGTGTATTTATGGTGCTCCCTGATCCACTAGTTTTAACAGATAAGGTGAGTGCTCCTAATTGGTCATTCCCCAATAATTCTCCCATCGCATATTCCTGCACAGCAAGATCTGCCTCAAATGCAATTCTGTTACTATTTTTAAATCTACCAGCTATGGTTGCTGCACCTTGGCTTGTAGTCATTGTTGCGTTCGCTATAATATCCTCAATACTACCTTTTGCACTCCCTACTAGTTTAAACTTCTCAGGTAAATTAATTGAAAGCGAGTCTGTGCTTGTAAACTTTGAAATATCTCGCTTGGTTGTTTGTGCTTGTAATTTTGGTAAGTTCACGTAGAGTTTATCTACATCATTAAGATTACTAAGAGAACCACTTGCTGAAATCGCTGTTTCATTACCCCAATTCACGCGTAATGATGGAACATCAAGTGAAGCCAACGATCCTGTTGCACTTACAGATCCAGTTATTAATTGCTTGCTTAATGCGCTTGCATATTGATTGTTTGCTAAGTCTTTCTGAAATCGATAAGCATCCTTAACATTAAATTTAACGCTTGGTATTGAGACATTTAGAGTTACCTTTTCAGGTTGCGATGTTAATGATTCAAACGAAGGGTAATTCATTGATATATTACCATCTAAAGCACTATTATTTAACTGAAGCTTTAAATCATTGATAGCTAGATTTTGCTCAGAAACGATAAAATCTGTTGCCAAAGATTTGAGATGAATACCACTAAATTCATAACCCGAAAGATGATCGATAGTACTACCCGCTTTAAAATCTTTTAGAAATGTATTTGATGCGTCAAAGGCAATATCTTCAAGAATAACAGCATTGGGATTGAATGTACCTTTAGAAGGAGTTGCTCCATCTACTGTATAGGCAATATCTGTATTTTTTATTAGCGCATCGTTTATTTCAATACTGTAAGCCGGAAAAATGGAACTCGCTACCGTTTCATTATCTGTTGCAGATGCAACAGTGGTCATATCAATACCCAACTTGCTATCTGCAATATTGATTGTATTTACATCTATGGTAAACGTATTAAAATCTGCCTTTGGGATTTCGGTATATAATTCTTGGAAGTCGAAATCAAAATCAATTCCTGCCTCTGTACCAGTATAATTACCGCTAACGTTGTTAAGCGTTAACTCGTCAAACGCTAGAAATGGCAGCGGAATTTCTTCTGCATTAGGATCTGAAGGGATTGGGACTTGGTAAATATTAAAGCGTCCATTTTCAATCAAGCCACTAGTAGCAGTAAATTTTATTGCTTCTAGGTCTACTACATCCACCTCTACTTCAAGAACATCAAATACATAACTACTTGTAATTCCGGTTACGGCATCATTGTAAGTGATGTCAAAATCCTTTAGGGAAATATCTCCTATAATTATATCAAGCGGCTTTGTCGTAGTGGTATCTATCACTGCAGTTGATGGGCTAGCAAATGCTTCTGTAATAAAGTCAAAGTTGAACCCAGAGATACTGTCCTCTCTAATAATATTTGCACGAACGCCTTCCCATTGTGCATCCTCTATCCCTATTCCAGAACCCTGAATTATAGGAAGAAATGGGATATTTGCCTCTAATGATCTGCTGTAAACCAGTGTATCACCTTTCTTATCTTCTATATAAAGTCCTTCGACCGCAATATCACCGTCAAAAGTGATAAACAACCTTTCTAGTTCAACTTTGGTATTTGTTTTTTCAGATAAATAGGTAACTGCTTTTGAAGCTATAATATTCTGTCCCCACTCACTGCGAATGAATAAAATAATTAAGAATAAAATAAGAAGTATGGTCAGTAAGATTCGACCAATAATGCGCAGCCATCGATACTTTCTCTTAGGCTTTTTTTGGATAGACTGTTGTTCTTCTGACAATGAAAATAGAGGGTTTGATAAGCTTTAACAAATTAACGCCCATATTCGCTTTTAACATAATTTGACGATGTAATCTTCTGTTAAATAGTATCGAACTACTATTAAAATTTTAACATTGTTGTGAGTTACGCTTTCGCGAAAGCGTAATTAGAGATTGACATGTGATAATCTAAGTATAAACGAACGACTTCTGGATTGGAGAAAAGCTACTAGTACTGCTAGTCAGCTAGTAAGACATTATCTATTATAAATATAGAGCCATTAGATGGGCTTATATCTGATGTTATAATTCTTGCACTATGGCCAGTATTATCGTTGAGAATAATAGCTGACTTATCTAACTCGGCCTGTATACTGCTTCCATTTTGAGTGGTCAACTCTAGTGAGCCTCCACTATTTATAATTTCTGAAGTTAGTTTTTCGGTAGTCCACTTATTCTTTACAAGGTGATACTTGAGTGCGGTTTTTGCCTCTGCCTTATTATAATTATCAGACTCGTTATCGAGAATGTCGAGGTTCTTATCTTCAAACGCTTCATTTATGGGAGCAAATACAGTAAAGACTCCTTTATTTACTAAGCATTCATCAATGTCTAATTCCCTAATTTGTAATTCAAATTCTGAAAGTTCTTCTTTCTCATTAATTTTTGACACCAAGCCATGAACCTTATTATCTTCGATGGTAATCTGTTCTTTCAAAGCTTTTTCTGATAATTTCTTTTGAAAAATCTCACGTTTCGCTTCTTCTCTTATTTGTTGATTTCTTTGTTTATTATCACAAGAAGATAGCGCCATGAGTGCGGCAACGCATCCTCCTAACAGTATCGATTTGTTTAAAAACATGGTAATTTCTCTTTTTTACAAATATCATAAGGAGACTAAAGAATGACCGCTAAGTAATCGTTAAAACTGAAAGAAAAGACGTTAAAAACATAAAAAGCGAGCCATTATAGCTCGCTTTTTATAACTTTTCAATAAATAAGACACCGATTATAGGGTATCCATATCAATAACAAAACGATATTTTACATCGTTATTTTGTACTCGCTCATAGGCTTCATTGATGTTTTTCATATCAATCATTTCTATATCACTTACAATGTTGTGCTTACCGCAAAAATCAAGCATTTCTTGAGTCTCTTTAATTCCTCCTATAAGAGAACCTGCAACACTTTTACGTCCCATAATAAGATTACCGCCATGAACATCTGGTAATGGTTCTATAGCTCCTACCATACACATAGTACCATCTACACCTAGAAGTGATAAATATGGATTAATATCATGGCTTACAGGTACCGTGTTTAATATAAAATCAAATGTTCCGTGTTGCTCTTCCATCGCATCTTCATCCTTAGAGATAAGAACACTATCAGCACCTAGACGTTTTGCATCATCTGCCTTTCCTTTTGAAGTAGTGATCATTACTGTTTCTGCCCCCATTGCATGAGAAAACTTAATTCCCATGTGGCCTAGACCACCTAGACCTACAATTCCTACTTTCATTCCTTCCTTGATACCCCAGTGGTGTAATGGTGAGAACGTAGTGATACCTGCGCACAATAAAGGTGCAACGGCTTTTAAATCTAGATTACTTGGTATGTTAAGTACAAAGTTCTGATCTACAGTTACTTCTTGAGAGTACCCTCCAAAAGTGTGCCCATCTGTATGCTTGTCTTTACTGTTGTAAGTCCATGTCGCGCCTTCTTTACAGAATTGCTCAAGGTCACTTTTACATGAAGAACATTCTTGACATGAATCAACGAGGCAGCCTACTCCTACAACGTCTCCTTTTTTAAACCCAGTTACTTCAGATCCTACTTCTATTACTTCTCCTACTATTTCATGACCTGGAACTACAGGATACATTGCTGGTCCCCAATCACTTCTTACTGTATGTATATCGCTGTGACAAACTCCACAATATGTGATTTTTATCTTTACATCTGTAGCGAGTGTATCACGACGCTTTATCGTCATTTCTTTTAAATCGGCATCTTTATCTTGGGCACCGTATGCTTTTACTTCTGTCATATTTGGTTATTTAGTTTATTGTTATGTCTAGTTTTCGCGAAAGCGTAACTATTCTTCTTTCTTTTTAAAATGTTGAAATCTTCTGAAACCTACTCCTGTTTTTAACTGGCGAGCTTTATTATAGTAGGCGTCTGCATAGACTCTCGTAAAATTTGCTCCAAAGAATAAAATCAGGCTGCTATAAGAAACCCAGAGCATGATGAGGATTATAGATCCTGCTGCTCCATATGTAGAACCAGGCTCCATAGTATTAAAGTAGTAGGCCATTGCAACTTCTCCTAGTATAAATAGAATGGTTGTAAGACCAGCGCCTACTCGTACTGCTTTCCACCTAATATAAACACTGGGCAAGAACTTAAATAATGCAGCAAATAACGTGTAAATCACTATGAGCGAAATGGATATGTCGATTATAAAAATAAATTCTATTAAAGAAGCTGGTAAGAATTCTGCAAGTCTATTTGAAAAAGCACTAAGTAGTGAAGTGGCTATAAAACTGATGAGAAGCAGGAAACCAATAATCAAAATAAATCCAAAACCCTTTGCTCTACTTTTTATAATATTAAAAATCCCATCTTGCTCATTGAGATTTACTCCCCATATAGTGTCTAGTGCCTGCTGTAATTGAAAAAAAACACCCGTTGCACCATATAATAGTACTAATATACCCACCGTAGCTGTAAAAAAACCAGTTTCTTCATCTCCTCGGTCTACCATCATGAGTCGTATAGACTCGGCTGTTTCTTGTCCTAAAACTTTAGTGATTTCAGCAAGTAGCTCTCCTTGAACAATGTCTCTGCCCCAGACTGCACCTACAATGTTTAAAATAATAACAACAAGTGCAGGTAGTGATAAAATGGCATAATATGCAACAATAGCACTTAGCTTAAATGGCTCTGATGCCATCCAGTTTTTATAAGTGTCAACCGTAAGGCGAGGCACATCCTTTATTTTAAAAGAATGCCTGCCTTGGTCTGCCGTCATATAGTTGTCTATTTCTTCCATAAAAAAACCCTTTTGCAAGGGTTTAAAAGTTATGAGTTCTCTTTTTGCTCTTCGAGTGTTGGGTAATCAATGTAACCTTCTTTACCAAGTGTGTAAAATGTATCTGGATTAGGGTCATTGAGAGAAGCATTTTCTTCAAAACGCTTTACTAAATCTGGGTTTGCTATAAAATTACGTCCAAAAGCGACTAAATCTCCTTTATTATCCATTAAGTCTTGATTTGCCTTTGCAGCATCATAACCACCACTTAGAATAAGCAAACCGCTAAAACGGTCGCGTATATTTTTCTGGATATCTGCCGGTAAGCCAGGTGCACCCATAGACTCGTGGTTTACGAGATGTATATAAACTGGCGCAAGCTCTTCTAATTTTGCAGACAGGTAATCAAATGTTTCTTTCTGACTATCAAAAGGCCCAAGGTCATTCATTGCTCCATTAGGAGAAAGTCTGATTCCCACTTTTTCTTTCCCTATTGCCGCTATAACACGTTCTGTAACCTCAAGTGTAAAGCGGCATCTATTCTCTACAGATCCTCCGTAATGATCATCTCTCTTATTTGTTCCAGTATTTAAAAACTGATCTAGTAAGTACCCATTTGCACTATGTACTTCTACACCGTCAAAACCTGCTTCAATAGCATTTTTTGCCGCAGTAACATATTCTTCTATGGTATTTTCTATATCTTCAACAGTCATCGCTGTAGGCTCTGGGATAGATAATTCACCTTTACCATCTACATACATCTTCGTTTCCTCTGGTCTAATAGCAGATGGTGCAAAAATAACTGCCTCCTCAGACATATTATCTGGATGTGATATACGTCCAGAGTGCATAAGTTGCATAAATATCTTTCCATCATTTTTGTGTACAGCAGCTGCTACTGGCGTCCATGCTTTTACTTGCTCACGACTATAAATACCAGGTATACGAGGATATCCTACACCATTAAGTGATGGCGATGTTCCTTCTGTAATAATAAGTCCTGCTCCTGCACGCTCACCGTAGTATTGAATCATTATATCTGTCGGGATATGTCCCGCAGTAGACCTTGATCTCGTAAGAGGAGCCATTACTACTTTATTTTTTAATGAAAAATGTTCAGTTTTTAATGGGCTTAAGAGTTCTTTATAATCTTTCATGTACCTTTTTATTTGCAAAGCTAGCGCATGCTTTCGCTCATAGCGGTTAAGGCGTTGTTAAAACAGTGTTTTCATTTTCATAAGGTTTTCACTTTCGTGAAAAATTAAAATCATAGCCTTCAATCTATTTGATGCCAGTAAGTGAAGTTGTATTTTTAGACCCTAAGTGAATACAGTAATAGTTCACTTTCACAAAAATCTAGCACATGGCAACTAAAGACATGATTCTCAAGAAACTTCAAATTTTAATCACACAAGAATTTGATAGTCCCGAGCAGGCTTTTGCTTTTTTTGATGAAGATGGTAATGGTACTTTATCCAAAGATGAAATCAAAGAACTTTTGAAAAAAGCAGAAATAAGTGGTTTTATAAGATCTATGGTTGCATCTGCACTCATAGATGGATACAGTAAGGATGGTAATGATAATGTAAGCTGGGAAGAGTTTAAAAAAGCACTTGACGAAATCAAACACTGATTTTCCTCTAATAGCATTCACACTTTTTGAATAGCATTCATAATATTTTCCATTTTTTAGGAATTATTCCTAATATTTCAAAATAAAGAGTAACTTTGTAACTCATTTATGAATGAGACAGAGCCTACATATCATTGTGTTATAGACGTAGAAACTACGGGAAAAGGAATTAACGGCAATCGCATTACAGAAATTTGTGCGGTACGCCTTAAAGATGGTGAGGTAGTAGATAAATTTACTTCACTAGTAAACCCAGAACAATACATCCCGCCATTTATTACCAATCTTACAGGGATAGATGATGCTATGGTGGCAGATGCACCACTGTTTAATGAAATCGCAGATCGCATTATTGAGATATCCTCTGGAGCCATATTTGTAGCACATAATGTCACTTTTGATTTTAATGTATTACGTAGTGAGTTCAAGCGACTCGGTCATTCATTTACTCGAAAGAAACTGTGTACGGTGAGACTTTCGCGAAAGCTTATACCTAGCCTCTTCAGCTACTCGTTAGGCAATCTGTGCGCCTCTATAGGAGTTCCTCTTAACAATCGTCACAGAGCCGAAGGAGATACAGATGCTACCGTTATTCTTTTTAAAAAATTACTAGTAATGGATGAAGATGGAAAAGTAATGAGTTCCTTCCTCAATGTTCGGTCAAAAGAAGCAACGCTCCCACCACATTTACCATCGCGCATTATTCAAGAGTTACCAGAAACTGCTGGAATATACTTATTTAAAGATCGTGCGGGTAAAGTGATTTATGTGGGCAAGGCAATTAATATTAAAAAGAGAGTCCTCTCGCATTTTTACGACAAGAAAAACAAGGAATACTTATTAGGTCAAGAAACCTATCAAATAGATTATGAAGTTACTGGTAATGAACTTTGTGCACTATTATTAGAATCTGAATATATCCAGCAATATTATCCAAAGTTTAATAGAGCGCAAAAAATACCTGCTAGTACCTACTCTATTATGTCCTATGAGAATAGAAAAGGTATCATACAGCTCGCGGTAGCCAAGACAAAATATCGTCATACTGCTACTCAAAAAGTGTACACAAGGGCAAAAGCGACAGAGCGACTCATGGAGCTGTGTGAGATGTTTGAGTTATGTCCTCGTTTTTGCGGACTTCAAGCAACTTTTGATGAATGCTCGCACTACAGTTTAAAAAATTGCAAAGGTATTTGTAGTGATAATGAATCTGTGTCTGATTATAATCTCCGAGTTCGAGCGGCATTAGAATCCTTTGATGCAGAAAATGAGAGTTACATTATTAAAGAAGATGGTCGTACAGATGATGAAACAGCTTTTATATATATAGAGAAAGGTGTTTATAGAGGTTTTGGTTTTGTTCCTGAGACGGAGCAGGTGCGTCATTTTGATGAAGTAGCCTCACATTTATTACCTAAAAAAAGTACGTATCATACAGACATGATATTGAGAAGTTATTTACGTAGACATAAAAACCCGCTTATTGTATCACTTGCTATTTCTGCTTAATTATGGACACAGCCTTAGATTTTAAAACCTATTACCTTGAAATACCTGAACTATTAGTAAGTCATTATCCTGATCTTAATTTTCAAAACCATTGCTATCTACGCATTGCGCTAGATAATGTCATAGGTACAAAGTGGGATACTCAGATTGCTAAGCCAGCATATAAGCATCTTACTATAGATCAAAGAAAACTGGTCATATCTTATCTCTCATCTTATGTGAAAGATAAAAACCTACTTTTATCACATAATATGATTTCTCTAGCATACCGCGGGAAATTAGCATAGATATTTATCTCTTAAAGATTTAAATAAAAAGAGTACCTTTTCTTATTAAGGAAAGTATAATTGGTAATTTTGCACCATTAATCACAGTATATGATATCGAGATATATAGTGGTTTATAAAAGGCCATGATAACATATAATCACGGTACTACTAATTATCTTTCTATGCACCCAAATAACAAAAATATAGGTCCTTATCTCTTTAAACAGCTTAGAAAAGCAAATAAAGAGCTTGCTCCTTATGTTCTAGAAACAGACCGTGGTATTCAAACAATAGATTTTACAAATCCTAAAGCAGTATTAGAACTTAATCGTGCTATTTTATTAAATGACTATTCATTAAACTGGTATGAGATTCCTGAAGGATATTTATGTCCAGCAGTCCCAGGACGTGTAGATTATCTCCATTATCTCAATGATTTTTTAGGCAAGGAAGACGCACATGGACTTGATATAGGTACTGGTGCAAATTTTGTGTATCCACTTCTAGCAGGATCTGTTTTTAAATGGAAAATGAAAGGAGTTGATATTGATGCAAAAGCAATTAGAAATGCAAATGCTATTCTTGAAAAAAACACACACCTCAAAGGTTTTTTAACAGCTACCTATCAACAGGATCGTGCTAATATCTTTAAAGGAGCAATTTTACCTGACGAGCATTACGATTTTACAATGTGTAATCCTCCTTTTTACAGCTCTGAAAAAGACGCTTTTAAAGCGACCAAGGAAAAATCAAAAGGGCTTAAACTCAAAGAAGTTGAGCGTAACTTTGCGGGACAATCTAATGAGCTATGGTGTAATGGTGGAGAAGCACTATTTATTAAGCGCATGGTCAAGGAAAGTGTAAATTTTAAATCCCAAGTAGGTTGGTTTACAACTTTAGTTTCAAAGAGTGAGCACCTTCCTAAGATTAAAAAGCAACTTGAGAAGCTTAAAGCAGAGCATAGAACTGTTGATATGTCTCAGGGTAATAAGAAGTCAAGATTTCTAGCTTGGAGATTTAAAGAATAATATTAAACAATACACTTCTTAACAATCAACTCAATTTCTTTTCTCTTCCTTTAATTAGATATGAGCCATACTCACTTCAAATTATTTAAACCCTATGGTTTTATTAGTCAGTTGCTTAGTAATGATGAGCGCCAGGCTAGGAAAAAGAGATTTTTGAGTGAGCTTTATGACTTTCCTAAGGGCACAATGGCTATAGGTCGTCTTGATGAAAAATCTGAGGGATTATTACTCATGACAACAGATGGTAAACTCTCAGATACCATTAATCGATCAGGTATTGAAAAGGAATATTATGTTCAAGTAGATGGCGATATTACAGACCAAGCGATTGAAGAAATGGCTGCTGGAGTAGAAATAGGTTTTGATGGCAAGAAATACCTTACTAAACCATCAAAAGTAAGGAGACTTGCAGGAACTCCTAACCTTCCGGAACGTTCAAAAAAGATAAGGGATGCTCGTCATGGTCCGGCTCCATGGATATCTGTCACTATTACAGAGGGAAAATTTAGACAAGTACGTAAGATGACGAGTGCTGTAGGATTTCCTACACTCAGACTTGTTAGAATAAGAATAGGCTCACAAACCCTAATGGGTCTGGAGCCTAAACAAGTTATTGAGGTAAAAGAATTACTTTAAGAAACTTTACTCACGCGTACTGCGTTCATTCCCTTCTGTCCTCTTTCTATTTCATAAGACACTTTATTGCCTTCTTTAAGTTCACCATCACGTACTTCAGAAATGTGTACAAAGTACTTCTCTGGAGTATCGGCATCTTTGATAAATCCAAAACCTTTTGAAGAGTCAAAGAATTCTACAAAACCAGTTCTAATAGGATCTGGCTCATCGCCTTCTTCCTTTTTAGGAATACCTAAAACAATATCCTCTACATCTACTTCTTCTTTAAGCGATGGATCTGGTGGCGTATCCACTAGTTGCCCTAAGTGGTTTACGTATACAAATTCGTTTAATTTTTCTCCGCTCTCTTTACGCGCAGCTTTTTTCTTGCGTTTGTCTTCAGCTTTTTTTAGCCTTTTCTTTTCTCGTTCTTTTTTACCAAAGGTTTCTTGTGGTCTAGCCATTAACTCTTTTATCGTATTAAATGAAGTCGCTACAAGAATATCTCGTAACGCTCACGTTTACGCAGTTTAAAATACCATTAAGTCTGTAAAAGAATTTTGAACTGTGCAATCTACCTTTTGATAAGGTATGCGTGAATATTTGTAAAGATACAAAAAATAAAGTGATTTTTTTGCTTTCGCGAAAGCGTAATAACTTATCCACCCCACTACTTCTTGCTTTTAACACCTTTTGTTATCCTTTTCTTATCAATGGGTTAAAGGTCATTTTATTACTTGATTCTGTTCTTAACTTTATAAAAAACAATAGATATGAAAACACAAGCAAATACAAATAACAGGCTTAAGGAAAATCAAAAAGACACATCATACAACTCTGATATTACGAGTGAAGACCTTAAAGTATTAGGACAAGACATCGAAAATAATATCCGTCTGGACGGTGGTGATGATGTGGCGTTAACTAATAGAGTAGAAAAAGTTGACTTTTCTGGGAAAGACCTTGACGTTCCTGGACGCACCGCGGCTAGCAAGAAAACTACAAACCGTATAAAAGATGAAGAAAATATGTTATATAGTCAAGGAGGAGAGTCTAATGAAAACCTTGAAGAACAAAGTAATCAATACATTAAGTAACGATTTGCACTTAACGATAAAAAGCGACCAAATGGTCGCTTTTTATTTATCTGGAAGTTAACTTTACCAATAGCATATATTTATTAAATGACAATAGCACATACAATACTTATCGGTTTAATAGGCTTTTCATTCCTTTATTATGGTGTGAGTTGTTTGTCATCTAATTTCATGACTGCCGAATTTGAGCGTTTTGGGCTATCAACCCTTCAAAGAAAAATTACTGGCGTAGCACAAATTATAGGTGGCTTAGGTGTTTTATTAGGATTTTTCTATAAGCCGCTTCAAGTTGCGGCTCTTATAGGAATCTCATTACTTATGTTATTAGGTTGGGGTGTACGGCTTAAAATAAAAGATACGTTTATAGCCGCTTTACCATCTTTTATATTTTTTGTGCTTAATGCTTACCTAGCATACTATCTAACATTTATTAGATAAGAATAATAAATACCGAAAGTGCTAAAAATAGAAATGCAGGGAAAGATTTCTTCAACGCATCGCCCACTTTTAAATGCATTGCAATCGCGCCTACCATCATTACAGCAATACCCAATGCACTATAAAATTCCAAACTAGGTACCACAATAGATACAAGTAGTCCTACTGCAAGTAAACACTTAATTGTTCCTACGGCTTTCATTGTAGTTTCTGATAAACCATAATGAGCAAACTCTTCTTTTAATGAGTTTGCATCTCCCCCTCTCCAAGGTGAAGATTGTCCTTTACGTAATAGCCATACATTAAGAATGCTTAAGCCAACGATACATTTTAAAACAATCGATAAATACTCCATTTTCTTTTTTTATTTAAAATTAAGATTTTAAGGCAGGTAATGCATACGTTTCATTTAAAATATTAATTTATCTCTTATAATTTACCATTAGATTAAGATTTAAGACCTTTACTTAACAAAATTTAAGTAAAACATGAGCCAAACTAAATCGGTACCTCTCAATGTATTAGAAACGCCATTAATAGCTTGTTGTTATGACCCTATGACAGGATTTTTTAGAGATGGATATTGCAGGACTGCTGCTGTAGATCAAGGAACCCACGTAGTCTGCGCTATTATGACTAAGGATTTCCTTGCATACACAAAATCTAAAGGGAATGACCTCTCCACCCCTATTCCACAATGGAATTTTCCAGGACTCAAACCTGGTGACGGATGGTGTTTGTGTATTTTAAGATGGCTAGAAGCAGAAAAAGCTGGGGTCGCACCAATTATAAAATTGGCAGCCACAGATCAAAAAGCATTAGAATATACTACTATTGATATGCTTAAAAAATATGCCTACGATTAAGAACAAATAGTTCTTGCATATTACTTATACTGTAAGTGAATTGTTTATCTAATAGCTATTTGAAAAATCACTAAATCTTCGCTTGATAGGTGTATAGGTCAAAATACCTTCCTTCTCCCTCAATAAGTTCATCATGGGTACCTTGCTCCGCAATACGACCATCTTCTATGACTAGGATTTGATCTGCTTTCTTAATAGTACTAAGTCTGTGGGCAATAACGATAGTTGTCCTATCTTTTACAAGCTGTGATAATGACTTTTGAATAAGCGCTTCGCTTTCCGTGTCTAGATTTGAGGTTGCTTCATCTAGTATAATGACTTTAGGAGCGGCAAGTATTGCTCTAGCAATGGCAATGCGCTGTCGTTGCCCTCCAGATAGCTTTACACCTCGCTCACCTATAAGTGTATCAAGTCCATCTTCAAAACGATCTGTAAATTCATTTACATAACCCGCCTCTACCGCTTCTTGTAGTCGCTCCTCTGAGGCATTAGGTCTAGGGAACATTATATTATCCCGTATGGTTCCCTCAAAAAGAAATTCATCTTGCAATACAACCCCTAAGTGCTTTCTAAAGCTAGGTAGTTTTACTCGTGATAAGTCTTGCCCGCCTACAGATACCACTCCTTGTTGAGGATTTAAAAATGTTGCAGATAATCCAGCAATAGTAGATTTTCCAGAACCAGAACTACCTACAAGTGCTACGGTTGTTCCGGCTTTTGCTTCAAAGGAAATATTATGTATCACTTCTTTACCTTGTTCATAAGAGAAGGATACATTTTCAAATTTTATATTTCCTTTAAAATTTTCTAGTTCTATATCCCGATTCCCTATTTCATCCTCAGGAGTCATATTCATTAACTCCTCTGTACGATCTAATCCTGCTAGCGCCTCTGTAAGTTGGCTCCCTATATTACTCATTTGTACGATAGGTGCAATCATAAAACCTAGCAAGAGTGTAAAAAACAGAAACTCTCCCGTAGTCATCTCCCCTTGTATCATAAAATAGCCACCTATACCCATAATTCCCACAGATGCTAAACCAAGTAAAAAAGTAGAACTACTTGACATCACCGCTGTGGCAGTAAGACTTTTCTTGACGTTTTGGAATAATCTATCTACACCTTCTTCAAAGGATTTATTTTCTTGTTCTTCTGCTCCAAATCCCTTGATTACTCGCACACCAGATAGCGTCTCGGTAAGTCTTCCTTTTACTTCGGCATTAATTTTACCTCTATTTCTAAAAATAGGACGGATATATTTGAAAGCACGTAAGGCAACATAACCAAAAACGGCTACTGGCAAAAACACAAACAGAGTCATTAAGGCGTTAATTTGTATCAATAGCACTAGTGATATAACTGCTGTTATAGTTCCTCCCACTAGTTGTACTAATCCTGTCCCTATAAGATTGCGCACTCCTTCTACATCACTCATGATGCGTGACACAAGCGCTCCTGATTTTGTGTTATCAAAAAAGCTAATAGGTAGTGACAGTACTTTTTTCTGTACTTGAGCTCTAAGTTCTGAGATGAGATATTGTGCTTGTACACTTAATATGCGTGTCAATAAAAATGATGTGATGGCTTGTATAAGAAGCGCAAATCCTACCATCCATAGCAAATCATACAAGGCAGCCATGTCTTTATTCGGGATAATGTCATCTAGTAAAGCTTTTGATTTCCATGGCAATACAAGGCTAGCGAGACGACCTATTACGATAAGAATGAGTCCAATAAATACTAGCTTTCGTCGTGGCCAGATAATGGTTTTAAATGCAGATGTTATAGTTACTTTACTCTTTTTACTTTGTTCTTTTGACATAGTACAAAACTAGTTATAATTGCGCTTTCGCGAAAGCGTAACTAACCACCGTCATTATATTTGAAAGCTGTAACTATGGGGTAATTATCTTATGCTTGTAGCATCATAAACGATAACTTTTTCCCACAGATGAGCACACTCCTCGATAAACTTTTTATGAGCAGCCTCATCTTGATACGCTTGCTGATCCTTTGCCGAATCAAAACTTAATACCAAATTATAAGTAAAGCTATCATCTACAACCTCTCGGGTAGCCACAGGAGGCGTACCTATAAATTGTGTTTTGGCATATAACGAACTGTCCAAAAAAGTGCGCAGAGATTTTTCAAATAACTGTTTGTCCTCTTCGTTAGTGGGGTCTTTAAACCAAAAATAGACGATGTGGGCATAATTTTCATTAAACGCTGTATGGCTATCTTTTGAACTAATGAGATTATTTTCGACTGCGGTAGTACTCTCAGTAGATTCTTTTTGACCACAAGAGTTTATGAAAATGCTGAAAATGAAAAGAATAATAAGGTGTAATTGTATTTTCATGCGCTATAATTATGAGTTAAATGTAACAAATCTTACCTTTGTACGTTATATATACTCAATAATAGAGTTTATACTTTATTTTAACCTTATCATATCTTAAAATTATCATAACATAATTTTTACTAATTTCAGTTTTACTGGGCTTAGCGTATGTTTTTTAACAGTTTTAGTTAAATACTTGCTTTTATGAATCATTTAGGTTATAATGAGGTAATACTCACTTAATACAAAGATAATACATGAGACAACTCAAAATCACCAAGCAGGTTACTAATAGAGAGACGAAATCCCTGAATAACTACCTTCAGGATGTGAGCAAGATTGATTTAATTACTGCCGAAGAAGAGGTTGAGTTAGCACAACGTATTCAAAAAGGAGATGAAAGAGCACTAGACGCTCTTACAAGAGCAAATCTTCGTTTTGTAATATCTGTAGCAAAACAATATCAAAATCAAGGTTTATCCCTTTCTGATTTAATTAATGAAGGAAACGTAGGTCTAGTAAAAGCAGCAAAACGCTTTGATGAAACTAGAGGTTTTAAATTTATATCATATGCAGTATGGTGGATTAGACAATCTATCTTACAAGCTATTGCAGAGCATGCCCGTACAGTACGTCTACCTCTCAATAAAATAGGTGAGATAAGCAAGATTAACAAGGCAATGGTTTACTTACAACAAGTACACGAACGTAAGCCTACCTCTGGAGAAATAGCAAAGTATCTTGATATTTCTGAAGAAAAAGTAAAGATCTCACTTAAAAACGTAAGTCGTAGTTTAAGTATGGATGCTCCTTTTGCCGAAGGTGAAAATGACAACAACTTATATGACGTTTTAAGTTCTAGCGAGTCACCTCGTCCAGATAGAGAGCTTATGCAGGAGTCTTTGAGCATCGAGATTAACAGAGCACTTGATACACTTACAGAGAAAGAAGCAGAGGTTGTACGTTTAAACTACGGTTTAGGTAATCAACCGGCTATGACACTTCAAGAAATAGGAGATATTTTCGATTTAAGTCGTGAGCGTGTACGCCAGATTAGAGAAAAAGCTATCAAAAGATTGCGTCATACTTCTAAAAGTAAAATCTTAATGAAGTATTTAGGATAATCTCCTTTACTTTATTACAACATAAAAAAAGCCCGTTTTTACGGGCTTTTTTAGGTTAAGTAGGTTAGACATCAGTGCTAGCTTTGGGGTCTAGACACTAAAAAATCTTTGTTAATCAATATATGAATTGGGGATTCTAATTGACCATCTTTTAATGATGATTCAAATATAAAACCCTTAATTCAATCCTACAAGCTATTTGTGTATTTAATCGTTATTAAATGCATTTTATCGATATTAGTAATGTTTACATGTTAATATCTGCCAATTAGGACTACAGATTGTTATCTGGATTAAACCTTTAAGTACATTAGAAGTCTTATAGTTAGTTAAAACGTATCACATAGAAGAGCAAGACCTCATACTCGCATTACAGCAAGATCCCAATAATGGATCATTTGCCATGTTACTTGATAAATATCAAAAGCCATTGTATTGGCACATACGAGGTATTGTAAAAAATCATGAAGATGCAGATGATGTGCTGCAAAACGTCTTTATTAAAGTATATAAGGGTATTAAAAACTTCAAAGAAGATAGTAAGCTCTATACCTGGTTATATAGAATAGCAACCAATGAATCGCTAACGTTTATTAAGAAACGTGCTCGACATTTACAAATTTCAAATGAAGAGCTTCAAACGCGTATGGTAGAAAGTCTAGAGAGTGATGTCTATTTTAATGGTGACGATATACAGCTAGCATTAGAAAAGGCAATAGCCCAATTACCAGAGAAACAGCAGCTCGTATTCCAGATGAAGTACCATCAAGATATGAAATATGAAGATATGAGTGAGATACTTGGTACTTCTGTAGGAGCTCTTAAAAGCTCTTACCATATTGCCACAAAAAAAGTAACCGCCATATTGCAAGCAGATTAAACCTTTTAACTTTTTAAGAGTCTTATTTATAGAACTGTGAAAGAAACAAACAACATACCGTCTAAAAGAGGTTTTAAAGTTCCTCAGGATTATTTTGACACGAGTCGTGATCAAATTCTTGATGATATAACTTTAAAAGCTACATTATCTAGCTCTAGTAATGAGCGCTATGATACTCCTGATGGATATTTTGAGAACTCTAAAAATGAGATTCTTGCTACGCTTTCGCGAAAGCTTGAAGAAGACAATATACCAGCTCAAGAAACTGGCACTAAAGTAATAACTCTAAAAAGCTATTACTATTCCATGGCAGGGATTGCAGCTGCCCTCCTACTCCTAGTTAGCATTGTATGGTCACAACTAGACACAACTGCCGGAATTGAGAGTATTGCTATTGCAGAATATCTTGATAGCGAAGCAAGTGATCTTGAACAAATAGAATTTGCAGATTGGTTATCTGATGAAGACATAGATGCACTTCAAAATGATATTGCCTTAGACGAATCAATTATTATAGACTATCTAGATGATCGCACAGATAGCTACCACTTTTATTTAGATTAAATTATGAGACTACTTATAACATTTATAATTACGATAATGATCACTGCGACTGCAGTAGGTCAAAAAGAAGATAGAAATGCAAAAAAAGAGAGAATACAAGCGCTTAAGGTTGCATATATAACCGAAAAACTAGCATTAACTCCAGATCAAGCACAGGTGTTTTGGCCTATTTATAATACTTACGGAGAACGTATGTCTGAGATTTATAATAGAGAACGAAAAGTTCTTAAAGAAACCAGAGATCTGTTTGAAACAATGGACGAGAATACTGCAAAAAATACACTTGATAACATTCAGTCTTTTGAGCAGCAAAAACTTGACGCTAGAAAAACACTGTTTTTGAATTTGCAAAACAAGCTTTCTTATAAAAAGACACTCATCCTTCTTAAAGCCGAAGGAGATTTTAGACGAGATTTATTGCATAAACTTCGTGGTGACAAAAATGCAAAGCGCGATCACAGAGAGCCGTAACAAAAGCTTATTATCTTTTAAAATTAAGCCTGGCTAATGCATTTTTACCTCCCGCATAAGCTGTAGAATCATTTGCAAATCTTACCGTTAAAAATGGCGCATCAGATAGTTGCTTCCATGAAGCACCTGAGTCGCTTGAGTAAGAAATACCTGTAAATCCAGCTGCAATAATTTCTTTCCCATTTGAATTCGGAACATACTGCACGCAACTTTTATAACCGTTATTTTCACCAGATGCTGTTATCACCCAGGATTTACCACCGTCGCTAGTAGTTGCAATATTATCTACGTTGTCCTCAGGTGTAGTATAATCACCTCCATATATAATACCTGTTTTATTGTCATAAAAATCCATGGTATAAGCACCTTGAGTATCTTTTCCTTGTGCTACAGGAAGGTTATATATGCTCCATGAAAATCCTTTGTTTGCAGAGTAATACATTCTAGAAGTACCACCACCTGTAATTATCCACGTTTCATCTCTTATCGTTTTAATATTAGTATTACTTGCGGCAAAAGCTCCTTCTTTTTCTAATTGATTAGGCAGGGACCCACAATCCAGTTTACCCCAGCTAGTGCCACCATCTCTAGTAATGATAACGGATAAACAACCGTTTACAGAATCCCCTATTGCGATTCCTTCCTCCTCATTCCAAAAGGTCATAGCATCATAAAAAACTCCCTCTTCTTGTTCAGTATAAACAAGGGATACTTGGTTAGTAGTTCTATCATAGCGGTATAGAAGTGCTGGATTTTCTATAGATAATATAAAAAATGCTTTGCTTGTACTAGCAATACTCCTAAAAGCAGGGTTTTTACCTAAGAAATCTATTCTCCCTTTATTTGTAACTTTAAATTGAGAGGCCATCGCTGCATCGGTAGATTTGGTTTGATCCAGATTCATCTCATAAATACCGTAGTGACCATTACTACCCGCATACATGACGGCATCATTAGCAACTTCTATTGCTCGTATGCTCGTACTATCCTGATGTAAAAATTCGATATCCACTTTCGTGAAAACGTTAGCACCCTCAATTACAGCAGTTTGATTATTATTATTTACATCCTTACAAGATGTTACAATTAGAAATAAAAGAAAAAAAGTATATAAAATTCGCATTGTCAAAATTTTAGTAAAAATAGCACTATTCCCTAAAGAACCAATACCTTTACACCCTCAAAATATAGTATGAAATTACACAGAAATTTAGTCTTTGCAGCTGTTGATGCATTAGGAATGATATTTAATGATGGAGAACAAGCTGATAAGGTATTAAGAAAGGTTCTTAAGTTTGATAAAAGATGGGGTTCTCGTGACCGAGGTTTTATTGCGGAGACTGTTTACGACATTGTGCGCTGGCAACGCTTATACTCAGAGATTGCAGAAGTAAAAGCACCGTACAGCAGACCTAATTTATTTAGATTATTTGCAGTTTGGGCTACATTAAGAGGTATTGAAGTTCCAGACTGGAAACAAATGGAACCTATACCTACTCGTAGAATTAAAGGACGTTTTGACGAACTTTCAAAAATTAGAAAATTCAAGGAATCTATTCCAGATTGGATGGATGAGATGGGTGAGAAAGCTCTTGGTAAAAAGTGGGCTGCAGAGCTTGCTGCTTTAAATACACAGGCACAAGTAGTATTACGAGCAAATACATTAAAAACCACTCCAAAGGACTTAAGAAACACCCTTGCAGATCAAGATATAGACACTCGATTATTAGATGGCTATCCTGATGCTGTGGAGCTTGTAGAACGTAAAAATGTATTTACTACAGAAGCTTTTAAAAGTGGTTTCTTTGAAGTGCAAGACGCTTCATCACAAAAAGTAGCACGCATGCTTGATGTAAAACCAGGAATGCGCGTTGTAGATACCTGTGCAGGTGCTGGAGGAAAAACATTACATCTTGCAGCCCTAATGGAAAATAAAGGGCAGATTATCGCTATGGATATCTACGAAGGTAAACTTAAGGAACTTAAAAGAAGATCTAAGCGAGCTGGAGCTCACAACATAGAGACAAGAGAAATTACATCAACTAAGGTATTTAAAAAATTATATAACACCGCAGACCGCGTATTAATTGATGCTCCATGTACTGGGCTAGGAACTATTAAGCGTAATCCAGATTTGAAATGGAAATTACAGCCAGAGTTTATAGATAAGGTGGTGCAAAGGCAAGCAGAATTACTAGATAGCTATAGTAAAATTGTTAAAGACGGCGGTAAAATGCTATATGCTACTTGTTCTATTTTGCCTAGAGAAAACCAAGAACAAGTACAAGCATTTCTAGCTACAGAACAAGGCCAGAAGTTTCAACTAGATAAGGAAGAAACTGTAAGCCCGGCAAAAAATGGTTACGACGGATTTTATATGGCTTTGCTTTCGCGAAAGCAATAAAACCACCCAATCACTTCTCATTAAACATATAAAATGTTTTGAGATTATACTTAAAGAAAGAGCCTTGTTATCGTGTGATAACAAGGCTCTTTCTTTATTAGTATGTTCGAACTGTACAATTTTAAATCTACTGCACTATAATCTTCTTAGTTTTAGTAAAGCGGCCTGTTTGATCATTTACTGTGACTATATAAACTCCTGCCGAAAGATTAGCTAAATTCAATAACACTCTAAAGCCATCATTACCTCTAGCTATCGACTTATACGTTAACTGTTGCCCTAACAGATTTGAAACACCCACATATACCTTACCATCGTAATCTGTTGGCAATTGCACATCAAATTGATTGTCTTCTAAGGATGTGACAACTAAGTCTGTAGTTCCTTGTAAAAAATCATCGATGCTTAATGTATCATCTATAATAACTGTATAATCCTGCACTTCACCAAAACGGAAATCAGAACACGGATTATTAATATCACCTGGCTCTGCACCATCAATAGCTTTGGCACGTAAAATATGGCTGCCTATAGGTGCATCTAATGGAATTACCAGATCAAAACTATCCAAAGTATTTGCTCCTGGAAAAGGAACTCCTTGAATTAATTGCTCAGACTCTTCAAAAATGAAGTTATCATTAAAATCAATCCATACCGAGAGTACTTCGATACCTGCTCCTGCATCATAGTTATGGCGAGCTTGAAGCACATATTCATTTTGACCAGCTACATTACTTAAAGTTGTTTCTAAGTCCGTACGATCTGCATAACCTTGAGGACCGTTTGAAGGTTCTGTATTACATCCATCACCGCCATCATCTACATTAATGGTGTTTAATATAAATTGCTTAATCCCGTCTGCTTGACAACCAGCACCATTAGGTTCGGTGGCACGAGGCATACAAGAGTTAGTTACTTCTGTTGTTGCTACGTCATTTGCTGGGTCTTGATCTCCCAAACTATTTGTTCTTGCTTCTAACTGATAGGTGGTAAATACTGTAATATCTGCTTGAACTGCAAATGAGAATTCTTCTATTGCTCCAGTAGCAATGGAACCCGTAAATGTTTCTACTATAGGAGTTCCTCCGTCTACAGTATACTGTACTTCAAATCCTGACTGCTCGTTTGCTCCAAAATTTTTAATACGAATAACTACTGTTTCTTCAGACAGCCCTCCAGCTGACTCTGGAGCCGTAATACTTAAAACACCTAAGTCATTCTCAAATAAATGAGCTACTGTTTTCATAGCGTCATTATTTACAGGTGCTTGATCAGTTGCTAGACTTGTTTCTGTAACAATATTGTATGATTCTCCTTGAGTAGATAAATCTACGGTTGCTGTAAACTCGTATTCCATATTAGAATTGGCAGCTATTGGCCCAGCGATAACCTCATTTGCTACCACTACCCCATCTATTGATAATGAGATAGGGATATCTACCTGGGCATCTGTCCCAAAGTTTCTAACTGTTACTTGTACAGTTTCCGTAGTTGTGAGAATACCATCTACCGGAGAGTCAATAGCAATTACCCCTACATCATTAGTAAATCCATCTGATAATCTAAAGGAAGCTATCTGCGTATCCCAGAAATTAGTTGCAGAGAAATATTCGGCAGTATGCCAAAAGGAAAAATCATTTGGATCCATTGTTAAATGTGAGTAATCACCAAACCGATTAGAAAAAGTCTGTATACCAGAACCCTGGATAATAACTTCTTCTCCTAGTGTCATCTCTCCAGCGGCATCACCATCAAAACGCCCTGTATAATTTATACCGATAAAATCATTAATGCTTCCTATATTAAATGCAAGTCCTATATTTCCTTGAGCATCCATTGCACCACTTCCCATAAAACGACTTTGACCATCATCTGGGGCATAAGTACCTTGCTGGAAGACACTCCAAGGCTCAGTATCGCTGTTACGTAATTCTGTCCAGCGTATTCCTGATCTATCATTTCCATCTACATCAACATTAAAGGAGATAAGCCACGAGTTATGATCTTCAAAACTCCTATAGTTTGCGGCATATGAAATAACACCTCCTATCATATCTATTTTTCTAGAAGTTCCTGGCTGCGCAAGATCGCCCTCTCCAAATTCTCCAAACACAGAATCAAAAGGAGCAACTGGTATTTCTAATGGCATTGATACGGTTGACTTTCCAGGTTCATCAAAATCCACATCTAACTCCCATACCTTCAAGTGATCTTCTGTAATAGCACCGCCCCAGCCATCGTCTTGTAAATACACAATATAACCTGGTGTATCTTCTGGAAATGAAAACCCAGTTAGGTTTGCTGGTTCTGGACTAAAAACAGTATTCGGGTTACGCACTATACCTGGAAGATTAAAACCTACTAGAGTAACATTTTCCTCTCCAGCGAGCATCGCTGCTCTATCTAATGCGTAGGTCGTGTTTCCTTGGTTTTTGTTTGCAGTTAAATAGTACGCATCTGGCCAGACCGCATAATGTGGATAATCTGGAAAAGCATCTAATTGAAATTGATATAAGAAATAAGCTCCTGTAGGATCTGGAGTCTCAGATACTCCTATTACTAGAATATTATTTAAACTAGCAATGTTAGATGTTTGAAACTGACTTACAAAAAAACGATCTGCTAGTTGATCATACATAACAATGGGATCACCTTCATTTTGTCCATTACCTAGAAAATCACCTAATGATACTGGGCCTAAGAGCTGAGTTCCTTGCTTATCAAAAATATTTATAACGCTATTTATACCTTGTACATAGTGATCAGGCCCTACTGCTCCAGAAGGATCTGGCGGAGTAAAATTAGATTGACTCGAATTTCCACCCCCAAAATTTGCTTCTGTTTCAAGCATTCTAAACTGTCCAGAGGTAAATTGCGCAATTGGATCTGCACCTAGTGGTAGTGCCTGGTCATTTACTTTTCGATTTCCTCGTAAGTTATTAGGAACAATTGTAATCTCTGAGACTCCCTTAAATCTATTTGCAATAATTACAGGCTGATCTCTAAGCGGAGCAGTTTTACCTACAAATTTTCCCTTAGTAATCTCTGAAGGTGGTAATAGCTCCTGTGCAGTGAGATATATTGAAAAAGTGAATAGTAACAGGAAAAGTAGTTTTCTCTTCATAATTTGGGGATTTTATGTTCTTTTTACTAAAGATAACATATTTTGAGACCTTTATCTTTATAAATGGTTAACAACTCGTTAAAAGAACAGGTTAAAGAGATATTATCCTACCTATAATATAAATAAATATTGTAGTAAATTTACGTCCTTAAACAACGCAACAAAACCAATCGGATGATCCACTTCTTTGGAAACCCTCAAGGCACTGTTTACGCAGTACAAAGTACACAAGCATTTACACAGGACGATACCGCTAAGCTCGTATGGCTTTTTGGCAACTCTCAAAAAATTGAAGCGTCTCATATTGACGCTTTTTTTATTGGACCTAGAGCAGCCATGATTACCCCATGGAGTACAAATGCTGTAGAGATTACCCAAAACATGGGAATCTCAAATATTATAAGGATAGAAGAGTTTCACGCTTTCGCGAAAGCGGACTCCTCAACACAGCAAGTCCAAACTAACCCTTTCCCATCTATAGAAGATGCTACAGGCGTAATTACAGAAAGCACTCCTGATTATGATCCTATGATCTCTCAAGAGTACGCTGCATTAAATCAAGATATTTTTACGGTTAACGTTACTCCAGAATCTATTTTATCTATAGAGGATATTGCGGCATATAATGAGCAAGAAGGGTTATCGTTAAGTGATGAAGAGGTTGCTTACCTAAATGGTGTAGCTGCCAAAATAGGAAGACCACTTACAGATTCTGAAGTATTTGGTTTTAGCCAAGTAAACTCGGAGCACTGCCGTCACAAAATCTTTAATGGAACCTTTGTGATTGATGGTGAAGAGATGCCTTCTTCATTATTCAAATTGATTAAAGAAACATCAAAAGCACATCCTAATACGATTGTATCTGCATATAAAGATAATGTTGCCTTTATAGAAGGACCACGTGTAACTCAATTTGCTCCTAATACAGCAGATAAACCTGATTTCTATTCCGAAAAAGACTTTGACTCTGTTATTTCTATAAAAGCAGAAACTCACAACTTCCCAACTACCGTAGAGCCTTTTAACGGAGCTGCTACAGGTTCTGGTGGGGAAATACGCGATAGACTTGCTGGTGGTAAAGGATCACTTCCACTTGCTGGAACTGCAGTGTATATGACTCCTTATTCTAGACTTGAAAAAGAACGTCCTTGGGAACATGGAATGGACGCACGTAAATGGCTTTATCAAAACCCGATAGACCTACTTATTAAAGCTTCAAATGGAGCTTCAGACTTTGGAAACAAGTTTGGACAGCCTTTAATTGTTGGGTCTGTACTTACTTTTGAGCATCACGAAGACGGTCAGCGTCTAGGGTACGACAAAGTAATTATGCAAGCTGGGGGTATTGGTTACGGTAAACGTGAGCAAGCACTTAAAGACACTCCACAAGATGGTGACAAAATTGTAATCTTAGGTGGTGAGAATTATAGAATAGGTATGGGTGGCGCTGCAGTGTCAAGTGCAGATACGGGAGCTTTTGACTCTGGAATCGAGCTTAACGCGGTACAACGTTCTAATCCAGAGATGCAAAAACGTGCTGCAAATGCAGTACGTGGTATGGTTGAGAGTGATGTAAACCCAATCGTATCTATACACGATCACGGTGCGGGAGGACATCTTAACTGTCTTTCTGAACTTGTAGAAGATACTGGTGGTCTTATCGATCTTGACAAGTTACCTGTAGGAGACCCTACCCTATCTGCAAAGGAAATTATAGGAAACGAGTCGCAAGAACGTATGGGACTTGTTATAGGAGAGAAAGACATAGATATGCTACAACGCATTGCAGATCGTGAGCGCTCACCTATGTATGAAGTAGGCGACGTTACAAATGATCATCGTTTTACATTTAAAAGTAAAACAACAGGCTTAAGCCCTATGGACTTGCACCTAGATGATATGTTTGGGAGCTCTCCAAAAACAATAATGACTGACAAGACGGTCGCTCGTGATTATAAAAATCCAGAATATCAACTTGAGCATTTCCACGATTATCTAGAACAGGTATTGCAACTAGAAGCTGTGGCTTGTAAAGACTGGCTTACTAACAAAGTAGATCGCTGTGTAGGTGGTCGCGTTGCAAAACAACAATGTGTCGGCCCATTACAAATACCACTTAACAATGTGGGTGTGATGGCACTTGATTTTAAAAGTACAGAAGGTATTGCTACTTCTATAGGACACTCACCAGTTTCTGGTCTTATTAATCCCGTAGCAGGAAGTAAAAACAGTATTGCAGAGGCACTTACAAACATAGTATGGGCTCCTCTTAAAGATGGTTTACAGTCTGTAAGCCTTTCGGCAAACTGGATGTGGCCTTGTAAAAATGAAGGAGAAGATGCTCGTTTGTATAAGGCTGTAGAAGCAATATCTGCAATGGCAATCAACCTTGGGATAAATGTTCCGACAGGTAAGGATAGTCTCTCAATGAAACAAAAATATCCAGATGGTGATGTAATTGCCCCTGGTACTGTGGTTATTTCGGCAGCTGGAAATTGTAATGACATTAATAAGGTAGTAGAACCTGTACTTCAAAAAGATGGAGGTGCTATTTATTATATTAACATGTCTGGAGATACACATAAACTAGGAGGGTCTAGTTTTGCACAAGTATGTCATGCTATTGGTAATGAAGCGCCAAGTGTTGTGAGTGATACCGCTTTCGCGAAAGCGTTTAACACCATACAACAGCTCATAAAAGACAATAAAATCCAAGCTGGCCATGATATCGCTAGTGGCGGACTTATCACTACCCTACTTGAACTTTGTTTTGCAGATGTAAACTTAGGTGCAAACCTAGACCTGACTGCACTTGGAGAACAAGATCTTATCAAATTACTTTTTTCTGAAAATGCAGGATTAGTTTTCCAAGCAGACCCATCTGTTGAAAATGTACTTGCTGATAACGGCGTTCCTTTCTTTCAAATAGGAACGGTAACAAGCACTGCAGAGCTTACAATCAAAAATAGTGGTGTAGAATTGGGACTTAACATTGCATCGCTACGTGACACTTGGTTTAAGACTTCTTATTTGCTAGATAATAAGCAAACAGCAAATGGTCTTGCAAAAGACCGTTTTGACAATTATAAAGTACAACCATTACAATATACATTCCCTGCACACTTTACAGGAAAGAAACCAGCATTAGACACTAGTAAAGCTAGACCTAAAGCAGCAATCTTACGTGAAAAAGGAAGTAACTCTGAGCGCGAGATGGCAAATGCGATGTACCTCGCAGGTTTTGATGTAAAAGATGTGCACATGACAGATTTAATATCTGGACGTGAAACACTAGAAGATATTCAGTTTCTTGGAGCTGTAGGAGGATTTTCTAACAGCGATGTATTAGGTTCTGCCAAAGGATGGGCTGGTGCCATAAAGTATAATGAGAAAGCAAATAAGGCGATTAAAAACTTCTTTGCACGTGAAGACACACTCTCTGTGGGGATCTGTAATGGTGCTCAATTGTTCTTAGAACTTGATC
Source organism: Dokdonia sp. PRO95 (assembly GCF_000355805.1). NCBI lineage: Bacteria > Pseudomonadati > Bacteroidota > Flavobacteriia > Flavobacteriales > Flavobacteriaceae > Dokdonia > Dokdonia sp. PRO95. The sequence goes on from NZ_CM001837.1 coordinate 2,879,206, forward strand.
TTATAAATCCAGACCACGAGAAGTTGGCTAAACTTAAACATAACAACAGCCGCAAGCACGAGAGTAATTTTACTTCTGTAAAGATAGAAGAAAATAACAGTGTGATGCTTTCTACGCTTGCTGGAACTACGCTAGGCGTATGGATATCGCATGGTGAAGGTAGATTTGATTTACCTATGGGAGCAAGTGCTTATGATATCGTAGCGACTTATGGGTATGAAGGATATCCTGCAAACCCTAACGGATCTGACTTTAATACAGCGATGATTTGTGATACTACAGGTCGTCACCTTGCAACGATGCCACATATTGAGCGTTCTACATTCCCATGGAACTGGGCGCACTACCCTGCTGGAAGCAATGACGAAGTGAGTCCATGGGTTGAAGCTTTTGTTAACGCAAGAATTTGGGTTGAGAAAAACTCATAATACCATATACTTTTAATTACAGAATGCCTCACTTTTCACTAAGTGAGGCATTTTTTTTGCGTTCATGATTGAAATAGTGAGAGTCTAATCTGTCTTTGCAGAAATGAGTTTTTAAAGAAATTCATGATTTTTTAGAATCATGTTTGACAAAATTTAAAAATTAAAGCTTATCTTTTTTTACTTTAATACGCGTCATTTTGACCTAAATAAAGCCAAAAACCATATTTTTTAAAAAATTGTTAAAAACTTACTTTAATCGCATCTTAAAGAAAATCAAAGGGATATATTACTTTTGTTAAATATCCTATCTCATTTTATGAATTTCTCAATAAAAACCGTGCAATTTTTCCTATTTTGTAACACTATTTAAAAGCTATCTATGGAAATTACCAGACTTTTTGATTTTCCTTATTATCAACTGGAAAAATTTAATCTCTCAGACGCACTCAACACTAAAAAGAATGGTGTTTGGGTTGCTACATCTACTCAAGAATATATCGATCAAGCAAATGCAATAAGTCGCGGACTATTACGACTAGGTGTGAAGTCTAATGATAAAATTGCTGTCATTTCTATGACAAATCGTACAGAGTGGAATATTTGTGATATCGGAATTTTACAACTAGGAGCTCAAAACGTACCAATTTATCCTACCATTTCAGAAGAGGATTATGCTTATGTACTCAATCACTCTGAGTCTAAGTATGTATTTGTATCGTGTAATGAGGTGCGTGATAAAGTATTGGCAATTAAAGACAAAGTACCTTCTCTTATTGAGGTATACTCTTTTGACGAAATTAATGACTGTAAAAATTGGTCTGAGGTTTTAGAATTAGGAAAAGACACTTCTAATCAGTCTGAGGTAGATGCGCTTAAAGCTGCCGTAACAACTAAGGATCTCGCAACGCTTATATATACTTCAGGTACAACTGGACGTCCTAAGGGAGTAATGCTTTCTCACGAAAACATCGTGAGTAATGCACTCGCTAGTGCATATCGCCTGCCCCTTGCCGAGACAGGTACTAGGGCCTTGAGTTTTTTACCTGTTTGTCATATCTATGAACGTATGTTGATGTATTTATATCAATATAAAGGTGTATCCATTTTCTTTGCAGAATCTTTGGAGACTATTAGTGATAACTTAAAGGAGGTAAAACCTCAAGTTATGACAGCAGTACCTAGACTACTTGAAAAGGTTTATGATAAGATTATTGCAAAAGGTGCAGCTCTTACTGGAATTAAGAAGAAGTTATTTTTCTGGGCTGTAGAGGTTGGACTTAAATATGAACCATATGGTCAGAATGGCTGGTGGTATGAAAAACAACTTGCCCTTGCTCGTAAACTTATATTTTCAAAGTGGAAAGAAGGTTTAGGTGGAAACCTTGACCTTATTGCTTCTGGAAGCGCTGCATTACAGCCAAGACTAGCGAGAATTTTTAATGCTGCCGAAATGGGAATCATGGAAGGTTATGGACTTACGGAGACCTCTCCTGTATGTTCTGTAAACGATATGCGTGATGGTGGTTTTAGAATAGGAACCGTAGGTAAATTACTACCAGGCGTTGAAGTTAAAATCGCAGAGGATGGTGAAGTTCTTGTAAAAGGGCCTAACGTTATGATAGGTTATTATAAAGATGAAGCAAAAACTGCCGAAGTATTAAATAACGGCTATTTCCATACTGGTGATATAGGACACATTGATGAGGATGGATTCTTAAAAATCACAGATCGTAAAAAAGAGATGTTTAAAACCTCCGGAGGTAAATACGTCGCTCCTCAACTTCTAGAAAATAGATTTAAACAATCACGATTTATAGAGCAAATCATGGTGATAGGAGAAGGCCAAAAAATGCCTGCTGCTTTAATCCAGCCTAATTTTGAATTTTTAGAAGAATGGGCAAAGATGAAAAACATAAGCTATTCTAACTTAGATGAGCTTCTTGCATCAGAGCGTGTTCAAGATCGCTACCAGCAGGAAGTAAACGAGGCAAATGAGACATTTGCTAAGTGGGAAAAAATTAAAACCTTCCGTCTTACGCATGATGCTTGGACAGTAGAAGGTGGTCACCTCACTCCTACCATGAAGCTTAAACGTAAAATCATTAGAGAGAATTACATTCACCTCTATAATGACATTTACGACTTATAATATTTAAAAAGGTTGCGCATTGCGCAACCTTTTTTGATTGGAGTAGTATCTAGTTAAAAAAAATCTATCCGTTTATGCCTTTATATTCGATAGCACTAGTTATATCACAGTTGAGCTTAATTATCCTCATCATGTGGAATGGCAAACTTGTACATTGGGATATACCCTCTTTAAGTATTCAATTTTTAGGCATATTTGTCGCATTATGGGGCGTTTTTAGTATAAGGATTGGTAATTTCAATATTCAACCAGAGGTTAAAGCAGAGAATCTTGTCACTAAAGGGATTTTCAGCGTTTTGAGAAATCCTATGTACACAGGAATCATCTTACTATTTTTACCTACGATACTTAAAGCACATAGTGCACTTATGTGGATTTACTATGCATTATTAGTAACCGTGCTCATCCTCAAAATATATAGGGAAGAAATCTTCTTACAAGAAAAATTTGGTGAGGTGTATTCATTATATAAGGCGCGCACGTGGAGAATACTGCCATACATATTTTAATATACAGTGTAGTTTAAAATAGATTTTGTGGGTTATTTATGCTTTCGCGAAAGCGTAACAACAGCAACTATCAATATCCTTAATATTAACAATCTCTTATAGTGTTACTCGCTTTCTATTTAGGGCGCAAAGCGGTAAATTTGTTGCTTTGTAAAAATGTATGATAGATCACGAAGAACGTATTGAAGTTTACGGTGCTCGCGCCCACAATCTGAAGAATATAGATGTGATGATACCGAGAGAAAAACTCGTGGTTATTACAGGATTATCTGGAAGTGGAAAGAGTTCCCTAGCATTTGACACCATCTATGCAGAGGGACAACGTCGTTACATAGAAACGTTTTCTGCATATGCTAGACAATTTCTAGGTGGATTAGAACGTCCAGATGTTGATCAAATATTAGGACTTTCTCCAGTTATTGCTATCGAACAAAAAACCACTAGTAAAAGTCCGCGATCTACCGTGGGAACCATCACAGAAATTTACGATTTTTTACGTCTCCTTTATGCAAGAGCGGCAGATGCTTACTCTTACAATACTGGAGAAAAGATGGTGAGTTATAACGATGAGCAAATCCAACAGCTCATTACTGAAAGCTTTGAAGGAAAAAGGATTAATATCCTCGCACCTACCATACGCTCACGTAAAGGGCATTATAGAGAATTATTTGAGCAAATTGCAAAACAAGGTTTTTTAAAAGTACGTGTAGATGGTGAAGTAAAGGATATCGTAAAAGGACTTAAAGTAGATCGTTACAAAGTGCATGATATTGAGATAGTTGTAGATCGCTTAGTTGTTAAAAAAAGTGATGAAGATGATAAACGCTTGCGCGAAAGCATAAATACCGCAATGTATCACGGTGATGATGTGTTAATGGTGCTTGATCAAGACACGCAGGAGGTACGATATTTTAGCCGAAACTTGATGTGTCCTTCTACGGGTATATCATACCCTAATCCAGAGCCTAACAACTTTTCATTTAACTCACCTAAGGGCGCTTGTCCTAACTGTAATGGTATAGGTGAATTATATAAAGTTAATCCTAAAAAGATTGTTCCAGACCCAACTCTATCTATTAATGCTGGCGGTCTAGATCCACATGGACCTAAAAAGAACAACTGGATATTTAAACAATTACAACTCATTGCAGAGAGGTTTGACTTTAAACTTACAGACCCAATTGAGAAAATCTCAAAAGAAGCCATGGAATTTATATTCTATGGAGGAAACGAGAAATTCTCTGTTTCTTCAAAGCAATTAGGGGTTACTAGAGATTATAAAATAGACTTTGAAGGTGTAGCAAATTTTATAGAAAACACCTATAAGGATAGTGAGTCTACATCTCTCGTAAGATGGGCAAAGGGCTACATGGATAAAGTAGCTTGTCCTGTTTGTGAAGGTTCAAGACTACGTAAAGAATCGCTCTACTTTAAGGTTGATAATCGTAGTATTGCAGATCTTGCTTCTATGGATATACTGGAGCTACAAGAGTGGTTTAGAACAGTAGAAAAACGATTATCTAGTAAACAACTACAGATTGCATCTGAGATAATTAAAGAAATTAATTCAAGGATTCAATTCCTTGTAGATGTAGGTCTTACCTATCTCAACTTAAATAGAAGCTCTAAGTCTTTATCTGGTGGAGAAGCACAACGTATCAGACTCGCTACACAGATAGGATCGCAACTTGTAGGTGTTTTATATATATTAGATGAGCCTAGCATTGGGTTACATCAACGTGATAATGAAAAACTTATTAATTCGCTTATTTCTCTACGTGATATAGGGAATTCTGTCATCGTTGTAGAGCATGATAAAGATATGATTGAGCGTGCAGATCACGTGATTGATATAGGACCACGAGCGGGACGTTTTGGAGGAGAAATTATAAGTGAGGGAACTCCAGATGATTTACTTAATCACCATACACTCACTGCACAATATCTAAATGGAGAGAGAGAAATTACCATACCCAAAAAACGACGTAAAGGAAATGGTAAGTTTATCGAGCTTAAAGGAGCTACAGGAAACAATCTTAAAAATGTATCCATTAAAATTCCTTTAGGTAAAATGATTGCCGTTACGGGAGTTTCTGGAAGTGGTAAGTCTACATTGATTAATGAGACACTCTACCCTATCATGAATGCTCATTATTTTAATGGTGTAAAGATACCTATGCCCTATAAGAGCATTAAGGGACTAGACGAATGCGATAAAGTCATTGATATTAATCAAACACCCATAGGCCGTACACCAAGGTCTAACCCTGCAACATACACCAAGGCCTTTGACGAGATTAGAAGTCTTTTTGCTAAAACTCCTGAAGCCCTTATACGAGGTTATAAACCTGGACGTTTTAGCTTCAACGTTACCGGTGGTCGCTGCGAGACTTGTAAAGGTGGTGGTTTGAGAGTGATTGAGATGAATTTCTTACCAGACGTTTATGTAGAATGTGAGACCTGTCAAGGAAAACGCTTTAATAGAGAAACTTTAGAAATTCGCTATAAAGGAAAGTCAATTGCAGACGTACTTGAGATGACGATGACCGAGGCGACAGAATTTTTTGAACCTATTCCTAAAATATATCGCAAACTCAAAACAATAAAAGACGTAGGATTAGGGTATATTACACTAGGACAACAGAGCACTACCCTCTCTGGAGGTGAAGCGCAGCGTATCAAACTAGCGTCTGAGCTGAGCAAGAGAGATACTGGAAATACCTTTTATATACTTGATGAACCTACCACAGGTCTTCATTTTGAAGATATTAAGGTATTAATGGACGTTCTTAATCGACTTGTAGACAAAGGGAATACTATTCTCATTATTGAGCATAATCTTGACGTGGTTAAAATGGCAGATCACATTATAGATATAGGATACGAAGGAGGAAAAGGCGGTGGCGAGGTAGTTGCCATAGGCACCCCAGAACAAATAATTAAAAAAAACAAAGGATATACAGCACAGTTCCTAAAGAAGGAAATGGCATAGGACCATATGTACAATATGGTTTTAAATTAACAACACTAAACATAATTATGAGCAACGAAAATAGACCTAAAGGCTGGAACGAGAAAAAAACAAATGATTCTTGGGCTATCTTTAAGATAATGGGAGAATTTGTAAATGGATTTGAAAAAATGAGCCGTATAGGTCCATGTGTATCCATTTTTGGTAGTGCGAGAACAAAACCAGACAATAAGTATTATAAACTAGCTACCGAAGTTGCCGAAAAAATTGCAGATAACGGTTATGGCGTTATTACTGGTGGTGGTCCAGGTATCATGGAAGCGGGTAACCGCGGAGCACACCTTGCTGGAGGGACATCTGTAGGACTTAACATTGAACTTCCTTTTGAGCAACACGACAATCCGTATATCGATAGTGATAAAAGTTTAGACTTTGATTACTTCTTCGTACGTAAAGTAATGTTTGTAAAGTACTCACAGGGATTTGTAGTAATGCCGGGAGGTTTTGGTACGCTTGATGAACTTTTTGAGGCAATCACACTTATTCAAACGCACAAAATTCAGAAGTTTCCTATTATTCTAGTAGGTACAGAATTTTGGGGAGGACTTATGGATTGGGTAAAGACCACTTTACTTGATAGTTTCCAGAACATAAGCGCTGGAGATATGGATCTTATACACCTTGTAGATACTTCAGATGAGGTAATTGAGGTGCTTAATAACTTCTATGATGAATACCAATTGAGTCCTAATTTCTAAAGGTGTTACGCTTTCGCGAAAGCGTGAAAACTACATATAACAGTAAAACAAAAACAGCTTTTTCTATTACAAATTAACACATCCCTTTTCTAGTTGAGACAAACCCTAAAATCTCTGTATGCTTTTATCTCATTGCTTCTCTTAAGTGTAGGAGCCACGAGCCAGCATACAATGGAAATTAATGCACAATTGATTCCAGATGAACGGTCTATACATCTCAATCATACTATCACAATTACAAATACGTCTAGTGATATATGGACAGATATATACTTAACAGATTGGGCTCATAGTTTTTCTAGTAAAACCACACCACTGGCAAAGAGGTTTTCTGATTCTTTTGATAAGAAATTTCATCTTGCACCTGATAGTGATCGTGGTTTTACTAAAATGACTTCTATTTCGAGTCAAGAAACAATACTTCAATTTACAAGACCCAAAAGACATCCTGATATTATCAAGGTCTTATTACGTGAACCACTATTACCAGGTGATTCTATAAGAATGACACTTGATTATACAGTGGTACTTCCAGATGTAAAATTTACAGACTACGGGATTGCTAGAAATGGTGATTACAACTTGAGATATTGGTTTGTTACACCGGCCGTATATAATAATGGCTGGGAGTACTATAGCAATAAGAATCTTAATGATCGCTATTTTCCTCAAACAGACATCCGTTTACAATTTTCTATTCCCAAAGGATATGAATTAGTCACAGATCTTGAGCAAAATGATATTTCAAGCTCTCAGTACCCGGGTGAAAAACTTACGGTGCTCACAGGGAAGAGTAGAACAGATGCTAAGATTTTCTTGCTTCAAAACTCTGACTATGAAGAGGTTCAAACAGACTATGTAAATATTGTATCAAATCTACATGATTACAGAATCCCCGCCCCCTTAAGAGCGCTAATATCTGACCGAATTGCAGGTTTTCTAAATAAAGATTTAGGCCCATATCCTTTTGATAAAATTCTTGTAACAGATCTTGATTATAAAGAACAACCAGTATATGGACTTAATCAACTACCTAGCTTCATAAGCCCGTTTCCTGATGGGTTTCAATATGAAATTAAGCTTCTCAAGACTACGATTAACAATTATGTAAACAACACACTTCTAGTTAACCCAAGAACAGACAGGTGGCTCATAGATGGTATTAAAGTCTACATATTACAAAACTACATGGACACTTATTATCCTGACCTTAAGGTTGTAGGTTCCTTAGAAAAATACTGGCTTGTGCGACAGTTCTATGCATCAGAGCTTGAATTTAATGATCAGTTTAATATATTATCTACTCATATTTCTAGATTAAATCTTGACCAGCCACTGGACACTCCGTATGATGAGCTTATCAAGTACAATAAGAATATAGGGACTTCATACAAAAGTGGCGTAGGGCTTAATTACCTCAATGATTACATAGGAGATAATAGACTTGATGAGATTATTAAGAATTTTTACCTAAAATATAAGTCTCAACCACTCACATCATCACAGTTTGAAAAAGAAGTCAATGCTCAAATTAACAAGGATGTAGATTGGTTTTTTAAAGACTACATAACTTCTAATAAAAGGATAGATTACGCTTTAAAAAACTCTAAAGTTAAAGGTGACTCTATTTATGTAGATGTAAAAAAGAAAGAGCGTCGCTCCTCTCCTATCTCTGTTTATAGCTTCAAAAATGATAGTCTAACAAGCAAGCGCTGGGTTTCAGGTACTCAAAAAACAGAAACACTTGTTTACTCAAATGAAGAAGCAGATAGATTTGTTTTAAACTATGAAAACATTATTCCAGAAAATAATCTGAGAAACAACTATGAGAAACCTCGAGCATTTTTAGGTATAGACAAGCCTCTACAGCTCAAATTTCTACAAGATTTTGAAAATCCGGCAAAAAATCAGTTGTTTGTAATGCCTGTAGCTGAGTTTAATATATATGATGGGTTTATTCCTGGTATTACTCTTTATAATAAAACATTGCTAACCAAAGCACTTAATTATAAGATTGAACCACAAATAGGTTTAAAATCGAAAAAACTAATAGGTAGCGCATCCATATCTTATAGGCATGACTATCAAAATCAAGGGTTGTATGCATTGAGATATGGTATTTCGGGAAATCGATTTTCTTACGCCCCAGATTTATTATTTACAAGGGTTACTCCTTTCGTTAATTTATCTTTTAGAACTTCAAACCTTAGATCAGATAAGCGTCAGAGTGTATCTGCTCGTTTTGTGAGTGTACAAAGGCAAGAGGATCCACTTGTTGCATTACCTACCCCTAACTATGATGTACTTAACTTAAGATATAGAAGATCAAACCCTGGAATTATTCATACATTAAATGTTGCGGGTGATGTACAATTGGCCAAAAACTTTGGAAAAGTATCTGGCAATATATTTTACAGAAGACTTTTTCTTAATAATAGACAGTTGAATGTAAGATTATTTGGTGGTGTATTTACTTATAATAACACACAAGCAGATGGTGATTTTTTCAGTTTTGCGCTAGATAGACCAACAGATTATTTATTTGATTACAATTATTATGGAAGATCTGAAGATAGCGGTCTATTCTCTCAACAAATCATTATAGCAGAAGGCGGTTTTAAGTCGCAGCTAGATGATGTGGCTCCTGTATTTGCAAATGACTGGATGTTTACCGCAAATGCCAGTACAACACTATGGAAATACTTTTATGCGTATGGAGATGTGGGAGTTGTTAAAAATAAGAAGGAAAACGGAAAGCTGGTGTACGACTCAGGAATACAGGTAAGCTTACTCGATGACTACTTTGAACTTTACTTTCCATTATATTCTAATTTGGGTTGGGAAATTGGCCAGCCTAACTATGATCAAAAAATTAGATTTCAACTACAAATAAGCTTTGATACCGTGATAAGACTTTTTTCACGAAAGTGGTATTAAAGATTCTCAAAAACCACGGTTTACGTTGTCATATTCTTAATAGAATCACAAAATATTGCCTTTTATTGAAAATAGCTTCTATTAAATCAACTTATAATGCGAAAATTATAAGTATTTAACGCACTTACATATTGCATTATGGGTATGTTTTGGCTATTTTTACAATCAAATCTTTTTAACATATGGCAATTACTTCTAATACCAAAGCAGCATTATCTTACGATGACTTTAAAGAATCTGTTCTTGAAGATTATCGAATCGCTGTTACTAGTAGAGAATGTAGTCTTTTAGGACGTAGAGAAGTCCTTACAGGGAAGGCAAAATTTGGAATTTTTGGTGATGGAAAAGAACTACCACAGCTTGCCTGGGCACGTGCCTTTAAAAATGGTGACTTTAGATCTGGATATTACAGAGACCAAACATTTATGATGGCTATAGACCACTTGTCTATAGAAGAGTTTTTTGCCGGTTTATATGCACATACTGATATAGCATTTGATCCTATGAGTGCTGGAAAGCAGATGGGTGGTCACTTTGCAACGCATAGTCTTGATAATGACGGTAACTGGAAAAACTTACTTGCTCAAAAGAATTCAAGCTCAGACATCTCTCCTACTGCTGGCCAAATGCCTAGACTATTAGGTCTTGCACAAGCCTCTAAAGTATATAGAAACGTTGCAGAAACTCAAAAAGAAAACTTCTCACACAATGGTGATGAAGTTGCTTGGGGTACAATAGGTAATGCAAGTACAAGTGAAGGTTTATTCTTTGAAACTATTAATGCCGCAGGTGTACTTCAAGTACCTATGGTAATAAGTGTTTGGGACGATGAATACGGAATTTCTGTTCATGCTAGACATCAAACTACAAAGGAGAGTATATCTAAAATACTTGCTGGCTTCCAAAGAGACGAAGAAGATAACGGGTACGAGATTATTAAAGTAAACGGATGGGATTATCCAGCTCTCGTAGATGCATATGAACGTGCTGGAAAAATTGCTCGTGAAGAGCACGTACCAGTTTTAGTTCATGTTGTTGAGCTTACACAACCTCAAGGACATTCTACTTCTGGATCTCATGAACGCTATAAAGACCAAGATAGATTACAATGGGAGCGTGAAAATGACTGTAATGTACAATTCAGAAAATGGCTTATTGACCAAGGTCTAGCTACAGATGAGGAACTTACTGTTATAGATAAAGATCTTAAAAAGAAAGTGCGAGATGGCAAGAAAGCTGCTTGGGAAGCATTTTTAAGACCTATTAAAACTGAAAAGGAAAAAATCACATCAATACTTGAAGGACTTGTAAAAACCTCAAGTAATGGAAGTTTTATAAAACCACTGCTTGAAAAACTAGTAGAGAACAAGGAATCTCTTAAATGTGACCTGCTTAGTACTGCCCGTAAGGCTTTGCGCCTCACAATAGGAGAGCATTCTGATACTCATGCAGAACTTGCAGCATGGATTGATAATTATATAGCGACAATCCAACCTCAATACAGCGCACACTTATATAATGAAAATGGAAATGGCGCGACTTCAATAGAAGGTGTTGCCCCTACTTACGGTGAAGAAAATCTTGTAGATGGCCGTGTGATTTTGAGAGATAACTTTGATGCTATCTTTAGTAGATATCCTAATACACTTGTTTTTGGAGAAGATGCTGGAGCCATTGGTGACGTAAACCAAGGCTTAGAAGGAATGCAAGAGAAATATGGCGAGCACAGAGTTGCAGATGTAGGAATACGTGAAGCAACGATACTTGGTCAAGGAATAGGAATGGCTATGAGAGGCTTACGCCCTATCGCCGAAATTCAATACCTTGATTATATTTTATATGCTATCCAGATTATGAGTGATGATCTCGCATCATTGCGTTATAGAACTCATGGTAAGCAAAAAGCACCACTTATTGTAAGAACTCGAGGACACCGCTTAGAAGGAATCTGGCACAGTGGATCACAAATGGGAGCAATCGTACACCTTTTGAGAGGTATGTACATTCTTACCCCTCGTAACATGGTTAAGGCTGCTGGTTTTTATAACACACTATTAGAAAGTGATGAGCCTGCACTAGTTGTAGAATGCTTAAACGGTTACCGATTAAAAGAAAACTTGCCAACGAACATAGGAGAATTTAAGACTCCAATAGGGGTTGTCGAGACTGTAAAAGAAGGAACAGATATTACGGTCCTATCTTATGGAAGTACATTGCGCATTGTAATGGAAGTTGCAAAAGAACTTTTAACCGTAGGTATCAATGTCGAAGTAATTGATGCCCAATCATTATTGCCATTTGACCTTAATCACGATGTTGTCGAAAGTATTAAAAAGACAAATCGTTTTATAGTCATAGACGAAGATATGCCAGGTGGAGCTAGTGCTTACTTACTTAATGAGGTATTAAATGAGCAAGATGCATACAAATATCTTGATAGTAAACCAGAGACGTTGACTGCTAAGGCTCATAGACCTGCTTACGGAACAGACGGAGATTACTTCTCTAAGCCATCGGCAGATGATATATTTGAGAAAATATACAGTATGATGAATGAAGTAAACCCTTCAAATTTTCCTACATTGAGATAGAACAACTCAGATTAAAATATAAAACGAGATACATTAATTTGTATCTCGTTTTTTTTGCATTCGCGAAAGCGTAATAACCCAACAAACTGAATTGATAATTACCTACTCTGGATATTCAATCCTGAGGTGATAAATGTTATTAAGCTTCTTTTTAAGTACTTTCTTAATCTGCTGAATTTCTTTGAACGTAATATTTGCGTTAAGAAACTGTCCTTCATCCATTTGTTTTTTAATAATCTTTTCGACAAATGCGTCAATAAGCGTTGATGTTGGATTTTTAAGACTCTTGGAAGCAGCCTCCACACTATCTGCCATCATCAGTATCGCAGTTTCTTTACTAAAAGGTAATGGTCCTGGATATTGAAAATCTGTAATTAATGTGTCTTCATTAATTTCCTTCTCTTTAAAGTAAAAATATTGCACCGTACTAGTACCGTGATGCGTGCGTATAAAATCTATAACTCTGTCAGGTAAATTATATTTACGAGCTAGTTCAATACCATTAATCACGTGATCTATGATAATACGCGCGCTTTCTTTTGGTGATAAATCATCGTGACTATTAATTCCTGTAGCTTGGTTTTCTGTAAAATCTGTAGGGTTTTCTATTTTCCCAATATCGTGATAAAGTGCCCCTACCCTAACTAGCATGGCATTTGCACCTATTTCATTTGCTGCTGCCTCAGATAGATTTGCAACATTAAGACTATGGTGAAAAGTACCTGGAGCTTCATCTGCAAGGCGCTTGAGAAGTTTTGAGTTAGTATCTGATAATTCTAATAATGAAACATCACTTACCAAGCCAAAAATCTTTTCATAAATATAGATGAGGGGCTGTACAAACAATGTTGCCAGGCCAGCGAGTAAAAACATTCCGAAGTCTTCCCACTGCAGTCCCTCCATTCCACCTTCACTTATAATATTAAATGCAAAATATGCTAGAATATAAATGAGTGTAATTTGACCAATTGATATAAAAAGATTTGCTCTTTTGTATAGCTCGGGTATTGTTAAGATAGTCACGATACCCGCAATGACTTGTAAGAAAAAATATTCAAAACTATCTGGCACAATAAACCCTAGTAATAGTATTGCAATTACATGTGTAAAAAGTCCCAATCGAGCGTCAAAAAAGGCTTTGATAATGAGTGGTAGTATACACATAGGGACAGCATATACATACTGAGGACTCCACTTTACAACTATCGTTGTAAGAAGCACCATCACTAGAACATTGAAAAATATAAAGGTTACTTTAGTATTATTTAAAAATACAGAAAGTCTATAAGTTCGTATAAAAAGAAGCAACATTACGAGTGCTAGCAACACTAATAAAATGTATCCAAACAGCACCCAATTATAACGCGAATCACTTATGTTTTGCGACTCATATTTGGCTTTTAGAGATAGTAATTTTTGTAAATTATCTCCTTCTACGAGCTCACCTCTTGCAATCACAATACTTCCTTTAGGCACTATATTGCGTGTTTCTGAAATCTGACTAAGCTCAATGTCGAGAGTTTCTTTAGTGAGAACTTCATCTAGAGAAACATTTGCTTCTAGCCCATCAAAATATAGCTGAAGAAATTTATTAGAATACGCTGCGTAAGCGCCATTCTCAATAATAGACGTGAGATTATCTGTTACATTATTAAGCACAGAAATTTGGTTCAACCTCATTTCAAACACTTCATTTCCTTTTTTAATGAAGATGAGACGACTAGAATCATAGACAGGTTTGTTTTTTATAACCCCAGTTTTGTAAACTCCTTTTAGCAAATTACTCCCATATCTTCTCAATTCTGCTTTTGGAAATTGGTAATCAATACTATCAGGAAATACCTTATCAAAATTTTCATCATAAGATGCTATGATGTTGTCTACAATGTCTTGATTATAATTAAAGTACACTGCAGATTGTGATTTTACTTGACTACGCTCTTCTTCAAGTTCTGTGGCACTTTTAAGAATGGCAAAATCTTCATCTGCATATAGATTTTCATATTGCCATGGAAAACCTTTTTGAATCTCATATTGGAATTTCCCGCTTTTTGGGAAAAAATAAACAATAAACCCTGCACAAATAAAGACAAGCAAGAGCTTGTAGATGAGATCTTGATGTTTATAAAACTTTTGTGCGGTGCTGCTCATAGGGTTGTCTAGTATGAAGCTAAAATACTAAATTAATATCGCATGATATACCACTTAGACCGTCGCTATAGATTCTAAAATCTTCAAATTTTCCTTACATTCGCAAGAGAAAATTTTAGTACTTCAAACACACAAATATATGAGTAAGAACGTTGTTATAGTTGCGGCTGCGCGCACACCGATAGGGAGTTTCATGGGAGCTTTATCCTCTGTTACTGCCAGTAAACTTGGATCAATCGCTATAAAAGGTGCTTTAGATAAAATTAACCTTGACCCAGCACTTGTAAGTGAAGTTTACATGGGTAACGTGGTACAAGCTGGTGTAGGTCAAGCACCTGCAAGACAGGCTGCGATGGGAGCAGGAATTCCTATAACGGTACCTTGTACGACAGTAAATAAAGTATGTGCTTCAGGAATGAAAGCTGTAATGATGGCTGCTCAAGCCATTGCACTAGGAGATGCAGATATTGTAGTTGCTGGTGGGATGGAAAATATGAGTCTTATTCCTCATTATGTTCAATTACGTAATGGACATAAATTTGGACCGCAAACTATGGTAGACGGCATGCAAAAAGACGGTCTTGTAGATGCTTATGATGGTAACGCGATGGGTGTATGTGCAGATGCATGTGCAACTGAATATAAATTCTCACGTGAAGATCAAGATGCTTATGCTATCCAATCTTATAAGCGTAGTGCTGCTGCTTGGGAAGCTGGAAAGTTTGATAATGAAGTAGTACCAGTACCAGTACCACAAAGACGTGGAGATGATGTTATCGTATCTCGCGATGAAGAATTTACAAATGTAAAAATGGAAAAAATTCCTGCTTTACGTCCAGCGTTCTCAAAAGACGGAACCGTAACTGCTGCAAATGCATCTACTATAAATGATGGTGCTGGTGCTGTAATCGTAATGAGTGAAGAAAGAGCAAAAGAGCTCAACCTTACTCCTCTTTGTACTATAAAAAGTTATGCAGATGCTGCACATGAGCCAGAGTGGTTTACTACTGCACCATCAAAAGCATTACCTAAGGCACTAGCAAAAGCAGGTGTAGCTCAGAGCGATATTGAGTTTTTTGAGTTTAATGAAGCATTCTCTGTAGTAGGTCTAGCAAATATGAAAATATTAGGCTTAACAGACGAAAATGTAAATGTAAATGGAGGAGCAGTATCTTTAGGACATCCATTAGGATGTAGCGGAGTGCGTATTCTTATTACACTTATGAATGTATTGAAGCAAAATGACGCAACACTAGGTGCTGCCGCAATTTGTAACGGTGGTGGAGGTGCATCTGCTATGGTAATAGAAAATCATAAATAAGAATAGTTATACCCTATGCGATACGGTATTTGCCAGCTTAGTATAGTCCCTATGCGCGCCGAACCTTCAGATCCTAGCGAACTTGTAAACCAAGTTCTATATGGTGAACATTTTAAGGTTGTGGAGCAACGCAAGCAATGGAGCCGTATTAAACTTTCTCATGACAAATATGAGGGATGGATTGATAATAAGCAATACATAGAGATTAGTGAAGAGGAGTACGCTTTCGCGAAAGCACAACAAGCAACACTAACCACTGATCCTGTACAATTTATTACAACAGAACATAATCAACTACTCACGGTAGTATTAGGTTCTTCTGTTGAAAATATTGCGCTTCTTAAAGATTCTTATGATGGTAATAGTCACACTGGAAAAACCTCCAGAACGCAGCTTGTGGAAACAGCACTACTCTATCTGAAAACTCCGTATTTATGGGGTGGTAGGACAACCTTTGGTATAGATTGTAGTGGTTTTACTCAAATGGTATATCGACTTAATGGCTTCGTCCTAAAAAGAGATGCTTCACAGCAAGCAACACAAGGTGAGGCATTAAGTTTTATAGAGGAAAGTGAACCTGGTGATCTAGCCTTTTTTGACAATGCCGAGGGATTAATTACCCATGTAGGAATTATCATGGAAGATAATTATATCATACATGCTCATGGAGAAGTGAGAATTGATCGATTAGATCATTCTGGTATTTATAATGTTCATAAGGGTATACACACTCACAAATTGAGAGTCATTAAGAAAATTATCTAGATAAGATTAATACTATCTAACAAAAAAAAGCCACTCAAATGAGTGGCTTTTTTGTATTATAAAAGATGGAAGACTTAGTTTCCTCCTTCTAGTTTTTCAATGTTTGCTTTCATTGCATCTGCCTTAGATGTTTCACCTAGTTGCTCATAGATTCCGTAAAGAGATCTTGCTACATCAAGGTAATCAGGCTTTGCTGCTAATGCTTTTTCTAAGTAAGGAACAGCATTCTTGTAAACATCCTGACGTTTAAGTTTTAAAGCATCATACTTGTCATAGTCTGCTTTTGAAGTTCCTAAACTGTTCATCTCATCCACAATTGCACGCTCATCAGATAAGATAAGAACAGCAATGTTATTATAAGCTGCAGCATATGTAGGATCAAGCTCAACAGCCTTCATGTAATATTCCTTTGCCTTTTCCTTATTTCCTTGCTGATCAGAACTTACACCTAAGTTATATAGTAACTCTGGATTGTTTGGGTCTTTCTCAAGAACCTTAGCAATTACTTCTTGATACTTATCCATTTTCTTCATCTTAAGGTAGATATCTGCCTCAGAACGTAATAATAAGATGTCATCTGGATTCTCTTTACGAGCATCTGCCATTGCAGCAAGTGCCTTTTCATTTTCATTCTTAGAGATATAGATAAGCGCAATATTTTTTGCTATTTCTGCACTTTTAGAATCTCCTAACTGCTCTTCTGGTTTTACGTGTGTTTTTGCAAGTACCTGAAGATCTCTTTCTTGTTTGCTTGGAAAATTTTCAACCTCGCTTGTCTCAACATTAGTTGCTACATAAGATACTTCTCTTCCTTGAAAACCTAAGTTTTTAAGTTGCTCATAATAACCTAATGCAGTATCATAATCTTTACCGTTGATTGCATTTGATGCAGCAAAGTATAAGTAAACTGTATCTTTTTTACTTAGGTTGTATGCTTTTTCAAGTTTTGTTGCTGCGCTGGCATAATCTTGACCGTTTTGATCTGCTACAGCACCATTGATATAAGCATTTGTAACATTTGCAAGACCTGCTTCTGCTTCTTTACTGTACTTAGTATCTCGTAAATCTCCAAAAGCCATTGCTGCTTTCTCAAGATCTGCTGGATCTTGATTATCTACTCCTAAATATGCTTGAGCCTTAAGAAGCATAAACTTCTCTTTTGTTTTCTCATCCATATTAGCTGTTAGAGCTTCGGCAGCTCCTAGTAGCGTTTTTGCCTGAGTATAGCTACCAGACTTAATTGCCTTCTCTATAGCTTTTACTTCCTTTTTCTGTGCAAATGCCATCGATGTTGCGGCAAGTGCTATTGCTAAAAATAGTTTACTTTTCATTGTAATGGTTTAATTAATATAAGGGTTTCAAAATTACTCTTTTTTTCTCAACCCTTATGTTTCTATTCTTCTTCTTCAGAAGAGTTTTCGTTTTGGGTTGTTTCTGAAGCAGTTGTCCCTCCTTCTACCGGAGTTCCATCTACTGTGTCATCTTCATCATCTATATCGTCCTCATCACTTTTTACTTTCGCGACAGCGGCAATAGAATCGTTTCCTTTAAGGTTGATAAGTCGTACTCCTTGTGTTGCACGCCCCATAACTCTTAGTGAAGCTACTTCCATTCTTATAGCGATACCTGACTTATTGATAATCATAAGATCATCTGCATCAGTAACGTTTTTAATAGATACTAGTTCTCCAGTCTTTTCGGTAACAGAGATTGTTTTTACTCCTTTACCTCCACGGTTTGTAATTCTGTAATCTTCAAGACTACTACGCTTACCATACCCTTTTTCTGAAACAACTAGGATATTACTTTCTGTATCGTTTACAGACACCATTCCTACTACTTCATCTTCATCATTAGCAAGAGTTATGCCACGAACACCAGAGGCGTTTCTTCCCATAGGTCTTGTCTTACTTTCCTCAAAGCGTATTGCCTTACCAGATTTAAGCGCAAGCATCACTTGACTCTCTCCCGTTGTAAGCTTTGCAGATAGTAGCTCATCATTGTCCTTAATAGTAATCGCGTTGATACCATTAGTACGAGGACGTGAGTATTGCTCTAGCGCTGTTTTCTTTACTTGTCCTTTTTTGGTCGCCATAATGATGTAGTGATTATTTATATAATCTTCATCTTTAAGGTCTCCTGTACATACAAATGCTTTTACCTCGTCATCTTGCTCAATATTAATAAGGTTCTGGATAGCTCTACCTTTTGAAGTCTTACTTCCTTCTGGTATTTCAAATACACGCATCCAGAAACATTTACCCTTTTGTGTAAAGAATAGCATATACTGGTGGTTAGTACCCACAAATAGATGCTCTAAGAAATCTTCATTACGAGTGGTAGATGCTTTTGTACCTACTCCTCCTCTATTTTGAGTTTTGTATTCTGTAAGTGATGTACGTTTTATGTAACCAGCATTTGAGATAGTAATCACTACCTTTTTATCTGGAATAAGATCTGTGATGCTTACATCACCTCCTGCATACTCTATAATAGAGCGACGCTCATCTCCATACTTATCTTTTATTTCTTGAAGCTCTTCTCTAATAATAGACATACGACGCTCCTTCTTTGCAAGGATATCTTTTAAGTCTTCTATAGTCTTCATTATCTCTTCGTACTCACTACGTAGTTTGTCTTGCTCCAGACCTGTAAGCTGGCGTAAACGCATCTCTACGATAGCCTTTGCTTGAATCTCTGAGAGTTTAAAACGCTCTATTAAGTTTTGTCTCGCCTCATCACCATTTGCACTTGCGCGTATGATGGCAATTACTTCATCTATATTATCTGAAGCAATGATAAGACCTTCTAGTATGTGGGCACGAGCTTCTGCTTTTTTAAGCTCAAACTCTGTTCTTCTCACTACAACCTCGTGGCGGTGTTCAACAAAGTGGTGTATCATATCCTTAAGATTTAACATCTCAGGACGCCCGTTTACAAGAGCAATGTTATTTACACTAAATGATGATTGTAGTGCCGTGTACTTATATAACTTGTTAAGTACGATATTTGGGATAGCATCACGTTTTATAACATAAACGATACGCATACCATTACGGTCTGACTCGTCACGTATTGCAGATATACCCTCGATCTTCTTATCGTTGATCATATCGGCCGTTTTCTTAATCATATCAGCCTTATTGACTTGATATGGTATTTCGGTCACAATGATACACTCTCTACCTTTTACTTCTTCAAACTCTGCCTTTGCGCGCATTACAACACGACCACGCCCTGTTTTAAAAGCCTCACGTACTCCGTCATAACCATAAATCGTTCCTCCGGTAGGAAAATCTGGAGCCTTTACGTGCTCCATAAGTTCATCTATAGTAACGTCATTATTATCTATGTAAGCGTGTATACCGTCTACAACCTCAGAAAGGTTGTGTGGTGGCATATTAGTCGCCATACCCACAGCAATACCAGATGCACCATTTATAAGTAACCCTGGTACACGTGTAGGTAATACGGTAGGTTCTTTAAGTGTATCATCAAAGTTAAGTTGGTGATCTACTGTGTCTTTTTCAATATCTGCAAGCATATCTTCAGATATCTTGCGCATTCTAGCCTCGGTATAACGCATTGCTGCTGGGCTATCACCATCTACAGACCCAAAGTTACCTTGACCATCTACAAGCATATAACGTAAACTCCACTCTTGAGCCATACGCACCATTGCATCATATACAGAGGTGTCGCCGTGTGGGTGATACTTACCTAGTACCTCTCCTACTATTCTTGCAGATTTTTTGTGAGCACCACTCGCTCGTATTCCTAACTCATGCATTCCGTAAAGAACACGACGGTGTACTGGTTTGAGACCATCACGTACGTCAGGTAGTGCACGTGATACGATAACTGACATCGAGTAATCGATGTAAGCAGATTTCATTTCATCTTCAATATTAATCGAGATCAGCTTTTCTCCTTCAGCCATATATAAATTGATTAGATTTTATGTCAAATTTTTACTAGCTAGCAATGTAGTGATTTTGGAGGGTTTTTATGGGGGTACGCTTTCGCGAAAGCGCACTTTTTATCAACAAATTTTAACAAAGTCTCTTAATAACTACCCAAAAGCCTTAAAGGCAAATTGTCAGGTATTTTTGGTAATTTGGACTAATGACTTTAAGCGGAATGATTTTTGAACCAGTTTGCTTAAATTTACCTAAGAAAGAGAAGATAGATATGGACGATAATTTTTCACCAAGAGTAAAAGATGTGATTGCTTATAGTAAAGAGGAGGCCTTAAGATTAGGTCATGACTTTATAGGTACAGAGCACTTACTTCTTGGTTTGTTAAGAGACGGAAGCGGTAAAGCAATCGATATTTTAGGAGCTTTAAATATAGACTTAGAGCACTTGAGACGCAAGGTTGAGATACTAAGCCCAGCAAACCCCAACTTGAACTTACAGAGTAATGATAAGAAGAACTTACATCTTACTCGCCAGGCAGAGCGAGCACTCAAGACCACATTCTTAGAAGCAAAGCTCTTTCAAAGTTCATCAATAAATACGGCTCATTTATTATTATGTGTTTTACGTAATGAAAATGATCCTACCACAAAACTGCTCAATCGACTTAAAGTAGATTATGACAGTGTAAAAGACCAATTTAAACTAATGATGGCAAACGAAAGCGATGAATATATAGAGCCTATTAAATCAGAATCATTTAGTGATGATGCCGATAATAGCGATGAAGGATCAAAAGAAAATCCTTTTAATAGCCCTACCACGCCTAAAGGAGGAAAGAAAAGTAAAACTCCGGTTCTAGATAACTTTGGACGTGATCTTACTGCAATGGCAGACGAGGGTAAACTAGATCCTGTAGTAGGCCGTAGCAAGGAGATTGAGCGTGTATCTCAGATATTGAGTAGACGTAAGAAAAACAACCCTCTCCTTATTGGTGAGCCTGGAGTAGGTAAATCTGCCATAGCAGAAGGACTTGCTCTACGTATTGTACAACGTAAGGTATCTCGTATCCTTTTTGACAAGCGTGTGGTTACTCTTGATCTTGCTAGCCTTGTAGCTGGAACAAAATATAGAGGCCAGTTTGAAGAGCGTATGAAAGCTGTGATGAACGAGCTTGAAAAGAATGATGATATTATCTTATTTATAGATGAGATACATACTATTGTAGGAGCTGGAGGAGCAACGGGATCTCTTGATGCTTCAAATATGTTTAAACCTGCTCTCGCTCGAGGCGAAATACAATGTGTAGGTGCAACAACGCTTGATGAATTCCGCCAGCATATTGAGAAAGATGGTGCTTTAGAGCGACGTTTTCAAAAAGTAATTGTAGAACCTACGTCTGTAGAAGAAACAATTGAGATATTACAAAATATTAAAGGTAAGTATGAAGAGCACCATAATGTCTCATATACAGATGAGGCACTTGAAGCGTGTGTAAAACTTACTAATAGATATATGACCGATAGATTTCTTCCAGATAAGGCTATAGATGCTCTAGACGAAGCAGGATCTCGCGTGCATATTACTAATATTGATGTTCCTAAAAAGATTTTAGAATTAGAAAATAAGCTAGAAGAGGTAAGAGAACTCAAAACCTCTGTGGTAAAGAAGCAGAAATATGAAGAGGCTGCAAAGCTGCGCGATGATGAGAAAACCTTAGAAAAGGAACTTGCAATCGCTCAAGAGCGATGGGAAGAAGACGCAAAACTTCACAAAGAAGAAGTGTCTGAAGAAAATGTTGCAGATGTAGTAAGTATGATGACAGGAATCCCTGTTAACCGTATTGCACAAACAGAAAGCAACAAACTTGCAGAACTACCAGCAACAATAAAAGAAAACGTAATAGGTCAAGATGAGGCGGTTGCAAAGGTTGCAAAAGCAATACAACGTAACAGAGCTGGATTAAAAGATCCTAACAAACCTATTGGTTCATTTATATTCTTAGGTCAGACTGGTGTAGGAAAAACGCAACTTGCAAAGGTTCTTGCAAAAGAGCTTTTTGATAATCAAGATGCACTCATCCGTATTGATATGAGTGAGTATATGGAGAAGTTTTCTATCTCAAGGCTTGTAGGAGCGCCTCCTGGATACGTAGGATACGAAGAAGGTGGTCAACTCACAGAAAAAGTAAGACGTAAGCCTTACTCTGTGGTTTTACTAGATGAGATAGAAAAAGCGCATCCAGATGTATTTAATATGTTACTGCAAGTGTTAGATGATGGTTTCTTAACAGATTCTCTAGGCCGTAAGATAGATTTTAGAAATACTATTATCATAATGACCTCAAATATCGGGGCAAGGAAGCTTAAAGACTTTGGTCAAGGTGTTGGATTTGGTACTGCTTCACGTAAAACGCAAGCAGATGATAATGCAAGAAGTATTATACAGAATGCCCTTAAAAAGGCATTTGCACCTGAGTTTTTAAATCGTGTTGATGACGTAGTAGTATTTAATGCATTAGAGCGTGAGGATATCCATAAGATTATCGATATCGAACTTGCAAAACTATATACTAGAATTAAAGGTCTAGGATATGATTTAACACTTAGTGAAAAAGCAAAAGATTATATAAGTGATAAAGGTTTTGATAAGGAATATGGGGCACGACCACTTAAAAGAGCTATTCAAAAATATATAGAAGATGCACTAGCCGAGGAGATAATTAATTCTCAATTAAAAGAAGGTGATGGCATATTTATGGATTTTGATGAGAAGAAAGACGAACTTATAATCGATATCAAAAAGGCAACCCCTACAGAGTCGTAGGTAACGCTAAGGGTTTATAATTATTTCCCCGAAAGGTCTAACTGACTTTTCGGGGATTTTTTATTTAAAATACTATGCACACATAGTTAATGTATTGGTAAATAGATGTTTGTATTTCTATTTATTAGTATATTCAATGTTCAAGTCCCCTACAAACTTATGACAGAACCAATAGAACACCACCTTAGCTTATCATTCGGAGAGTTAACTATCTATAATGATTATGTTTACACTGTAATGAACGAAGGAATTACAGTACAGCCTAATTTTAATGATATTCTACTAGCAATTGCAGAGATATATTATAGCAATAAAGAGTTTGTATATATAACCCACAGAATAAACTCCTACTCTATTGATCCCATTATCTATCTAGAAACATCAAAAATTGAAAACCTTAAAGGGTTTATAGCTGTTTGTCCAAACAAAAGCCTTATAGAATCATTTAGAGTTGAAAAATTGTTTTTTAAAAAACCTTTTGCTGTGTATCAAACACTTGATGAAGCCTTAGATTATAAGGAGGTATTGCTTTCTGGTAAGCAATGATTTTTTTTTGCGACAAACACTTTTATCTTCTTAAAAAAAGAAGGAGTTTTGCAGCCAATTTAATCCCCTACACCCACTTGAAAAATATTAAAGAATTTGACTTTGGAAAAATCCAAATCGAACAGAATTTTGTCATTGGTACCATGAAAGAAGGTTCTCATGTTGATAGAGCATCTAACCAGTTACTATTATCATTTTGCAAAGACTATTTTAATGATGAGCCTTTTGGTTATATCTCACACAGGCTCAATTCATACTCCGTAGATCCTACTGTGTATATGGATGCTGGAAGTCATCCCGGACTCAAAGCTATTGCTGTTGTATTTGATAATCCACTCATTAAATCTAATGTAGTACTAGAAAAACAATTTTTTAATCAACCCTTTGAGTCTTTCAATTCTGTTGATGAAGCAAAAAAATGGTTATCAGAGTTACTCATAAAATAAAATTTTACACGATGATATCATTGAGCGTTATAGTGAAGTAGCGTACGTTTACAAACCATTAATAAAAACAATTTTTGAATTAAAAAATAAAGCCTTCAATTTTATCTAAAATTGAAGGCTTTATATAATATTCTAATACTACTATTTAGTAGGTGGCTTAGATGGTCGCACCTCTATTTTACTAGGTAAAGTTCTTGGATGCATTTTAAGTAGATCGACGGTAATTTGGCCAAGATCTTCTGGCTGTATACGCCAGTCAGTCCCTTCCTCTGGTGATCTACCTCCAAAATGGCTACTTACAGAGCCTGGCATTATGGTACTCACTTTTACATTATCTTGTCTAAGATCTAACATAAGCGCTTGCGAAAAGCCTGTCAAACCAAATTTACTCGCATTATAAGCTGTTCCTTTTTCAAAGAAATTTGTTCCTGCAAGACTAGAAATTGTAAAAATATAACCTTCTGATTTTTTAAGCGCTTCAAGAGAGGCTTTTACTGAGTAGAAAACTCCCGTTAGGTTCGTATCAATGGTCTCATCCCATTGTTTTATAGACATATCTGCAATACTCTCAAAATGCCCTAGACCTGCATTTGCAATGAGCACATCAATTTTCCCAAATTTATCTAGTACAGCTTTTACGGCATTTTGCTGGCTTTCATAATTTCTTACATCTGCTGCAATACCGAGTATGTAATTATCATTTTCAGTTAGTTCATGAGCTGCTTCTTTGGCACCTTTCTCATCTCTTCCTGTGATTGCAACCTTCATTCCTTGATGCAACAAGGCTTCGGCTATACCTCGCCCTATACCCTTAGTTCCACCAGTTATTAATGCAACTTTATCTTTTAATGATTCCATGATTACGTGTTTTTTATAAAGATAATCACGCTTTCGCGAAAGCAAACAAGAAATTTTCTTAAACTAAATCTAAAAAAGTGACACCTTTGTAAATAACATAACTCGTTCTCAAATGGCTTTTAAACAAATCTATTCGCTTCTTATCATAACCCTCTTACTCTCTTGTAAATCTTCAAGCCTTCTTCAAAGTAAAACGCAAGAAATAAGACAGCTCGACTTTGTAAATGAAGTGATTATTCCTGCCGATGCTATGTATGAAGATATAGCTGTGGGTGGCCTATCTAGTATCGATTATATGGATGGTAAGTGGTATATCATAAGTGACGATAGAAAAAATCCGCGATTTTATATTGCAGATATTAAGATTGAAAATGGCAAGTTACAATTACCTGTTTTCACCTCGATGGTAAATTTTAAGGATACCTTAGGTATTGCTTTTAAAAGTGGGCTAGCTGATCCAGAATCACTGCGGGTAACTCCTTCTAATGACATTATATGGTCAAGTGAAGGAAATATAAGCAAGGGTATTAATCCTTTTATAAGAACATCTAGTATGGATGGAGCTTTTAAAAATGCTATTGCGATTCCTTCTAGATATCTTGTTCAAAACGATATTGCTAGTGGCCCACATAACAATGGAGTTTTTGAAGCGCTCTCTAGAAATTACGATAACAAAGGTTTCTGGGTAACTACAGAATTACCACTCAAACAAGATGGTATTGTACCTACTGCAAGTGACGCAAACTCTCCCGTACGTATTGCATATATAGATCATGAGCGTAAAACGTTTAAAAAAGAGTATGCATACATGCTAGATAAAGTAGCTAGAGAAGGTAAGCTTGAAGTAAACGGCGTGACTGAAATTTTGTCATACAACGAACACTCCTTTCTAGTTCTTGAACGATCTTATGCATCGGGGCATGATGATGGTGGAAATGATGTTAAGATTTACCAAGTTTCAACGAAAAATGCAACAGATGTAAACGACCTAAATAGTCTTTCTAATTCATCTTACACCCCTGCGACCAAGAAACTTTTATTAGATTTTAGTAGCGTGCGTAGTCAGCTCACAGATGGTATTGTAGATAATATTGAAGGAATGACTTTTGGTCCTAATTTTGAAAATGGAAATAGATCACTAGTCGTTATCTCTGATAATAATTTTAACTCCTTTGGAAAACAACTTAGTCAGATAATACTATTTGAAATTAAATAAAAGTTACTCTTTGATGAGTAGGCTTGTTGCTATTTTGCCCTTATTTTTGTTGAAAAATATACGATGCTTAAGACCTTTAGAATTCTCAGTGTATTAGAAGGAATATCATTTTTATTAATCCTTTTTATCACCATGCCATTAAAGTATATATTTGATAATGGAGCACCTAATAAAGTTATTGGTATGGCTCATGGATTTCTATTTCTTGCCTATGTAGTAATGGCAATTATGATGAAATCTTATATGAAATGGAACAATAAAACAGTAGGAATCGTCCTTTTATGCTCTATTATTCCATTTGGTACTTTTTGGATGGATAAAAAATATCTCCAGTCTACTTAAAGAATTCTATACTGATATAATAATTAGGCTCTTCCCCATTACTAGCTCGTATTGCATTTATTATAGGCAAAATAAAGCCTAACACCGCAAGTATTAATAAAGTAACGAGACCTAACCCAAATACTAGTATTGCAGGGATGCTCAGTATGCAATAAATGAACAGACTTATCTGAAAATTTGCAATAGATTTTCCATGCTCATCCATGTCAATTACTCGGTCTTTATTAGAAAGCCACAATATAAGTGGTACTATAAAACCTCCAAAACCAGTGATATAGTCTAGAAGTTGGGATAGATGAGTAAGTGCTAGCAGCGTTCTATCTTCACGCGCAAATGTGGTTTGTTGTACAATTTCCATATGATTGATTGTTGATTGATACTATATATGTATATGCTTACGCGAAAATGTTACACGTTTACGTAATTTTGTAAAGATGAATGTACAAGATACTATAGTAGCTTTAGCAAGTCCAGCAGGCGCTGGCGCAATTGCCGTAATACGCGTTTCTGGAGCTCAAGCCCTAGAAATAACCTCCCCTATTTTTAAATCTGTAAGTGGTAAAGTGTTATCAGAGCAAAAAACACATACCATTCACTTAGGACATATTATGGATGGTGAGCGCACTATAGATGAAGTTCTAGTCTCATTATTTAAAGGCACAAACTCATACACTGGCGAGCCTACCGTGGAAATTTCTTGCCACGGATCTAATTATATTCAGCAAGAAATCATACAGTTACTATTAAGGTCAGGCTGTCGTGCTGCGCAGGCAGGAGAATTTACACTACGTTCATTTATTAATGGTAAAATGGACTTAAGTCAAGCAGAAGCTGTTGCAGATCTTATTGCTAGTGATAATGAAGCCTCTCATCAAATTGCAATGCAACAAATGCGAGGAGGCTTCTCTAATGAAATAGCACAGCTGCGTCAAGAGCTTTTAAACTTTGCATCCCTCATTGAACTAGAATTAGATTTCTCTGAAGAAGATGTTGAGTTTGCAGACCGTAGCCAATTTAAAGAGCTCATCGCTCGCATCACAAAAGTACTCAAGCGTCTCATAGATTCTTTTGCAACAGGTAATGTGATAAAAAATGGAATCCCCGTAGCTATTGTGGGCGAACCTAATGTAGGGAAATCAACATTATTAAATGCGCTGCTCAATGAAGAGCGCGCTATTGTATCAGATATCGCAGGTACCACTCGCGACACTATAGAAGATGAGCTATCTATAGGTGGTATTGGTTTTAGGTTTATAGACACAGCTGGCATACGAGAAACTGTAGATGTGATTGAAGGCTTAGGAATAAAGAAAACATTTGAAAAAATAAAACAAGCACAAGTTGTGATCCTGCTTTTTAGTGCAAATGAATTCCTTGCAAATGCTGAGATCTTTAAAACAGAGATTGAAAAAATTAAAAACAAGTTTCCTCTTAAGCCTCTTATTATTGTTGCCAATAAAATTGATCGAGTAAGTGAAAATGATATCACAGCAATAAGTAATCAAATACCAAATCTTCATTTAATTTCTGCCAAAGAAAATAAAGGAGTTGACGGTCTTAAAACTAAACTTCTTGAATTTGTAAACACTGGAGCCCTGCGCAATGACGAGACTATTGTTACAAACAGTAGACACTACGATGCATTAATCAAAGCACTCGAAGAGATAGAAAAAGTGCAATACGGACTAGATACAGATCTCTCAGGAGACCTTATGGCAATAGATATTAGAGAGGCACTTTATCATTTTGGAGAAATTACGGGACAAGTAACTAATGATGAGCTTCTTGGAAATATTTTTGCAAACTTTTGTATCGGGAAGTAATTACGATAGCCAGCAAAAAAATATAAGAATCTTCCTAGAAATTTTGCAAAGTAGATTGATTTAGAGTTTTTCTTTAACATTTTATAAATCAATCCTACAATCATCACAAAATAATTCTAGAGTAGTAGTATTTAGAAAATCTTTATTTGGGTATTATATAATAAAGGCTGAGCAATAACAGTATTGCTCAGCCTTAAAATTATTGGGATGTAGTACTACCTTATTATCTCTTGATAAGAACTTTCGTCCCTTGCACTACTCCATTTACAGTTGGCTTTAGGAAATAAAAACCTCTATGTAAATTCCCTAGTTGTAGCGTTGTGATTGATTTCCCTTGAGAAATTGTTGCATTTTGAGAAAATACACGAACACCAAAGATATTATATAGTTCAAAAGTCACATCAGTATCCATAGCGCTAGTAATTTTAACATTAGCATCTTTAATTACTGGATTAGGATATACTTTAATTTTAGAAACAACAATTGAAGAGTTATCGCAAGCGCCTAATGTTGCACCTTTTCGTAAAAATACTCTTGCAGCATAACGGCTTACACAAAGTGAACGCCCCTTGTAACAGAGCTGAACTCGCTTGTAATATGGATTATTACCACATGTTACATCCTCTACTGTAACAGTAATTTCCTTTGTAGTCTCACATCCATTATCATCCATTATTGTAACTGTTACGGTTGTTGTTTCTTCAGAACAAAAAGTAATACTTTCTGTAGTCTCCCCCGTACTCCATAATATGGATGTATCACCTTCTGCCACAATATCAGATACAGATAATACTGTACAATTAGAATCATAACCCTTGTATATAGTCACATCCTCAGAAACTGAAAATGTTATCTGTGTAGGACTAGATATAGTAATGTTCTCAACTAAGAGTTCTTCATCATTACTATCACTAATAATTACTGAATAGGTGCCTTCGGATAAATTCTCGGCAAAATTTTCTGTTTGCCCATCACTCCAAACATAGCTATACGGAGCAACACCTCCTGTTATAGAAACGGTTGCAACTCCATCATTTGCATCAAAACAAGTGATGTCAAATGCTTCTATAGATACCACTTCTAGAGGCTCTATAGTATCAAATAAGAATCTAGCT
Source organism: Dokdonia sp. PRO95 (assembly GCF_000355805.1). Taxonomy (NCBI): domain Bacteria; kingdom Pseudomonadati; phylum Bacteroidota; class Flavobacteriia; order Flavobacteriales; family Flavobacteriaceae; genus Dokdonia; species Dokdonia sp. PRO95. The sequence continues at coordinate 2,908,876 of NZ_CM001837.1, forward strand.
GAAACTGGAAAGTGATCAGATGCAGTGAATGCATAATCTTCATCATAAAATTGATATCCTATTGATGCACTACTCTCGATATAATTCTCAAAAAGTTCATTTGTGATGGCAATATGATCAATCATATTTTCTCTAGATACAAAAGATCTAAATCCAGCATCACTTAATACACTTGTAACAACGTTGTAGTTTTCTGGATCTTGTACGTAAGTTATAAATGATGATTCTGTTGTGGGCACACCATCTGCAACCGTCTCATCAACATCATCATTGTAATCTCCCAAAAGAATAACCTTTCTATCTGAAAATTGTGCATCTAGAGAATCTTTAAGTACTTCTACATCATAACGACGCATATCATATCTATTTTGAGATTGTGTACTACCATTTGCACGTGCATGCAATGCTATTAAATCTATTTGCTCTGTGCTCCCATTTATAGTAACATCTGCAGTCATTAAGAAAGGTAGACGACCACTTGCATAAAAACGATCTGTAGTACTAGGATAATCTACTAAAGCACTATCATCACCTCCATTGTATAATGGGTGTATTGTAGCTAATAGAGCTTGTGTTTTCACAGGATTCACCGTAGCAGTTTTATAAATAAAACCAAGCTTTTGAAAAGGTGGTGTTCCTGTTGGATTAGAAACAGCATCAGACAGGATATAATCGTAGCCTTCTAATCCATCTACTAGTTCTGCGAAAAGTACATCATCTGCAATTTCTTCTACAGCAATTACATCTGCATCTAATCTTCTTAGTACTGTGCGTACGCTATCTCTCTGTATTTCATCAGACATAGGTCTGCCAGCTGGCGGAGCATTATTTTCATCCCCGAACCACTCAATATTCCACGCGACTACATCAAAGCTATCATCCCTTGAAACATCAGAGGTTTCATCTGGACTTTCGAAAGGAGTAGCGCATGGTATATCACTTGCTAGTCTAGGTAATAGTTGGAAATTATCGCCAAAACGACCTACAACTCCTACAATATCACAACTACTAGGTTGTGTTAATGTAATAAGTGAAGATGCATTTCCGTCGATACGCAACTGACCTGTTCCACTGCTATCTGTAAGTTCAAAGTTAGAATTTCCAAATAGTAAGTCACCTGGATTTGGGAAACTTGCATTTAAAACACGCACTAATTGTCCTTCATAATTAGATAGTTGTGATAATTCAATGGTAATAGGTTCTATAATACTTGTAGGTGGTGAATTAATTTCAACAACATTAACAGGACTTATCTGTGCTAGATTATTGAATGCACTTCTAGTACCTGTAACTGTGATAGAATCACCAATAGTAAATACATTCTCACCATGAACAAGATTATCAAATATTGCAATTCCTCCCGTTGCATCTTGAATAAATGCAGGTCCATTAAACTGATCACTTACCGTCAATATTCCAGTAGTTGTAACGGTATCTCCTTCAGCCGCTGCTCTTACCTGCGATATAGTAAGTATTTCCCCTGGAACAACAATAGCATCATTTGCCTTACCTGGTGTAGGGGTTTGAGCTACATAGTTTGCTGTATTTCTTGTCCCTCCTTGTCCGTTTGGAATTCTCTGTAAAGACTCTGAGTCTTTACTTCCATTTTGATTTTCGTTAAGTTGTTCTTGTTCTGGATTTAACAATATAATTAACTCTGAATCAGTATCGTCATCAGTTCCATAAACTATTGCATCAACGAGTCCATCAAGGGTTACTACTGATCCATTTGGAAAATCAGCGGCAGTTCCTTGATAGAGACCTATAGCATCTGCTCCATTTTGAAAGGAGTTACCAGAAATTACTAAATCTACATTTAAAACATCTGCATTTCCTAAAACAAAGTATCCTTCATCATTTGTAATATAACCCTCTAAGTCAAAGGTATTATAGATTGTATCGCCATTTCCATTATAAGCAACAACAACAAATCCTGAAAGGGAAGTGTTTCCTTGTCCACCGTCGTAAATTTCAAGAAATTCTTGTGAATCTGATCCTGCGGTGTCTGCATCAAGTTCATTAATGACTAAAGTAATTGGTTCAGTAGCATTGCTATTTGTGGCTCCAGGAGTAGGCAATGCACTCACATAAGTTGTAGTTTCTCTTAAACCACCTGATCCATTTGTAAATCTCTGTAAAGAGAATATATCCTTATTACTTAAAATATCTTCATTAAGCTGTTCTTGACCTTCTTTTAGAAGTATAAGCAAACCATCATCATCTGCATCATTAGTATCGTAAACAACGGCATCTTGAAGATTGTCAAGATTTACTGGACTTCCATTAACAAAATCATATGTAGCATCTTTATAAAGGGCAATGGCATCTGCTCCATTCTGAATCCCATTACTAGGAAAAACAATACTTGCGGAAGATATTGCTTCATTTCCTAAAACAAAAAAGCCACGTGCATTTGTAGTAAAACCATCTAAAGAATAAGATGCATAACTTGAATCACTAGAACCATTATAAAATACTACGGTGTAACCATCAAGAGGTGTATTACCTGTTCCACCGTCATATAATTCTACGAATTCCATGGTATCTGTACCAGTATTGTCTGCATCAATTTCATTAATGATTAATATTGTGTCGTCTGTTGGTTCTGAAGAAACTACCATGTTTTCAGAGTTTGGAGAATTAATAGCTTCTCCTGCTGACGGTATTGCACTTGGAAAACTTGGAAGACCAGCACCATTAAAATTATTTCTAATCCAGTCTGTTGTACTTCCCGAATTAGTTCGGCTAGGAATTCTAGACGCTCCACCTACTGTAAAAATTCCTCCGTCAAAATCATTGGTTAGTACAACATCGCTGTATGACAAATCTCCTTCATCACCATCACTTACCGCTACACTATCAATAATCTCATCCCAAGGATTAAAATCAATTAAACCATCTACATCTGTATCAATAGTTTCTCCGAGCTTACCACTAAAGTTTGTGACAAGAAGAATCGTTTGAGATCCATTTTGAAACACATTGTTTTGAAAAGGTATTGTGTAAAGCCCATCTGAAGTGGTAGTACCTAATTGAAATACTGAAGTAATAGTTCCTACAGAATTTACATCACCCTCAATAATTAAAAGTGAATAGGCTGAGAGGTCTTCATTGTCCCCTGCAAGAACTTCTATAAATTCGTCGGTATCAGAACCAGCATGATTAAATACAAATTCATTAATCATAGGCGTGATAATCAAGGTGCCAAAAACTTGATTCGTATTTACCGCTCCAAAAGTATTTGAAGTTGTAATTTCCCAAGTAAAATCACCTGCTTCTGTACCATTTCCAGATAGAGATAGTGAACTTTCGGTTGAAGTATTTGCTCCTTCTGACACACCTATGTTTCTACTAGTCAAGCCATCTGCTGGACCTCCTATAGCAGTAAGTTCTCCTTCATATGATATAAATTGAACCAAGTTACCTGTTTCATCTACAAGAGCAATACCATCTGGAGCTCCATTCTGAATTCCTGTAATAGGATAATTTACGGTTCCATAACCATTTTGTTGATTGGCTATTACTCCCGTAAGGTCTACTGTTCGATAAGGTTCGTTATTAGAACCATTATATAAAACTAATGACCATCCTGCTAAATCTGTTCCCTCAGGTCCAGCAAGTTCAATTCCTTCATTAACATCGCCCCCTGCGTTGTCATAATGCAATTCATTAATAAAAACACCTTGAGCATTCGTATTAGCACTAAGAAATGCCAATACAATGCACAAAAGTGCACTGAGTAGTTTTTTTTTCATTGAGAGAGTTTTTAGTTATGATTTTTGCAAATCTACAATCAAACTCAGTGTTCAATGTTTCTATATTGTTAAGCAATCGGCAAGTGGTGATGAACAATAATTTTGACTTTATTATTATTCTAAAACAGCTATAATTATATATCACTTATTTTCAAAAATTTACAGCTATTTTCTAGGTTTTGCTCTTTGATATTGATTCGGCCAAGCAATCTTCTTCCCTCCTAGTTCTGGACTTAATAATCCAAAATATGGATTTCGTAACATTTCTCTACCTACAAATATTAAATCTGCTCGATCATTAGTTAAAATATCATCAGCTTGAATGGCGTCATCAATTAAGCCTACTGCACCCGTGGCTATTTTAATTTCCTTTTTGATTTTTTCTGCAAAAGGAACTTGATAGTTTTTTTTAACTGGAATTTCTTGATTCTTAACAACACCTCCCGTTGAACAGTCTATCAAGTCTACTCCATTATCCTTAAGAAGCTGAGAAATTTTCAGAGAATCTTCAATGGTATGACCACCTTCTGCCCATTCTGTAGCAGATATTCGTACAAACAAAGGCATCTTTACAGGAATCACGGTTCTAATTTTTTCAACAACTTCTAACAACATGCGCGCTCGGTTTTGAAAAGAACCACCATATTGATCTTCTCTTTTATTAGTGAGAGGTGATAAAAACTGATTTAAAAGATAACCATGTGCAGCGTGAATCTCAATGACATCAAAACCTGCTTCAACAGCTCTCTTAGCTCCATCTACAAATGACTTTATGATATCTTTAATTTCGTCCTTAGAGAGTTCTTTTGGCATAAGGCCGTTCTCATCAAACGCTATAGGTGATGGCGCTACAGGATCCCATCCACCATCATCACTAGTTAGTATTTTACTCCCCTCCCAAGGTGGTAATGTACTTGCCTTTCTACCAGCGTGTGCTAGCTGAATTCCCACTGCTGTTCCTTGTTCCTTAATAAATGTTGTAATCCGTTTAAGAGGCTCAATATGCTCATCTAACCAAATTCCCATATCTGATGGTGTAATCCTTCCTTCTGGAGAAATTGCAGCAGCCTCAGTAATAATGAGCCCAGCTCCTCCTACAGCTCTAGAACCTAAATGAACAAGGTGCCAATCATTTGCCAATCCGTTAACTGAGCTATATTGGCACATGGGAGAAACTACAATTCTATTGGATAATTCTAAGCCTCTTATTTTGAATGGAGTGTATAATTTTGACATATTTATTTTGTTAGGGATTTTTATACTCTAAGAATAATTTCTAAATACTACTTCAGTGACTATGTATATATGAATTCTACGCAATAAGTAAATTCATTACAAATGAAAAAATCAAACCTTTTCACAAAGATAAACTCCATTATAAGAGATACGAAGACGAGATAGAAAAGACTTAAGTGAAAATTATTAAAATTATATAACTAGGAATGCAATAATCAATTTCAAAAGAACAAAAAGCTTTTCAATTGTAAGCTACCTCGAATATTTAAGCTATTTTGAAAAATAATCACTCTAAGTTGTACTTGTACCCTATTCCTATACTTGTTGCATTAGAGAAGTCATTGATATAATCTGCTCCTAAAAAAAGATTGATAATTCCGAGAATATTGGTGTCATAAGAAAAATTTGCATAACTATAAAACGCTTGTTGTCTAGGTTTAATGGGCGAGTTGTACGTTCCAAGATTCTGTATATAAGACCCTTTAATTGTATAGTCAATCTTCCCTAGTGATCCAGCTATACCTAGATGATGACCTATCATTCTGTTATTACTAGGCGTCATTGTGTTGCCGAAGGGATTAATTAATGGTAATCCTATAATAGCACCTTCATAAGTCCACCCAGATGGATAAATATTATTACTAAAATAATTATCATCACCACTCTGCTGGTTAAGTCCTTCTGTTGGTCTAGGAGCGCCACTCTGCGATACCGTTTGTATATATTCATAAAGTATTGACCTAATCAACTTACTTCCTTTAGGTAAATAAGTTATACCCCATACACCATCAGGAAAATTATTTAATTCTCGTCCAGATCGATCTTCAAACAATGATTGATGATAGAGCGCTAATGTTCCATTTTTGAAGTATTTTTTATAATTAACATTATAACTACCTAAGTGATTTCCTAAAGCGTTAATAGCTTCGTTAGGGTTATCTATATCGCCTCCATTGGCTCCAATAAAAATTCTACCAAATGCATTTAAGTCACTTGGAAGTTCAGTTCCGTCTGAGAGCGTACCAGCCCATTGTACATAATGTCTTAGTGCTATAGAAAGAGAACTTGTTTCATTTATTCTCCAATTAGTTCTAATCATTTTATAATGAATCTGCGCATTTTTTGTACTGCGATTATCATTCAAACTATAATGAGCTAACTCACCGTCTAATGAAAATTTATCTGATAATTTAATTGGCTTAACATTAGAAATGATGATTCCGGGAAATGGTCGCGAATTTCCAGTTTGTAAAATATTATCATTTATGGTAGATAAATTATATTCATATTGAGGAAGTTGTTTAGCTCCTAAGGTCACTAAAATTGATCTGTTTCTATATTCCAAATATAAATCACTTCTCCTTAGATTATCCTCAAAGCCATCAGATAGATAAGCACCTGCACCTAGAGTTAATATATGATTATTTGATATGATATAGTCCGCTTTCGCGAAAGCGGAAACCCCATAAGTACTTGACTCATTTAAAAAACCTTGACTATTAGTAAAACTCCAAAAAGGAAGTCTATTTTTTTTAGAAAAAAGTCTAGATTCAAACGTACCTCTTACTTCAAAATCATCTTGGCCAGCACAAACTGATGTAAATAACCAAATAAAAATTAAAGCTGCATGAACTCTCATTTACAATTGAGAAATATAAGAAGTGTATGGCTTCTTTAATTAGAACTGTTGGTGTTTGAATTTTCAAAAGACAAATTGTTATTATCAATTCCACCTACGTTTATGTCTAATAATTCATATTCCGAATTATTACTTTTAAACTCAGGCACCAAAGATTTAAGCTTAGCAACACTAATTGTATTATTATTTTTAATTGCCGCTTTTATAATTGAATTTATTACTGTATTAATCTGTTCATAGTCATTCTCTAGATCCTCGCTTATCATTATTTTGTCATGATGCGTAGGTAAAGTTTTACTTTCGTTACTCAATAATTCCTCGTAAAGCTTTTCCCCTGGTCGTAAACCTGTGATCTTTATTTCTATATCTTCATTAAGAGTATGTCCCGCTAGCTTAATCATCTTTTCTGCGAGATCCATTATACGTACTGGCTCTCCCATATCAAATATAAAAATCTCACCTCCTTTACCCATTGTTCCAGCCTCCAGAACGAGTTGGCACGCCTCAGGTATAGTCATAAAATAGCGTATAATATCTGGATGGGTTATCGTCACTGGTCCTCCACCCTCAATTTGCTTCTTAAATAATGGTACTACAGATCCATTAGATCCTAGCACATTGCCAAACCTCGTTGTGATGAACTTAGTAGTATTCTTTTTACCTTTTTCAAGTAAGTTAAAATTCTTTGATTGTACATACATTTCTGCTGCCCTTTTGGTCGCACCCATAACATTAGTAGGATTAACAGCTTTGTCAGTACTTACCATAACAAAATGACTTACCTTATGTTTTGCTGCAATATCTGCTAGATTTTTTGTGCCGTAAATATTTGTAAGTATGGCCTCAGATGGATTGTTCTCCATTAATGGTACGTGTTTGTATGCGGCTGCGTGATATATAATATCAATTTTAAAAGCATCGAAAAGTACACGTAATCTATTTCTATTTGCAACATCACATATTACAAACTCAAAATCAATGTCCGGATACGTCCCTAGTAATTCTAAGCTGAGATTATGCAGAGGTGATTCAGCCTGATCTAAAATTATAAGTTTAAAAGGCTTATAAGAGGAAACCTGTCGAGCAATTTCACTACCTATAGATCCCGCCCCACCAGTTACTAAGACAGTTTTATCTTTTATTTTTTGAGATTTTATATCATCATTTAGTTTTATAGGGTCCCTATCTAAAAGATCTTCAATCTGAAGAGTTTTGAGCTGATCGGTAACAGTCGTTTTTTCGCTCCAATTAATTACTAAAGGTGAATTATAAACTTTAATGTCATATTCTAAACATTCCTTTACAATTTGGAATTTCTCTTCTGCATTAAGTGTGTTTCCGGCAAAGATTATTGCAGATGCATCAAGTTTTTTTGTTAGTTTATCGATGCCATTATTTAATTCTAAAACAGGTTTACTCAGTATTCGTAAACTCTTGTTTTGCCTTTTTGAAATAAATCCCTGAACAACAAATCGTTGTGGGTGTTCAATATCAAGAGCAGCAGCTATTGATATTGCACTATCATCAATGCCAACTATAACAGCTTTTACTAATTCTTCATCCTTTAATACTAGTTTAAAAGAATCGTACAGCTGCTTTACTAGTAGTCTAAATATAAATTGTATACTAAAAGATAAAACTGCAAATAAAAATACTCCTGTGGTTAGAAAGATTTTTGGATAACCGAACGATAGGCATATAATATTAATTAGAATTAGACTTAAAAAGGTAGATCCAGAAGCAAAAACTAATTTTAAAGCATCCATATAGGATGAATGTCTTATTAAACCTGCATAAGTTTTGAAAATTAATAGGTATACAAAGTTAACTCCTAAAATTAAGCTGAGCTGTTTATTTAAACCTATAGTTTTTAAAGGTCTAATTGCAATACCATCTAACAATATATAGGTAACAACAACAGCAAAAAGAATAAGAAAAACGTCTATAAATAAAACAGCCCATCTAGGTAAGTACCGTAAGTTTCGTATATCGAGTTTATTTTCTTCTTTAAATAATCGATTTATAGCTTCTATTATTCTTTTCAACATAAAAATTACTTGAATATTTTAAAGATAACCTTTTCTATCCTAAACCTATCATCATCAGTTAGATTAGAACCAGAAGGTAAGCATAAACCTTGTTCAAATAAATTTTCTGAAACCTTTCCCCCATAATACGGTGCATCTTTAAATATAGGTTGCAAATGCATAGGTTTCCATAAAGGTCTCGATTCTATATTGACTTTCGCAAATGCAAGGCGTAAATCCTCTCTAGTTATCCCGTTGGTCTCTAACGGATTAATTAAAATAGCCGATAGCCAGTGATTACTATAATACTCATCTGAAGGTTCAGAAAATACTGTTACACCATCAATATCTTTGAATTGCTTCACGTAAAATTCATGCATTTCTCTACGTAGCCCGATGTGCTTATCTAAGACTTCCATTTGACCTCTACCTATTCCAGCAGATATATTACTTAGTCTATAATTGTAACCAACGCTTGTGTGCTCGTAATGTGGGGCTTCATCACGTGCTTGAGTTGCTAAAAAAACAGTTTTGTTTTTATCCTCAATATTTTGACACACCAAAGCTCCACCACCGCTTGTAGTAATAATCTTATTACCATTAAATGATAAAATACCAAACTTACCGAAAGTACCACATTTTTTACCTTTATACGTTGATCCTAGGGCCTCTGCGCTATCCTCTACAACAGGTATATTGTACTTTTCAGCCACCTGATTGATAGCTTCAATTTTATAAGGCATTCCATATAAATGAACGGCTACAATTGCTTTTGGCTTCTTGCCATTATCAATTCTATCCTTAATAGCCTCTTCTAGGTGGATCGGGCAAATATTCCAGGTTTCAGGTTCACTGTCTACAAGTATAGGCGTGGCCCCTTGATACATTATTGGATTAATACTACCACAAAATGTGAAAGTCTGGCAAATTACTTCATCTCCTGCTACTACACCACACTGTATTAATGCAAGGTGAATAGCTGCTGTACCAGAGCTCAAAACAGCGACCTCTACATCGCCTTTTTGATATAATTTGAGATCATTTTCAAAACCATTGACATTAGGACCTAATGGAGCAACCCAGTTTGTGTCAAAGGCTTCAGTAACAAATTTACGCTCATTTCCTCCCATATGTGGAGATGATAGCCATATTTTAGAATTCTGCATTTAGTTTTAAGATTTGATTGATGATTTTATATTTACAATAAAATTTGTCATACTCTACTAATATTTATTAACAGAAGTCAAATTTATAAAAATATAGTATAGTGATATATCATTAATATTAAATCAAAATAATCACCCAAAGAATATTGTAATTAATCTTTTGACCCTGTAAATGTTTCCATAGAAACAGACGTATCAGAGTTTATACCATCTCTCTTTACTACTTTTAAAAAAGTTTTAAAAAGGACCTTGAGATCTAAAATAAAACTCAAGTTATCTACATACCACACATCAAGTTCAAATTTCTTTTCCCAAGATATACTGTTTCTCCCATTTACTTGAGCCCAGCCTGTTATTCCAGGTTTCACGTTATGACGTCTTGCTTGATTTTCATTATAAAGAGGTAAATACTTAGTGAGTAAGGGTCTTGGGCCTACAAGTGACATATCACCTTTAATAACATTAAGCAATTGAGGGATTTCATCCAACGATGTAGATCTTATAAATTGTCCTACCTTAGTTATTCTTTCTTCATCTGGTAAAGGTTTACCATTTGCATCACATTCATCTGTCATTGTTTTAAACTTTAAGACAGAAAATATCTCACCATTTAATCCAGGACGCTTTTGTTTAAAAAAAACAGAACCCTTAGTTTTAGTTGCAATTAAAATTGCCACCACTATAAAAATTGGTAATAAAAGAATAAAAGCTGAAAAAGCTATTACAATATCTAGTAAACGCTTTAAATATAGTTTATACATTAATAAAATTTAAGTTATGAAACTATTTAATATAGACTTTAGACTGTAAAAGATTTACCACCATGTTTAATCTGACCCTTTTCATTCACAATCACACCTTGTTTTATAATTCTTGCTGGATTACCTACTACAACACTGTTACTAGGGACTGACTTTGTAACGATGGCACCCGCACCTACTACTACGTGATTACCTAATACAACTCCGGGTAAGATAATAGACTTTATGCCGATTATACAATTTGAACCAATTCTAGTATCTGCTTTTAGTGATCTACTATGATCATGTGATAATATCATAGCTCCCGCAAGCACCCAAGTAAAGTCACCAATATATATACCTCTAGGATTGATACTTTTATCTAAAACTGCTTTGTAAGATATAATTGCTTTTTTAGATATATTCATAGAATATATCTTATTTAAGTACATTGGGTAAAGAGAAGATAAGATATTCCAAAGTTTTTTTCTCATAACACAACTTTTAAAATTTACTCGCAATTTCTTTAATAATATCGCTTAATTTCAGATTTTTTGAATATCCTAATTGTGTGATTTTGGAATCATCTATAGTAGAACTTACTACATTTTTATCCTGTTTTAATAAATCAAAAGAGCCACTACCCTTCACCTCGCTTTCTATGAGTTTGCTGTAGGATGCCATTGTTATATTTTCTCCCCCAAAATTTAAGATTTCAGGTAAAACTTGAGTATAACTCAATTCTTGTAAAAAATCAATAGCTGTAACAACTTCATCTATATGAACAAGATTTGTTCTATTGTCTGGAGTGTCCAATATTATTTTCTCTCCTGCAATGTATCTTTTTATCATTCCACCGAAAAAACCACAAGAACTAATATTATTTGGATTCATAATTCTGGCTATCCGTAATGACACAACATTAGAAATAGGAGAAAATTTATTGAAATCAGCAAATATCTTCTCTATAAGTAACTTTTGAAAAGCATATAGACTGTTTGTCACTACTTCGATTTCTTCTGTTTTATCTATAACACTAAATTGATCGTAGACAGATTGTGAAGAAATATTCAAAATAAACGGGATTTTCGCCTTTGCTATTTTATGAGAGAGCTCTTGTAAAAATAAAATTGCATCATATTTATGAGCGTCTGGCTCTGGAGCAAGCGCGCTTATAAAATTTATCAAAGTATCTGACTGGCATAAAACCTGATCAACATTGACATCTGAAGTATCATAGATAGTTACATCTTCTCTTTTGAAAAGATTCGTATATTTTTCTAACGATGTCTTACGACATATAAGGTTATAAGAAATATCACTATCTACATCTTTACCATTCAAATAATTTTGACCTAAATTACTACCTGCACCCAGTATTGTAATAATTTTTTTATTCAAATTTGTTCTCTCTCTAGCGATAGTTGTACAAGCAACTTGTCGTACTCCTTTTTTACCCGTAGCATATGTAGATATTGATGTTTTAGGTAAGTTCAGAAAATCATTGACCAGATATTGAACTTCGTTAAAACCTAGAAGTGCTCTATTACCAGTAATACCAGTAAAGCGCATATTCATTTCAAAAAAGAATAATCCGTTATCAGATATGCGCCCCTGTATATTAACGGGTCCTCTCACACCCATTTTTTCACAGATAGGTACAAATTTTAAAATCTCATCTATGTGTTCAAAAGTGTTTGGGTCTATAGGATCTATATAGACTGGAACACCATTTTTGAGAGTGTTTTTTGATATAAAAACACCTTCACATTTTGAGGTACTAGAAAATACAAGTTGAATTGAAATTTCTGATCGTTGTATAAAATCACCTTTAGCAACAGCCTTTTTTATAGCCTCATAATTAGGATCTGTTTTCTCAGGAAATAAGTAAGGTTGAATGATATCATTATCAGTAAGACCTTCAAGATCTTTAAGTGTATTTACAATAGAAATACCCTGAGAGGCAGATCCTCCGGAAGGTTTAACAATAGCAGGAAATATTGTGGTATCTGGCTCTTGTTTGAAATCTTTTACAAAATATGTTGGAACGATATTACAACCTAAAGGTTTCCAGTAATCAAACCAAATCTTTTTGTCTCTACTTATTTCTATGAGGTCAGGCTTTGAGACAATAACAGATACGCCAGCTTTATTAAATCGTTCAATTTCTGTAGCAAATACAGAAAGCTCATGATCGTGACCAGGTATAATAAGATTTACTTTATGCTTTTTACACAATTCTAGTATAGTATCAAGATATTCTGCCGCATAAATACTTGGTACTTTTTCAAAAACGTCACAATAACTGTGGGCATAAACATTAGGATTTCCATCACAACCTATTATGTGGTAATCTCTACTAATATTAAGTGAATCTATTGCAGACTGGCCAACTCCAGATCCTACACAAGTTACTAAGACAGTAATCATTATTTATTTGTTATAAGTTCATTAAGCAAACGAAAATCAAAACTACTATAAATATCATTAACCCTAGCTATCGGTGAATCTGTTTCTTCTAGAAAGTGAGAAAAATCACTTTTTGAGCAAATAGATCGAAACAGTTTATTTTCTAGCTCACTACGCTCTTTTCTAAAAAATCCATAATTAATCTGGCCTACTGGTTTATTAAGACTTAATGCCTCATAAAGTACTGTTGAATTATCACCTATTACAACTTTAGATTTTAATATTGATTTTTGAAGATTTGCCGTAGAACTTTCTATTTTAAGATTTGCTATTTTATCAGACAATATTTTATTTTTCACACTTAAACTTTCTTGAGGATGTAATCTCATTATGAAAATATAAGATTTAGCTTCTTGAGCAACATCAAATAGAATTTCCAGAAGTTGTGTAGTTATTGATGGGCTTGAGATAATTAATATTCGATTTCTATTTATTTCAATATCAGTTGTATTGACAGTATTTGCCCAACCTAAGTTTTTTATACGTTTTAAAGGTATACCAAAATGCTCATTTTTCCACATTGAGCCAAATGTTAAAAATAATGATGGATCAATTAAGTCATTATAGGGGCCTGTATAGAGAACAGTTTCATTTAAGGTGGCACCGTGTTGAAGCTCATATACAGGAATATTCATTTCTCTTGCAGCAACAATTTGTGCAGCAAAAACAGGCCTACTCACTAAGAAAATTTGGTTTACATCAAGTGATTTATAGATAGCTTTATACATACATTTAGTAAAGAAGAAATCTCCATATACAAATGCCGTTTTAATATAATATAAGGAATCTGCAACGTAAATTTTGTTAATCCTATTTTTAAGGTTTTTGAATTTTGAAAAATAACGCAAAATAGTAAACGGTAAAAACAGTATAGATGCTAGTCTACATATATATAATATACTATCACTTTTTGAAATGAAATCACTATTCATTCTAGGCTCAAAATAGCTGCCACCTAGACTTCTTTGCAGCACTACTACATCTCTATGGTCATCAATATATTTAATTATAGGATCAGTAAATTTATCATAATAGATATTCTCTTTCTGAGATAGACGAGTAAAAGCAAAAAATAAAATAGTATTACGCTTTCGCGAAAGCGTAACTTTCAATAACTCGAATATTGAGATGACTAAGTATTTTACTATTTTAAACCATTTCTTTTTAGCAAAAGAAGTTCTATTAGTGAAACCAGTTTTAGACTTTAAATATTTAGTTCTGTATTCAAACCTTAAAAGCCTCCATATTGGAATAGAGTCAATTGATACATCGTATAATTGATATTTTAACTCTAATTTATTAATTTCCTTTATATGATCTGAATTATTTTTCTTCATTGATCTATTTTGTAAAAGATGCTACTTAAATAGCATTATACAATTATAAGTCTATAATATTAGGTCTATCCATAAGAGTACGTATTTTTTCAACTATTGACTTAAGCGGTTTTAAATTCAGTATTACAAATAGTAAAAATGGTAATATCATTATGTATTTAAAATCATTCAAAACAAATATCACGCTAAGCAAATATGGAGCTAAAAGATTGAAAGGTAAGAATATTGAAAAAATTTGTGAGAATGACTTTTTAATTTTCATAAATTTTAGTCCCATATAAACGCATAAAAAAGTAAAAAGTAAATAACTGACATTTGTCGCCAAGATTACATATGAAAATGGTACTTCAAAATATAAAACTAGTATAAAGCCAATAATAATATTAACTATTAGTGAGAAAATTGCAATAAGAGCAATCGTTTTCTCTTTATTTTGTGCCATTAAATATGTTCCAAAGCCGAAGGAATTAGTGTACAATACCACTGTAAGAGATATCAGTTGCAGTGATAATAGCGCACTTTTATATTTAGGTATGAAAACATCTAAAAATGGGAAGAAAACATTTGCTAGAAACACAAGACCAAATGCAAGATTTACATAACTCGTCCTTATATTTTTTT
>NZ_CM001837.1:3223965-3305093 GCF_000355805.1 Dokdonia sp. PRO95
CTCTAATATTCTAGAACATAAAGGCAGCTACGATACTCTTTTATTACTCATGAATGGCACTGGAATTTTTGAACGTATATCAAAAATAGACAGCTATTTACAACATCTTAAAACATTACTCAACAAAGATGGGCAGATACTTATAGACGGATCAGACATTGCATTTATGTTTGAGGACGAAGATGGAGGTTTCTGGATGGATACACATCGTGATTACTATGGAGAAGTAACATACTCGATGAGCTATAAAGGAGCGCAGAGCTCTAGCTTTGACTGGCTTTATCTAGACTATGAAAGACTTGCATGGTATGCAAAAAAAAATGAGCTCAATTGTGAGCTCATTTTAGAAGGTGATCATTATGAATATTTAGCAAGGCTTAGCCTTACATAGTATATCCTTTTTCGGCAAGTTTATCTACCATCATTCTGTATAGATCTCTACTCCAGATTTCTGATATTTCACCAATATTTTGAGCAATATCTTGTTCGGCTGTTAGTATTTTTTGTCCTGTAGGTGTATTATAAAATACAGATACTTCTTTTTGCTGTTCGTAATCCAATGCAGTTTTGTCTATTAGTATTTGACGTCCAGCACCTGTTTCATAAAAAGCGAGCATATTCTGTATATCCTCCTGATTATAGGTTCCTCTATATGCAGAAACCAGCATATTTAAGATACGATCTACTTGTTTTGGCGTTTCTGTCTTTAATTCGTTCCACACAGCGTCTGGAACATTCTTACTAGCGTATTGATTTTTTAATAAATCAAAAAGACCATTAGTTGCGTTACTATACTGATCTGCAGTACCATTCACTTGAAAATATCTCAAAACTTGCTCGTGGTAGGTTTTCTCCTGTGAGTATCCAACTAAAGAAGTAAAGAGAAATACGGCTATAAATATTTTTTTCATCATTTTTGTTGTTATAATAAGGGCATAAATATAGAACATTATACACATGAAATCATTGAAACAGCTTGCATTTTTAATACTATCACTTATTTTTATTATAAGTTGTGACGATGATGACCCAACCACAATATCATCTGACCCAGCAGAAAATGCTGCAAATAAGCAACCTCTAGGAACCTCTGCAAATGAATTGCTATCTAGTGATGAGTTTACTAGCCTACGGGTTGAGATTGCATATCCTGCGGGTTTTAGACCAACAGATAGCACTATAGAATTATTAATTCCATTTCTAGAAGAGCGACTTAACAAACCAGATGGTATTACAATCGTAGAATCTACAATCACAACTGATACCGAAGGCCCTTATGACATAAATGAGATCGTGGCCATAGAAGATGCAAATCGATCTGTTTTTAATAATGGTGATGAGATAGGAGTATGGTTATTCTTTTCTGACGAAAGTAACCCTACTGACACTGATACTTCTGTGGTATTAGGCACTGCCTATAGAAATACCTCGATGGTTATCTATGAGAAAACACTAAAAGATATCAGTGAGAATACAATAACTCCTGGAAATAGAACTGCGATTGAAACAGGTACTATACGTCATGAGTTTGGTCATATTTTTGGACTTGTAAACGGTGGGACACCACTAACCTCAGATCACCATGACGAGGAAAATGGTAGACATTGTAGCGTAGAAGATTGCTTAATGTATTTTCAAACCGTTACTACTATCTTTAATACTAGTAATACAGCATCACTTCCTAATTTTGACGCGTTATGCATTCAAGATTTACAAGCAAATGGAGGATTATAGAATTTTATCCTAGCAACTAAAAAAGGGATTGACTTACGTCAATCCCTTTTTTAATCCAATGTAAATAAATCAATTTATTCTTCTACAAATGGCACTTCTTCAAGTTCTAATGTATCTGTATATTTCATAAGATACACGGCATTGTTTGAAAAGCCTCCTTTAGCTCTTGTTCCATACTTGAACTTATTTTCCACATAATCTGTCTCCACACCAGTAGCTGCTGCAGCATATAAGTCTGACGAGTATGCAAGACGTAGTAGTGTGTCATACATAACATCATAACCTCTTATTGCTGCCTCACTAGGACTTACACCATACATCGTCTCATAACTGTCAATAAAAGCCTTTGCTTTATTGTACGCATACTCTTTTTCTACAGATGGGAAATGGAAAGCGAGATTCTTTAGGTGATCATGCTGTATCTCATCACTATCATAAGCATTACCCCTGTTTGTAGTAAACATTACAACCTTAAGAGCACCTAACTGGCCATTAAGACTAGTAGTTACACTACTAATTAATGGCACATCATTAGTCTCTACAATTACCCAGTTTTCTAGTTCGCTAGAAAGTTGTGATGGTATATCATCTGGATATAGATAATATCCTTTATCGTTAGAACGAGGAGTTACCGTCTTAAGATTTGGAAAAATAGCTCTCAATTTTGACAATGTTGAGCTATTTTTCTTATCTGCTATTACCACGATATTTTTACCAGATCCATTAGCCTTTAAATAAGAAAGCATCTTTTTACTTAACAAGTTATCCTCTGGTCTTGACACAAAAATGTTCTTTCTACCAGCTACCTTGTTAGACATAGGTGATATCACGGGTATGTTGCGTGCATTGAGAAGTGATGACACTCTATCTATATTATTACCTAAAAGCGGTCCTATTACAGCATTAACCCCAGAAAAATCATTTGACTGTATAATAGTTTCTACTTTGCGTGCATTTGTTGCCGCGCCATCTTTACGATTGTATGAGGTATCATAGGTATCTACCGTAGTAGAAATACCAGCTTTTTTTGCATCTTGAACTGCCATAAGCATACCACTGTATAAGTCTAATGATAGTCTAAGAATACGATCATCTCTAAGTAAATTTTCATTTACCTCTGTATTCCCTGTATTTACACGCCCCACTCCAAAAGGAAGCATTACAGCAATACGTTTTGGTGAGAAGTCTGTTAATTGATTGAGCAAAGATCCTTTTTTACCTTCTAGAATGGTAACCTCAGGATTCCCTTGGTTTTCTGCAACGGCCTGTGTAGGCGTGCCAGATCCTGGGCTTCCCTTAGGCACTTTGAGAATCATACCTTCCTTAAGACCTTCGTCTAGTGCAGGGTTTAATGCTATCAGCTCGTCTGCTTCTAGCTTAAAAATGCGTAACAGGCTATATAGTGTATTTCCCTTCTGTACTTCATAAAAGGCATACTCATCATTATCAATGATAGTACTTTTTGCAAAATTTGCTTTAGGAACCCTAAGTTCATCCCCTATCTTTAGTCCATCTCTAAGCGACGGATTTGTACTTTCAAGCTCTGCTATAGTAATTCCATACTTTCTAGCAATTCCGTACTTAGTCTCTTTTGCAATTACATTATGCGTTATGTATGACACCTGTGTTTCTGGTAAATTTACCACCGCATCTGGCGTGCTAGCTTCTGAATAATTAACAGGTATGCGTAGCTTATCACCTTTGCGCAACACTTCGCTATATAAAGACTTATTAAAACGTTTTATCACATCTTGAGAAACGCCATACTTTTTAGAAATGCTATAAAGTGTCTCTTTGCGCTTTACCTTGTGCGTCTTAAACTTTAAGTTGTCTTGATCAACGGTCTCTGTTTTATTTACAACAGTTGCTGTAGATGGCAAGATTAAAACTAAGCCTTCGTAAACCTCCTCACGAGCATCTGGATTGAGTCTTGTGATATCTTTTGTGGTTATACCATACTTATCGGCTATATCATTTAGTGTTTCACCAGCTTTTACTTGGTGGGAAACAAACTTTTGAACAGTAGCAGTATTGCTAGATAATGTAGCTGCTGGTGTTGAGCACGCTTTCGCGAAAGCGCTAAAAACAACAATCGCAATTACAGTAATATATTTTTTCATAGTTAAGAATTATTCCCACTCAATAGTAGCAGGTGGCTTAGAGCTTATGTCATAGACTACTCTATTAACGCCTTTTACCTTATTAATTATATCGTTAGACACTTTTTGTAAAAATTCATAAGGAAGATTTACCCAGTCTGCCGTCATTCCATCTGTACTCTCTACAGCTCTAAGTGCCACACATTTTTCATACGTGCGCTCGTCACCCATTACTCCTACTGAGTTTACTGGCAATAACATAGCACCTGCTTGCCATACTTTATCATATAATCCCCACTCACGTAGACCGCTAATAAATATATGATCTACCTCTTGTAAGATACGTACTTTCTCTGCGGTGATATCTCCCAGAATTCTAATCGCAAGACCAGGTCCTGGAAAAGGGTGTCTTCCTAAAAGTTCTTGTGATAAACCCATGCTCGCTCCTACTCTACGCACCTCGTCTTTAAATAACATTCTTAAAGGCTCTACTACTTGAAGTGTCATATAATCTGGTAATCCACCTACATTGTGGTGAGATTTTATAGTTGCACTAGGTCCTCCCGTTGCACTTACAGATTCAATTACGTCTGGGTAAATAGTACCTTGACCTAACCACTTTGCATTTTCTACAAGTTTACTCTCGTCATCAAATACTTCTACAAAAACGCGTCCTATAGCCTTACGCTTAGTCTCTGGATCACTCTCTCCTTCTAGCGCTTCCAAGAAACGTGCCGAAGCATCTACACCCTTTACATTAAGCCCCATACCTT
This sequence comes from Dokdonia sp. PRO95, assembly GCF_000355805.1. Taxonomy (NCBI): domain Bacteria; kingdom Pseudomonadati; phylum Bacteroidota; class Flavobacteriia; order Flavobacteriales; family Flavobacteriaceae; genus Dokdonia; species Dokdonia sp. PRO95. The sequence goes on from NZ_CM001837.1 coordinate 3,228,572, forward strand.
CGTACTGCTTGAGAACTTGAGTATATTCATCTTTACGTAACAATCCATTATTTACAAAAATGCAGTATAAATTCTTGCCTATTGCTTTATGAAGTAATGTAGCTGCAACAGTACTGTCTACACCTCCTGAAAGTCCTAAAATCACACGATCATCATTAAGCTTTGCTTTTAGATCTGCAACCGTAGTATCCACAAAGGCATCTGGTGTCCATGTTTGTGCTACTCCTGCAATTTTTACTAAGAAGTTTTCTAAAATCTGCTTTCCATCTGTAGAGTGATATACTTCTGGGTGAAACTGTATTCCATAAGTTTCTTCCCCCTCAAGTTTATATCCGGCATTTTCCACATCATGAGTAGATGCTATGCGCTTTGCTCCTGCTGGTAATTTCTTGATGGTATCACTGTGACTCATCCATACCTGACTACCTGCAGAAACACCTTCTAAGAAAAGTTCGCCTTCGTCTACCACTGAGAGTTTTGCTCGCCCGTACTCACGAGTGTTAGATTGTCCTACCTCACCATCATAAAAGTGAGCTAGGTATTGCGCTCCGTAGCAAACTCCTAGAAGTGGCTTTTTACCTTTTATTTCTGAAAGGTCTGGATGCGGAGCATCCTCACCTCTTACAGAATGCGGTGATCCAGATAGGATTACAGCTTTGTAAGAAGACAAATCTTTAGGCGGATTATTAAATGGCTTTATCTCGCAGTATATATTTAATTCTCGCACTCTACGTGCTATTAACTGCGTGTATTGAGACCCGAAGTCTAATATGAGGACGTTATTTTGCATAGACAAAAATAGTATAATTTGACAGAGTACCTATAAAGACAAAAGGAGAAATATTAGGATTTTTTTTTAGAGCGCTTTTAGTATTTCTGGGCATTTCTTACAATAGCTTAACTATGCCATAAATTCAACAATAATCATGTAACTCTGTTGATGATTTAATAACTATCAATAATTTAAAACATAAGATCTATAGCCACCAGTAATTAAAAAGACCCTCTAATCGGATTTTTTTATCGACTCAACGAGAAGTTGTAAGGTATCGTAGAGAGTCGATTTTGACGATAATAAAAAGTCTAACTTTGGTTATATATGTCTTCCTCTCATTATAAAATTATACAGTAAAGGTCATATAAACAATGTAATATTAAGCGCTATGACCGAAGATGAAAACAATCGCTATGACAAAGGAATTGATGAGTGGCGTAAACTTCCAGTTTTTAGACAAGGTGTTGTAATCCTGCATCTAGTGGAACATATTATAGAAGGTATAAAACTAGAGGACAGTAATCCTAACTCTCAATATAAGAAAGCATTATACCAGCGCTATACAGAGCAAATGATGGAAAATGCTTTACTCATACCATCTGCTATCGCCACTGCTCATGGGGTAGATCTTTATGACCTCAAAATGGAGAATGCCACTGTAGTTAGAAAGGCAGCTAGAGAAATTATTCAAGACTCAAAAGGCTTACTAGCCTCTGGCTATAAAGATGTAGAATATCTCGATTTACTAGGAGATGCCATTGAGATGCTCAGACCTATCTTTGCACGATGGGTACAAACTTTTGATATCGCACAGTATATTATTGATAGATGGGGCCTATTTAATCCACCAGGTATAAATTTTGATGATCCGGCTCAAGCAATGAGCTCAGATTTCAATTCATTTTTAGACAACCTAGATGAAGATGAGGACTGGGACGATAATGACGAGAAGGACTCTCAATAATAGCACCTATTACTTATTTGAGAATGGGGTTTTGAGCAACAACATGTGATAATACGATTTGTGTTTTTGACTCTCCGTAAGAAATAACTCTATCTATAAATTGCTCAAGGTGCTTTTGATTGCGCAACACGACTTCCATCACGATATTTTCATTACCAGTAATACGATAACAATTTACCACCTCTTCCCATCCTTTTACATTTTCTAAAAAGGGTTTCAATTTCCCCATAAAAGCTCTAATCGTAATAATTGCCTTAAGTTGATATCCTAGCGCTTCTTCTGATACTTCTGCCTTATACCCTAGTATTATTCCTGAGTCTTCCATCTTTCTTATGCGCTCCCCCACAGCAGGAGAACTAATTCCCACCTGAGTTGCGATTGCAGTATTAGACTGTCTTGCATTTTCTTGTAAACATTTTAAAATACGATTATTAAGTGCATCTACCATACAATTTAAACTTAAGAGCTAAAAATACAATTTTATTAAAGCAAAAAACCTCTTTTGCTTAATAAACCAAATTTACAATAACCATTCTAATTGTATTTTTACTTTACGATGAAAATAGTACAAGAACCTAAACTTCAACAATCTTTTGATATAAAGCGTCTTGCTTTGTACAATGAAGCTATGGATCTTTTTACGCTTTCGCGAAAGCTTTCTAAAGGAAATTTGCAACAAAGCATTTTAAACTGTCCTTCAGAAAAAGAGCTGGCCACAAACCTATCTGAGTTTATTTCGCACACAGCATTATCACTACCCATGTCTATTGCTGAAGCCTCTATAACAGCAGACTATTCTAAAAAGCTGCACTTTCAAAAGCATATAGAAGAGCGTATTAGCCAACTTTCAAAGCTTTGCAAAAAACTAGAAATACTTTATCGTAATCGCTGTCATAGTGTACAACAGCTAGCACATACTGCTCACAAACTCGAGACAGGATTTAAAAAATGGTCTTTACAATTGACTAGACAGAACTAGTGCCTCAAGGACACTAAACTCTTTAAAGAAAATTGTCAATACATTAAGAGGGCTATGTTAAATAGCGTTAAGCAAATACTTCAATCTCAGTAAGCTAACTACTTTTAATATCAAATAACTATAAAACCAATTGTTATGAGAGATATTATATCACTTATTGTAGTACTTCTAATTATAGGCTGGCTCGTAGGCTATTTTGGCTTTGGAGATGCAGTTGGAAGTTTAATTCACATCTTACTTGTACTAGCTGTAGTAGGTATTCTCTACAGACTAGCCACTGGAAAAAAGTTATAAAAACAAATTAATCAATAAACCATAAAACAATGACTAAGAAATTTTTAACACTAGCAGCAATTGCAATTTTCACACTTTCATTTTCAAGCTGTAGAGAAAAAACTACTGGTGAAAAAGTAGGAAACGCAGTAGAAAATGCAGTAGATGATGTAGAAGACGCAGTAGACTAGCATCATTAAAAAGTTAAATAGAAAAGCCTTTCCATAACGGAAAGGCTTTTTTTTGTTTCCACTGTTTACAAATGAAATGCTCTTAGCATTTCTTTTCCAGACAGTTTTTAAAATGAGGGATTCATTTAGGAAACTCGTTGCATTCTATTTATCAATCTCAAATGACTCAATCCATTTGAGAACCACTATATAAATTTATATACGTTAGAAAGAATGTGTTTGGATTACTCAGCATAAAAAAAGTGCTATTCACAATTGACTTACAACTAGTTACCACCTAATCAAAAAAATATCGCTATTGAAATGTAAGCGTTGCCATAAAGCTCCGTCCAACCGAGCATAAGAATTTCAAATGATAAAGCTTTAGTGATCACTATAACCATCATGAAATTACTAAACTGATTTTTAAAAAACATTTACGTTCAAAATCCAATACAATGAAAAAAATAATTTCAATTTTCGTACTTATCTTAACAGTAACTTTCTCTGCACAAGCTCAAGATAAAATGATGAAGGAGAGCTCAAACAAAGTAATCGCATTAGAGCAAACTAAAGGAGAGTTTACTCAAAAGCAAATCGTAGTAAGTGAAGGTACTTACACATTTTCAATTGCAAATAACAATGTAGGTACAGATGTAGGTTTTGTTTTAGTTCCTAAAGGAAAAGATATTTCTAATCCAGAAAATCACATCAAAACTGCTTATGTAACTGCAGTAGTACCTAACAATACGACAGGAACTTCAAACGTTACAAAACTCACTAAAGGCGAGTATGTTTACTTCTGCCCACTTAACAAGACATCTACAGACAACGTTCTTGTAGTACAGTAATCTATAATAAATATAGCAAAGCCTTGTATAATCTTATACAGGGCTTTTTTTTAGTTATTTTTGTAATTCAAAAATAACACTATGAAATTATACTCAATGCTTCTAGCATCTTCTCTAGTTATCTTAAGCTGTAAAGAGGAGAATACTACTTCTACAAGGGATACAAACAACTTAAAAGTTGAAGCTACATTTACACCAACCACAGAAGCAGAAAAAATTGCTTATGCAAACGGTCTTGCAAACTGGAAAGATGTAAAGCAACTTGACTTTACATTTAATGTAGATCGCAACGGCGCTACTGTAGCAAGTCGTTCATGGTCTTGGAAACCAGTCACAAATGATGTGACTATGATTGCCGCTGGAGATACTATTTCATACAATCGTGCTACCGTAGACAGCACCTCTATGCAAGCAGACCAAGGGTTTATAAATGATAAATACTGGCTTCTTGCTCCTTATCAACTTGTTTGGGATGAAGGAACTTCAATAAAAGTAACCGATAGTGTAATGAGTCCGCTTTCGCGAAAGCAAACTAAAAAACTCACTCTTCTCTACGGAAATGAAGGAGGTTACACACCAGGAGATGCCTACGACTTTTACTACGGAGATGATTATGTAATTACCGAATGGGTTTTTAGAAAAGGAAATGCTACAGAGCCTTCTATGATTACAACTTTTGAAGGTTACAAAAATATCGAAGGGCTCTCTATAGCAACAGATCACAAGAGTGAAGATGGTAGCTTTAGGCTATACTTTACAGATGTAAACGTCATCAAATAATATGAGCTTTACACAAAAAAAGAACAGCCCAAAGTGGAACTTAATCACTTTGGGCTGTTTTATTATCATCTGTACCGCAATGCTCTACTATGGCGATTATGGTACGCTAAGCAAGAACGCAGCTTCGGTTGCTGGGATTCCACTTATTCTAGGAGTTGCAACAGCTTTGCTATATGTTTTATCAAGATTAATTGGCAAACGATATAACTGGATTATTACTATCCTAGGAATTATGAGCATGCTCATGATTGCGATTCCTATTTTCTTTGGAGCCGCAAGAAATGCCTAATTACTTTTTCTTAGACATCGCTCTGTGACGCTCACGTGCAAGCAATGTGTTTTTAAGTAGCATTGCGATAGTCATAGGCCCTACTCCTCCTGGTACTGGCGTAATAAAACTCGCCTTTTTACTTACAGGCTCAAAGTCTACATCACCAGTAATATAATATCCTCTCTCACGAGTTTCATCTGGTACACGAGTGATTCCCACATCTACAATTACAGCTCCATCTTTTACCATTTCGGCTTTAAGAAATCCAGGAACTCCTAGTGCAGTAATAATGATATCTGCTTGCGATGTAATTTGCGTTATATTCTTAGTATGACTGTGTGTTAAGGTAACAGTAGAGTTTCCTGGGAAGCCTTTACGCCCCATTAATATACTCATAGGTCTACCTACAATGTGGCTACGTCCTATAACCACGGTATGTTTTCCCTTAGTCTCTACACCGTAGCGATCCATAAGCTCAAGGATACCAAAAGGCGTTGCAGGGATAAATGTACTCATATCAAGAGACATCTTTCCAAAGTTTGTAGGGTGAAAACCATCTACATCCTTATCTGGATCTACTGCTAGTAATACTTTTTGAGTATCGATCTGAGGTGGTAGTGGTAGCTGCACTATAAAACCATCGATATCTTCGTTCTGGTTAAGCTCTTCAATTTTATCTAGTAATTCAATTTCACTAGTAGTGTTTGTCATGCGTACCATAGTAGACTCAAAACCTACACGCTCACAAGCACGTACTTTGCTCCCTACATATGTGAGAGAAGCTCCATCATTACCTACAATCACAGCAGCAAGATGAGGAACCTTCTCACCATTTGCTTTCATTTTATCAACTTCGGCTTTGATTTCGTTTTTAATGTCATTTGATGTTTTCTTCCCGTCAAGAATAGTCATAGGTAATAGCGTTATGGTTTAGTTTGTATTTGTAAAATTAAAAAGGCACCCGTTAAGGCGCCTTTTTAGGATAATTTTATTTCATTTGATTCATCATCTGCATCATCTTGCGGCCTCCGCCTCCTTGCATCATTTTCATCATCTTACTCATCTGATTAAATTGTTTGAGTAGCTGATTTACTTGTTGCACAGATGTACCAGAACCTTTCCCTATACGTTTTTTACGACTGGCGTTTATCGTAGCGGGATTTTCACGCTCACTAGGCGTCATAGAGTGTATGATTGCCTCTATATGCTTAAAAGCATCATCATCTATATCTACATCTTTGAGCATCTTTCCGGCACCTGGGATCATTCCCATAAGGTCCTTCATGTTACCCATTTTCTTTACTTGCTGTATTTGTTTTAAGAAATCATCAAAACCAAATTGGTTTTTTGCAATCTTCTTTTGCAGTTTTCTAGCTTCTTCTTCGTCAAACTGCTCTTGAGCTCTTTCTACAAGAGATACAACATCTCCCATTCCAAGAATACGATCTGCCATACGCGAAGGATAGAATACATCTATCGCCTCCATTTTCTCCCCTGTACCTATAAACTTAATAGGTTTGTTTACTACAGATTTAATGGAGATTGCTGCACCACCTCTAGTGTCACCATCTAGCTTTGTAAGGATAACACCATCAAAGTTAAGGATATCATTAAAAGCTTTTGCTGTATTTACAGCATCCTGACCAGTCATCGAGTCTACTACAAAAAGTGTCTCTTGTGGTTGTATTGCAGTGTGTACATCTGCAATTTCTTTCATCATTGCCTCATCTACAGCAAGACGACCTGCTGTATCAATAATTACTACGTTGTGACCGTTTGCTTTTGCAAAAGCAATACCATCTTGAGCAATCTTGATTGGGTTCTTCTCATCACGATCAGAATATACATCTACCTTGATCTGATCTCCTACTACGTGTAGCTGATCAATTGCTGCTGGACGGTATACATCACAGGCAACTAGTAAAGGTTTCTTTGTTTTCTTGGTTTTAAGGAAGTTTGCAAGCTTACCTGAGAAAGTTGTCTTACCAGAACCTTGTAATCCTGACATTAAAATAATAGACGGTGTACCAGAAAGGTTAATTCCAGCTGCATCACCTCCCATTAATTCTGTAAGCTCGTCTTTTACTAGCTTAACCATTAACTGTCCAGGCTGGAGCGTAGTTAATACATCTGCTCCAAGAGCTTTTACTTTAACACGGTTTGTAAATTCCTTTGCTGTCTTAAAGTTAACATCTGCATCTATAAGAGCACGACGCACTTCCTTAAGCGTCTCTGCAACGTTTACTTCCGTAATGCTACCGTGACCTTTGAGTACGTGTAGGGCTTTATCTAACTTATCACTTAAATTATCAAACATAGTTATCTGCTATTGTAAAGGTTGCAAATTTAAGTATTTGTAGTGGTTTATCAGTCGTATAATAATTACAGATTATATAAAAATGTCTATAAAAATCATAACAACCAGAACCAGACTACTAGGGTTACAAGTATAATTTAATCACACTTGCCCTTGTCCCACTCAAAAATAACACTGTAGTAAAGTACTACTGCCTATCTATACAACAAACCACCGAAGCATTAACACCACCTACTTAACTATTACAAATAAAAAAAGCCTCCTAAAAAGGAGGCTTTGTACTTAAATAAGAGCAAGAAATTACTTCTTGAACTTAGCGTATTTGTTTTTGAACTTATCAATACGTCCAGCTGTATCTACAAGCTTAGCTTTACCTGTATAGAATGGATGTGAAGTTCTAGAGATTTCTAATTTTATTAAAGGATACTCAGTTCCTTCGATCTCAATAGTTTCTTTAGTATCTGCAGCAGATTTTGTTAAGAACACCTCATCATTAGACATGTCTTTAAATGCTACTACTCTAAAATTTTCTGGGTGTATATCTGCTTTCATTATAATCGTACTTAAAATTATTCTATTTTTCGAGGTGCAAATTTACACAAATTTTAAAAACGAACAACTATTTTTTAAAATAAATATCACCTATTTCACGAAGTTACGATTTTTCTACGCTCGGTGTAACGATATTGTATATTTGTGTACTAACTGACCATAACACAAAACAACCATTATTATGATATTAGAAGACAAACCAACATCTGCAAAAGATGTAATGCTCAAATTTGGTCTAGTACTAGGTATACTAGCCATTCTCTTTAATGTAATATTATACGTAACAGATAACTTCCTTGCCCCTCATTGGTCATTAGGGGTTCTCAATTTTGTAATGACAGTCGTAGTTATTATTCTAGCTTTAAAAGCGTTTAAAGAAAGTAACGGAGGTTTTTTAAAACTTGGACAAGCGATTAAAATTGGCTTAGGAGTATCACTAATAGCAGCACTTTTAGGTGCTCTATGGGTTCTCGTACTCACTCAAGTTCTGGAACCTAATTACTCAGAACTAGCACTTGATGCGCTACGTACTCAAATGATTGAGATGTATCCAGACATGACAGACTCACAAATTGATCAGACTATTTCTTTTCAAGAACCTTTTACTAAGATTGGCTTTATAATTCCTATTGCTATCATGTTGTCATTATTTTTCGGCTTCATTATCTCTTTAATAGGAGGTTTAATAATGAAAAAAGAAAACCCATACGCAGACGCTTAAAAACTATTTATGCAAATATCTGTTGTCATACCTCTACTTAACGAGGAAGAATCACTTAAAGAACTACACCATTGGATTTCAGAAACTCTGGAAACCAATGGTTTTTCTTATGAAATCCTATTTATAGATGATGGAAGCACAGATGGTTCTTGGGAGGTGATAGATACGCTTTCGCGAAAGCATGATAACATCAAAGGAATTCGCTTTAACCGCAACTACGGTAAATCACAAGCACTACACGCAGGTTTTGAAGCTGCCGAAGGTGATGTGATTATCACTATGGATGCAGATTTGCAAGATAATCCAGAGGAGATTCCAGATTTATACCGAATGATTACTCAAGATAAGTATGACTTAGTCTCAGGATGGAAAAAGAAACGTTACGACTCTGTCATTGCAAAAAATTTACCTAGCAAACTCTTTAACGCAGCAGCGAGAAAAACTAGCGGACTCAAACTACACGACTTTAATTGTGGTTTAAAAGCCTACAAAAAAGAAGTAATAAAAACCGTAGATGTATATGGCGAGATGCACCGCTACATCCCAGTGCTTGCTAAGAATGCAGGATTTTCAAACATAGGTGAAAAAGTAGTACAGCATCAGGCTCGTAAGTATGGTGAGACTAAATTTGGTATGGAGCGCTTTTTAAATGGCTTTTTAGATTTACTCACAATTTGGTTTTTAGGAAGTTTTGGAAAGCGACCTATGCACCTTTTTGGAGCCTTAGGTGTACTCATGTTTGTAATAGGTTTTGGATTTGCCGGCTATTTAGGTGTAGATAAACTATTTGTGAATAGAGCTGGTAGACTTATTACGGAGAGACCACAATTTTACATCTCACTTGTTGCGATGCTTATAGGTATTCAACTATTTATTGCTGGCTTCTTAGGAGAACTTGTACTAAGATCAAAACGTGATAAAAAGAGATATAATATTAAAGAGACTATATAACACGTAGCTCACCACGTAGACAACAATCGTGGGAGCTTTACAAATTATAACAAAATCGTATTTTTGTTAGTAAACAACACTTATTCTTATGGTATACCACGATCCCGCTATTTTAGAGAAAGCAAATGCATGGCTTACAGCAACCTTTGATGAGGAAACTCAGCAAGCCATTAAAGAAAATATCGCTCACAATCCAGAGGAGCTAGCAGATAGTTTCTATAAGAATTTAGAATTTGGTACTGGCGGTATGCGCGGTATCATGGGAGCTGGGACTAACAGAATTAATAAATATACACTAGGAAAAAATACTCAAGGTCTATCTGACTACTTGCACAAACAATTTCCTAATAAGGAAATAAAGGTCGCTATTGCTTATGATTGCCGTCATAATAGTAAAGAACTTGCCCAAGTGGTTGCAAATGTATTTTCGGCAAATGGGATTAAAGTTTTCTTATTTTCTGATCTAAGACCTACACCAGAATTGAGTTTTGCTGTGCGTCATCTAGATTGCCAGTGCGGTATTGTACTCACTGCAAGTCACAACCCTCCAGAATACAACGGTTACAAAGTGTACTGGGAAGATGGTGGACAACTTGTGCCACCACAAGATGCCGAAATTATAGCTATGATTGAGGCGCTTGACTTTAGTGCCATAAAATTTGAAGGAAATGATTCCCTTATTGAACTTGTCGATAAGGATGTAGATAAAGCTTTTATAGATGCAAGTGTTGCAAATGTATCTTTTGGTCTTACTAGTAAAACAAAGAAGGACCTCAATATTGTATTTACCTCACTACACGGCACCTCTATCACGCTCGTTCCAGATACGTTGAGACAAGCTGGTTTCACCACACTTAATATTGTAAAAGAACAGGAGGTTCCAGACGGTAATTTCCCTACAGTGGTTTCTCCTAATCCAGAAGAAACTGCCGCTCTTAAAATGGCGCTAGAGCTTGGTGAAGAAAAAAATGCAGATATAGTCATAGGTACAGATCCAGACTGTGATCGCCTAGGTATTGCTGTGAGAGGTGATGATGGCAAGCTTACCATTTTAAATGGTAATCAAACTATGATCTTGATGACAGATTATTTATTAGAACGCTTTCGCGAAAGCGCAGATCAACACCCAGCACCTTTTATAGGAAGCACCATTGTGTCTACACCTATGATGGATGTACTTGCAGATGCTTATAATGTAGAATGTAAAACAGGACTTACTGGCTTTAAATGGATTGCCAAAATGATTGTGGATTACCCTAACCAGCACTTTGTAGGTGGTGGTGAAGAAAGTTTTGGGTACATGGTAGGTGATTTTGTAAGAGATAAAGATGCCGTGACCGCTACCCTACTCGCCTGTACGATTGCTGCGCAAGCAAAAGAACAAGGACAAACACTGTTTGAAAAACTGAAGTCGCTGTACGTAAAACACGGTTTTTACAAAGAAACACTCATTGCCCTTGTAAAAAAAGGACAATCTGGCGCAGAAGAAATCAAGCAAATGCTCAAAGATCTTCGCCTAGAGCCTATGAAAGAAATTAATGGAAGTAAAGTGATACGTGTAGAAGATTACCAATCGTCTACTAGTCGTGACCTGCTTACGGGAGAGACCACTACCATTGATGTTCCTAAGTCTAATGTGCTTATTTTTTATACAGAAGATGGCAGCAAAGTGGCAGCACGACCAAGTGGTACAGAACCTAAAGTAAAGTTCTATATAAGTGTAAATGATCCGCTAGCTTCGCTGAGTGAATATGACACAATTTCTGCTTCACTAGATAAACGTCTTGCTGGTATAAAAAATGTATTAGGCGTTTAAACAACTCAATAGTTCGCGCAAGCGGAAACACCCTATGGAATATTTTAAGAAGATTCTCAAGTTTGCCATTCCTTATAAGAAATACGGATTTTTAAATATTTTGTTTAATATTTTATATGCTCTTTTTGGTACGTTAGCTTTCGTCTCCCTTATACCCATGCTTACAGTGCTGCTTAAACAAGTAGATCCTGTGAGAATAAGACCTACTCTTGAATCTTCTAGCAGCTTAAAAACCTTTCTAGATGACTCTCTTAACTACTTTATCAATACGCAAACTGATCTGCATGGAGACGTTTATGTATTGGGTATCATGGTTGGCCTTGTCATTGTGACCTTTTTATTAAAAAACGTCTTTGGATACCTAGCAAACTACTTTATCACATATCTTAGAAATGGAGTACTTAAAGACATTCGTAATAAGATGTACAACCGTATTGTCCATCTTAACTTGAGTTTCTACTCAGAAAAAAGGAAAGGAGATACTATTGCAAGAATCACCTCTGATGTTCTTGAAGTACAACATTCCTTTTTATCGATACTAGAACTTTTCATAAGAGAACCTCTCACTATTCTATTTGCGATAGGCACTATGTTATTCATGAGTGCACAGCTTACTCTGTTTGTTTTTATTTTTATTCCTGTAGCTGGATTTATAATTTCAAAAATCGGAAAAAGTCTCAAAAAGAAATCAGGTCAAGTACAGACAGAACAAGGATATTTCTTGTCCCTCGTAGAAGAAACACTAGCCAATCTTAAAATTATAAAAGGATTTGCAGCCGAAGATAGAATGGAAACCAAGTTTCAAACCTCTACTAGCAATTTTGAAAAATACAGTAATACACTTACACATAGGCAAAACTTAGCATCTCCCGTAAGTGAGTTTCTGGGAATTACAGTTATCGGAATCTTATTATGGTACGGTGGTAATATGGTATTAGATGGTTCTGGAGGATTAGATGGTGCTCAGTTTATTGTTTATATGGGTTTAGCTTACCAAATTTTAACCCCTGCAAAGGCAATAGCAAAAGCAAGTTATTCCGTTAAAAAGGGAGACGCTGCCGCCGCTCGTATTCTAGAAGTTTTAGAAACTGAAACAATTATAAATGATAACCCAAAAGCTGTTAGCAAAGATACTTTTAACAGTCGTATAGGTTTAGAGGGCATCTCTTTCAAGTATGATGAGGAAAGTGTACTCAAGAACTTCACACTCAATGTAAAGAAGGGACATACTGTAGCCCTAGTAGGGCAATCTGGTTCTGGAAAAAGTACTATTGCAAATCTAGTTACTCGTTTTTATGATGTTAACAAAGGAAACATAAAAATAGACGATACAGATATAAGAGATATTTCTAAAAAATCCCTACGTAACCTCATGGGCTTAGTCACTCAAGACGCTATTCTCTTTAATGATACCATACGTAATAATATTAATCTAGGTAAAGAAAACGCCACTGACCAAGAAATTATTGATGCATTAAAAATTGCCAATGCATGGGAGTTTGTAAAAGACCTTCCAAAGGGGCTTGATACTAATATAGGCGATAGTGGTAATAAATTAAGTGGAGGGCAAAAACAACGCCTCTCTATTGCTAGAGCGGTTCTCAAGAATCCACCTATTATGATTCTAGATGAAGCTACCTCAGCATTAGATACAGAAAGTGAACGACTCGTTCAGAAAGCGCTAGAAAACATGATGAAGAACAGAACTTCAATCGTAATTGCTCACAGACTTTCTACCATTCAAAATGCAGATGAGATTGTAGTTATGCAAAAAGGAGAAATTGTAGAGCAAGGAAAACATCAAGAGCTTATTGATAAAAAAGGTATGTATCACAAACTAGTGTCGATGCAATCTTTTGAAGAAGCTTAGACTAGTCGTTTTCTTTTACGATGACAACGGTTGCTGTGTATCCAGATGCTAGAAACCAAGTGTTTGAAGAAATCACCTTTTTCATATCGTCATACATTACAAACTGTGCTGTATTTGCTCCTACTGAGCCTTGATTAAGTGCCTTAATTTCTATTTTATTAAATCCTTTTTTAAGATCGAGATAAAATCCTTGAAACTGGCCTTCAAGAAATATTCTAGGATGCACAATCGTATCATTGACACTCACACTCACTAGATCTCCATCTACAGCGCCGTGATCTCTATACGTAAAGTTTACAAATTTAGAACCGCTTTTAAAGTCTCCTAGATTTTGGTTTCTAAAATATTCTGGACGAAGTTTTTCTATATCTTTTTCTTGAGACTTATTCATCTTATTCTCTAGAGCAGTATACGTTTTCTCTGCAAAGTCGGTGCCTTCCATAAAATTGATCTCTCTTTTCTCATTTGATTTAAAAGGATCTTTAAGCTTTACTTTGCTCTTAAAAATAAGGGAGCCCGACTGTACATCACTGCTCTTTTCCCGTGCCATAGGTGCTATAAACACAGGCGCTGGTACATCATTAGGCTGCTTCCCTTTAATTTCTATAGAGGCACTAGGCGCATCTATTTGAGCCTGTACACTTAGAGTAACCAAGAGTAAGGCTAATAATGGAAGGGCTTTTATTGATATGGAAAAAGTAGTTTTCAAATAGTAAGTGAGTCGATGTAACATTTTAAAATTATGGCTTCCATGCATATTTACCATAAAGTATGCCATTGTTTCTTAAAAGTACGCTTTCGCGAAAGCGTACCAGCAAACAAACGCATTCAAAGATAAAATATTTGAAATTTATAGCTCAATATATCAGTTGGCAAAATTTCTTGTTCATTACAACATATTAAGAAATAAATTAAAATGTAATGCGTTCTTACCTCATCAAACAAATGATATTTATGAAACTACGTGCACTACTTGCTATTTTTATCTTAGCCTCCTTGTCTTTTTCTTGTAGCTCAAGAGATGATGATGGAAATAGCGCAACAGATATAGATTGTCTTAACTTAGGAACCCAAGAACTTGATATTACGATACAAGAATCGTTTACAACATTACCTTCAAAGGTGTCGGTATTCTTTAAAGTAAACGGTAGCGACGGAAGTCCTGTGGCAGGGTTAACGCCTTCTAATTTTACGATTTTTGAACAAGGTCGTAATGATGATTGCTACAATGAAATTTCAAATTCTGAGGCATCAGGGGTTATATCTCCAAATGCTCAAATTTTTTCAAATAATACATTACTAGTTTTAGACTTAAGTAATAGTGTATTGAGCACAAGCTTGCAAGAGCTTAAACAAGCTTCTAGCAGTTTCATATCTAATGTGATGCCAGCAATCTCAACAGATTCTTTTAAAATGGCTATTTACTGGTTTGATGGAGAAGATGTTCTTCATGAGCTACAACCACTTACCACGAGTGCTGCTGTACTTCAAGAAGCTATAGATGGAATTACAGAAAACATAAGCAATGATCCTTCTACAGATTTATATGGAGCCGTAATTAAAGCTTCTGAAATCGCAAATAATATTATTGATACTTCTGAAAATGAAGAACTATTTGCTGCAGCATCTGTCGTAGTTTTTACAGATGGAACAGATCAAGCAGCAAGATATACAGAACAAGAGGCGGTAGATGCAGTTTCAAATGCAGATGATGATATAAGCTTTTTTACTATAGGCCTAGGCTCAGAGATAGATGAAGGCATACTTTCTAAAATAGGACAAACAGAAAGTGTTTTTGCAGCTGATGCTGCAGAGTTAGAGTCTGTATTCAATGATATTTCTAATGGAGTAGCAGGACAAGCAAATAGCTTTTACTTGTTTGAATACTGCAGCCCAAAACGTGATGGAAGTGGGATGAGTAATCTTGTAATTCAAGTAATTAATGGCGGGCAAGATGGTCTAGTGCAAACTTCTTTTGATGCAACAGGATTCACTAGTGGTTGTGAATAGGTATTTAAACCCTTTAATTTGAGTACTTAATCGATATAAAACGCATATTTACAGATTGATACGATTGCATATTACTGTTATCATATAGTATTTTTGATAATAGTAATATCTTTGTAATATGTTAGTATCAGAATCAAATCTCAACAATGTATTAGAAGACGTGTACATCTTAGACACAGGGACTTACTATTTTTTTGAGGATTTTATCATCTCAGAAATTAATGAAGGTTTACTCTTTGACTGGAATATGGCTCAAGAACTTATCAATCTAGCCGAAAACCATTACGGCAAAAATAATAAGGTAGCTTACATATCTAACCGCGTACACTCCTACTCTTTAGTGCCTCAAGACTGGCTTAAATTTTTTAAGGCTCGCAATTCTATTAGTGCTTTTGCTGTGGTATCCTATAATGAAAAAGAAAAGTCTGATATACTTATAGAACGTCTTTTCTTTAAATCTAAAATTAAAAAATTCTTTAACCTCAATGATGCGGTTGCTTGGGCGTCAGAGCAGCAAAGAGAATATAATGTAAAAAAGACTACGGCTTAATCTTAGTTTTAAGTAGTGGGGATTTATAATAGTTTATTCCTAAGATATTCATCCTGTTATAATGCTTATTTAATCGCAACTTATAGGAATCCCAGTTATAATTCCCAGGCTTGCTCCAGCCTAACTCGGCGTGACCTATAAGCCTAGGAAAAGCAAGATATTCAATATCATCAGAGGATTTTATGGTCTCAGACCACAAAGGAGACTCTATACCTAACACTTGTGAGACGGGAACATCTTTAAAGATTTGTGATGGATTCCAGATATAAGCACTATCTACCTCTACATTTCCAGCCCAAGTAAGTCCTATAGGTGACTTCTTTGTATATTTCATATCAAGATACATGCGCTTTGCAGGAGATAAGATAACTTTTGCACCTTGAGCAAGTCCACGCGATGCAGTAGTCGTTCTTTGCCAGTGTTGAACTACGTAGGTGCTATCTATCCCAGCACTTTCTATCTCCTCCCAGCCTATCACTTGTTTATTATATTTCTTTACTATGGGATATACTTTATTGAGAAAAATATTATAATCTTTCTTTGAGGTGACATGAGATTCATCACCTCCTAGATGTATATATGGCCCAGGTGTCATTGCCGCCATTTCCTTTATCACATCCTCTACAAAGGCGTACGTAATATCTTTATCTACGCACAAGGTGCTAAAACCTACACGCATTCCCCTATACAACTTAGTAGCTTTACCATTACAGTTGAGTTCTGGATAAGATGCCAGTGCTGCGTTAGTATGACCAGGCATGTCAATCTCTGGAATCACCGTAATAAATTTTGACTGAGCATAAGCTACAATGGATTTATAATCCTCTTGAGTATAAAACCCTGGGCGTTCACCACGTACAGACGAGCTCCCTCCTATTTCTGTGAGTTTAGGCCATGATTTTATTTCTATACGCCATCCTTGATCATCTGTTAAGTGTAAGTGCAATTTATTGAGTTTATACAATGCCATTTGATCAATGAGACGCTTTACTTCATCTACGGTAAAAAAGTGACGTGCAACGTCTAGCATCATGCCTCTATACTCGTACTGCGGTTCATCAACAATTTTTAGACCTGGGATGACTAGACTATCAATCTGCTTTCCTGCGATAAGAGCATCTGGTAATACTTGCAATAGCGTTTGCATACCTCTAAAGACACCAGTAGGTGTAGACCCAGCAAGTGACAACCTCTTATTATTTATAGCAAGTACGTAGCCCTCTGGAGAAGGTATACTGTCACTGGACACTATATTAAATGAAACAAAATTTTCATCTACTTCATTATCTAGTGTTAAATGAAAAGGTGTTTGTTTTAAAAGACTTTTAAACTGCGTGGCAATTGCTTGCACTTCTGGCAATGTATCACTCATCACTCTCGTTTCTTGATCAAAGAGAAAACCGTAATCCCCCTCAACTATATGATCTGGAATTGGGATAAGAACGAGCTTATCAATATTTGTAGGCACCAGATTTTTTTCCTTTTTACAAGAAAAAAATGAGATACAAATAAGAAGTATGAAAAATCTAAAAGCCATAATCCAACACTAGTTTAATCTATAATAACCACACTTGAGATATGCTCCTTCTGGAAAACTAATAGGGTGATCACTATCATGATACGTCTTGCCTTCTACTGTAAACTTGCGATCTGCCTTTTTAATATTGAGTTCACAGATGTCAAAAAACACCTCTGCTTCTACTCTAGATGAGCAAGATGCTAGTACAAGCATCCCTCTTTTGGCTGTTAGTTTGGTTCCTAATTGAGCCAGTCTAGCATAACTATTTTTGGCCGTGTTAACTTCTTTTGCACTTTTGGCAAAACTTGGTGGATCTATCACAACAATATCATACTTTTCCCCATCATCTATAAGTTGCTGTAAGCCTACAAAAGCATCTATAGCAAGAATCTTATGCTTTCCCTTATGTTTATTGAGTTTACCATTTTCTAGCGCAACTTGTAATGCCTGGGCACTTATATCAAGGCTCAACACCTCTTTTGCTCCTCCTGCAAGTGCGTGTACAGAGAATCCCCCGGCATAGCTAAAAACATCTAGCACCGTCTTACCTTTTGCCATGTCTCCAACTCTTTTTCTATTGTTGCGGTGGTCTAAAAAGTATCCTGTTTTATGCCCATGAATCACGTTTGCCGAAAAATTCACTCCATGTTCTACAAAACGAACCACTTCATTACTAAGAGTTCCATATATAATCTGGCCATCCGTAAAACCATGTGACTTACCTTTAGCTACGTTTCGACTTAAGCGCAGGACCATCGTATTTGCTTTTGAGATTTCAATAAGCTCTGGCAAGATTTCTTCTAGATATGGAAACCATATGGCGCTGTAAATTTTTACAACGATGACATCATTATAGACATCTGCAATAAGTCCTGGAAAACCATCATTCTCTCCAAAAATGAGACGATAACTATTGGTGTTTGTTCTCAATAGCTGTTTTCTCAAGGAGAATGCTTCTTTGATTCTAGTTTTAAAGAACTCCTCATTTATTGTTGCCGGCACGTTGCTCAGAACCTTTATTCTTATAGGAGAGTCTGGATCATACAATCCTATTCCAAACACTTTATCTGATCGATTATCAAAAAGAATGGCAATGTCACCAGAAGTTCCAGCTTTATTAAGCTTTGCTATACTATTTTCAAAAATCCAAGGATGCCCTTGTTTTACTAGCTTTTCGGCATTTGTAGTGAGGTGTACTGCAAGTCTCTTTGTCTTTATTTGAGGTAAATCTATCATGTAAGATGTAGTATTATGAAATTACGCTTTCGCGAAAGCGTGAAAAAAACCAAATTAATCGTAATTTTCCAGTATGAGAATGTATCGCACGCTTTTTTTAGTAGTAATGGCCCTTTTTTTTCTAACCTTCCAAAGTGATGATGAAAGTCCGCTGGTAAATATAGACCAGTTTGACTCAACTTTTGCATACGATGTACGTTATGCTACAGATGATAATTTTTTAAAACAAACAGTTTATGACTGTGTGCAATGCTTACTCATACCAGAGGTGGCAGAGGCGCTTGTAGATGCAAATAACTACTTCTGTGAGTTAGGCTACATGGTAAAGCTGTATGATTGCTACAGACCATTATCTGTACAGAAAAAAATGTGGAAAATTTATCCTAATCCAGGTTACGTAGGAAATCCATATGGTAGTGGCTCTATACATAATCGTGGAGCTGCCATAGATATGACTATTGTTAAGCTTGATGGCACTCCGCTAGATATGGGGAGTGACTATGACTTTTTTGGTAAAGCTGCTCATATTGATCACCCACATAATGAGACCATAACTGCAAATAGAAAGCAATTATGGTCTGTTATGAAAAAATTTGGCTTCTCACCTATTCGTACCGAGTGGTGGCACTTTAATTATGATGCAAAGAACTATGGTCTCAAAGTGCTCGACATCGATCTTGACTGTGAGTAATTTTATTTAGGATCTAGCAATTGCTCTATGCGTGCAAGGGCATCTTCATAGTGATATTTTGTAATCGTATTCACATTGCTATTACGCGCTGAGCGTAGTTTGCTACGCAGTTTTCCTAGCTCACCTCTTACTAGCGGTCGCACATCTGATACACTTACATCATAGTATAGAGTTCCTTCAAAACCTGGTCTACTAGCTCTAGCTCTCGGTCCTTGGTCTGTCATTAAAAACTCCATTCTATCTAAGTAAGAACGCTGCAAATTACGACGGTACAAATCTACCGAAGTGCCTCTGCTAGTTTCTGACCAAATACCATTTCTAAGGTCTGAAAGCATTTCTAATGCGCTATAATAATCTGTTTGCGTAGTCTCTGCATCAATAAGACGACCTATTCTGTCAAAACTCAGGATTCTATTAAGATAACGCGATTGCGCTCTTCTTACCTTTTCTGCATATCCTGCGTGATCTATATTTTGCATGATTGCTGGATCTACAAGCCACGTAGGAGTTTCAAAAAGATTGTTTTGTAACCAGCTCATAGATTCTTTTTGCGCAGCTTTATCTAGGTGCGTATACACGACTCCGGATTGTGAAGGCATTTTAATATCTTCAAAAACTCCTCCTATATTTGTTACAACATGACCTACAAATCTGCTATACACACCTACAAGCTCTCCATAAAGCTCTTCTAGATCTCCGTAGTCGTTTGTTTTATCTGATGTCCAGCTAGGAAGGTTTTGTGCAACATAGCGCAAGTTCTTGAGTCCGTAGGTACTTGCTTTTACTGGGTCATTACCTATAGATTCTGTCTGTGATTGCGGATCAAAGCTACTAGACTGTCGTCCAAATTTAAAACGAGGATCTCCCGCTTTTTCTTGAATCCATTTATTAAGAGTTGCTTTTTCCATTAACGGTGAAGAAGAGTCTGGTAACCAGCGGTAACCCCAGTTAGTCGCATAATGATCATAAGGTCCCATCTGGCGTACAAAACGAATGTTTGTATCTCCTGGTTGTGCTATATAATTATATCTAGCATAATCCATAAGACTAGCTGCAATACCATTTTCTTGTGTAAAAGCTCCGTCTCTGTAAGACTCTACATCATAGGCATAACTAGCTGCCATGTTATGAGGAAAACCTAATGCGTGACCTACCTCATGGGCAATAACCATACGCATCATCTCTCCTATTTCTTCATCTGGTGTATTTAAAGTTCTAGCACTTGGATTTGCTGCTCCAGTTTCAAGAAGGTATCTATTTCTATAACTACGCAGGTGATTATGGTACCAGATAATATCACTTTCTATAATCTCACCACTACGCGGATCTGAAACACTTGGTCCCACAGCATTACGCGTAGTACTCGCCACATATCTTACAACAGAGTATCTTATATCTTCTGGGCTAAACTCTGGATCTTCTTCTGGCGTAGGAGCATCCTTTGCGATAATTGCATTTTTAAAACCTGCTGTTTCAAAAGGTTTCTGCCAGTCTTCTATTCCTTGTTTTATGTACTCTTTTAGGCTTTCTGGTGTTCCTGAATCTAGGTAATAGACTATTGGTTTTACAGGCTCTACAAGCTCACCTCTCTTATATGCTTCTGGATCACTAGGCTCTAGTCTCCAGCGACGTATGTATGTTTTCTTATCTGCTTTTAAGGCATCGCTTCCATAATCATACTGATTTACAGTAAAGAATCCTACCCTTGGATCATATAATCTAGGTTGCATTGCTACTTCTGGAAGCAAAATCATAGATTGATTCACTTGTAAACTTATACTCTCTGCCGAACGTTCTGTAGGTGGCTCTGAGGCATCATATGTAAAGTCTTGCTTTACTTCAATATTTTCTGGAAAACTCTTAACGCTATTGATAAAGCTACGACTACCGTCAAGTTTCTTTACTTTATATTGTTTGCGCAAGCGTCCAGATAGCGGACTAATTGCTTTTACATCTGTAGAAAATAATTTTGTTACATCTACTACTACGGCAGTAGAGTCTTGATTAAAAGCTGCTACATCAAAGGCATATAATGTAGGTTCGTAATTATTTACTCGTACAGAGTTGCTTATTGCCTTGGTGCTATCTGCAACATTTGTATATGATTTTATCTTAAGTAACACCTTATTTTGAAAACGCTGCCAGTGCACAACTTGCTCGTTAGTTTTTGAGCCAGCATTCATGTATCCTCCACCTAGTCCATTAGGAATTTGAGCAATACGAGTAACCCACAGCATGTCTTTTTCAAGTGCTGTAAATGGGATTTCATAGTAAAAATTATTCTTTACTTTGTGTACTTGAAATAAGCCAGAATCTGTTACTGCTTCTTTTGTAATTACCTCAGCATAAGATTTGATTGCATCCTTATTAGCTTTTTTTGGAGGTGAGACCTGCTCTTTTTTGTTTTTTGACTTACGTTTTCTCAATTCTTTGCGTTGTGCAAAAGAATCTTCAACGTTTAAAAATGTGGCAATAAGACAGAGAAGTAGTATTCTTTTCATGGAGTTTATTTAAAGTACTCCGAAAATAAGAATTGAGTGCAATGAGCAAGATTACTTTTAGATAACATTAACAGAATAAAACCATATTAACAAAACTGTTTATGGTCATCTATTTCTCTAGTCTATCTTTAACAAATTCTATTTGTGTTTTACCATGTGCTTGCGCTTTACCATCTTCATCGAGACCTACCATCACAATACGTTCAATACTAATAATAATCTCTCGAGTCATCTTATTGCGCACCTCACATCTCAATGTAAGAGATGCAGTGCCAAACGCCGTGGCTTCTATCCCTATTTCTACAATATCTCCTTTTTTTGCACTTGAACGAAAGTCTATCTCACTCATATACTTTGTAACCGTCCTAGGGTTTTCGAGTTGGATGATGGCATAAAGTGCTGCCTCTTCATCAATCCATTCTAAGAGCCTTCCGCCAAAGAGTGTTCCATTAGGATTTAAGTCTTCTGGTTTTATCCATTTACGTGTGTGAAAATTCATCATATTTGGGTTGAGATTTATCTAAAGTTAACAAAAAGATGTGTCACGCTTTCGCGAAAGCGTAATTAAATAATTCATTTTATCACATCATCAATAAACTTCATAAATATGAAGAGTAACTCATAAAATGACTCTTATAAAATAGCAATTATAAATGCTTGAGAATATCGCTAGAAGCTTTAAATGACTTAAAACGCTCGTGAGTAATCTCTATATCTACCTGCTCATGCGCCCATGTAGTATGGAAAGGAATATGAAATGCATGACCTCCTATTTCTAAGACTGGCAGCACATCAGACTTCAATGAATTACCTATCATTAGAAAAGAATCAGGTTTGATATCTAGATGCTTCACTAGCTTAAGATAATTTGCTGGCTGCTTGTCTGACATTACTTCTATGTGATGAAAGTATTTTGAAAGTCCAGATTTTTCTAGTTTACGCTCTTGGTCGAGAAGATCTCCCTTAGTAGCTACTACAAGTTTATACTTATCAGAAAGCTTCTCAAGCACCTCTTCAATACCATCAATAAGGTCTACAGGAGCGTTAAGCATTTCTTTACCTATATCTATAATGCTTGCAATAATCTCATTAGTGACATTCCTTTCAGAAACTTCTTGCGCACATTCAATTAGTGATAAAGTAAAAGGTTTTATCCCGTATCCGTAAAGAGAGAGATTGCGCATTTCCATCTCAAAAAGTCGTTGCTGGCATGCATCATAATCTATATAAGGGCTCAGTAACTTACACACCTCATCTTCGGCATCACGGAAGAACGTTTCATTAATCCATAAGGTATCATCTGCATCAAAGGCGATTGTTTGAATATTGTTCATGGTATTGTTTTAAGTATGCTTTCGCGAAAGCGTAATAGTCCCTTTAATCCATTTCGTACACACGTACATAATCTACCTCCATTGATGCTGGAAAAATGAGGTCGTCTACCTTACCTCCAAGATTACCTCCTACGGCAATATTGAGTATAAAATAGTACTCCTTCATAAAAGGCCAGTTTTCATTATTATAATCTTCTGGACGATCTATGGTAAGCGTTATATTATCAGGGCTATCTATATAAAATTGAAGCTGGTCTTCTTTCCACAATAATCCATAGATATGAAACTCCTCTTCAATAGTAGGAAGTGCGATAAAATCTGTTGAAATTTGTGTTCCATTAGAGTGATTATTTGCAACACTATGTATCGTTTGTAGTACTTGATCTGGATTTTTACTTACATATTCCATCACATCGATCTCACCACATTGTGGCCATCCTATCTCTGTAATATCTGCACCTAGCATCCATAATGCAGGCCAGATACCTTTTCCTTTATAATCTGGCATTTTTGCTCTGATAGCTACGTGACCATATTGCACTTTCTGAGTACTAGTTATTCTAGCAGAAGTATAATCACCTACTTTTTGACCTTTGCCCTCTTTTTTTACAATAATTTTGAGAGACCCGTCTGCCACCTCAACATTATTCCCATCTGTATAGTTTTGTAATTCTTCATTTCCCCAGCCAGTAGCACCTGTCTTGTAATTCCACTGCGAAGTATCTAGAGTTGTACCATTGAATTCTTCACTCCACTTTAACTTTTGAGTTTCTGTTCCTTCTTGAGAAGAGGGTACTACTTGTTCAATTTTACTCTCTAAGTCATTATTGTTTTGATTTTGCTCTTTACAGCTCAAAATTGTTATAAAGAGAAATGCCAAAAGAATACTATTTTTCATAATAATGGGGTATACATTTATAAAGTTTAAAAATACAATATAACTGCAACAATAGTTAAGACTATAAATTGTAATTGAGACTTGCTATACACTAAAACTTTATCTCAAGATATTATTTGTAGATATACAGAAGAAGCACGCCTATAATTTTAAATAAAACTTGCGTACTTAAAAAGAGTGGTTGAATAGTTAAAGATGCCTAATCGAAACTCTGATCATTATTTGCTGCTCCAGAAGTACTAATAGCAGAAGTTATCCAGTTAAAGTTAGCATAGACATTTCCAGGACCACCTCTAAGCTGTAGAGATTGGCCTATAGGTGTTGCGGTATTTTCTTCTACACCTATATTTATGGAAGTTATACCATCTGCTACGCCACCTACCGCTGTAAACACACCTTCATAACTTAAAAACTGGATTATCTTACCTGCTGGATTTACAAGTGCAAGGCCATCTGGAAGGGCGCCGCCATTTTGAATTCCATTAGGTGGATAACTAATAGTTACAAAGCCGAAACCATTCCCAGTATCATTAGGTATGAGTCCGGTTAAGAATTGGGTATTATATGCAGAATTATTGTTGCCATTATAGAGCACAATAGAATATCCGTTAATATCTAAACCGGCGGCTCCTGCGATCTCAATAAACTCTCCTGTATCTGGGCCTGCGTTTTCATAATGTATTTCATTTATCCAAATATCTGTCCTCACTGGAATCTCTGATGCACATTTTATATGACCCCAGAATTCTCCATTAAAAATATCGATACAGCCCGTAGCCTCTACATAGACCATCATACCTTTATCTGCAATAGTTGTTGGTATGCCATCTCTTGCTGCGTCAGATGGAACCCGTGGTGGCATAAAACCTAAATAAGCACCCGCACCATCTATTTGACTAGTTACTTCTAGCATCGCCTTTTCTGAGGGATTTCTAGTGCCTACCCCTACTTGACTTATTAAAACAAATGAATAGAAAATCATTCCAATTACACACAAAGACTGTTTTGATAAACTCATAATCTCCTAATTAAAAGTTTGCCCTACATTTTTTGTTCCTGCTGTACTTTGTCCTACAGCACTAGTACTCCAAGTAAAATCTATAAAAGAATTGCCTGTTCCTGTAAGATGTATAGATTGCGTTGCGGTTGTACTTGTAGTCTCTATGACGCCCACATCAATTGATGTAAGTCCATTTGCTGGACCACCAGTAGCTGTGATAGTTCCTTCATAACTTAAAAACTGTATCACTTTACCATCCGGACCTACTAGCGCAAAACCACTGGTGTCATTTCGTAAATTAGCATCTACAGAAATAGCTCCATAGCCATTTTCCTCATCATCTATAGTTCCAGAAAATGTAAGGATTACACCATAGGGTTGTCCTGTATCTGCACGGTATCTTACTAGGTAATAACCAGAGATATCCAAACCAGCAGGTCCAACAATTTCGATAAACTGATTTACATCTGTACCGTTATTTGCATAATGAAATTCGTTGATCCAAATGTCTGAAGGTCCGCCTGAACAATAAATACTTTCCCATGCGGTACCAGTCCAAAAGTCTAGACAACCGGTTTCCTCCACAAAAACCATAAGACCTATATCTGTAGTGGTAGGTGCAATACTAATTTGATTTGCCGTGGTCGCCACTCTTGGAGGAATAAATCCCTTATAGTCACCTCTGCTAGTAACACCGCTTATTTCGAGCATAGCAGCATTAGAAGGTGTAGTTGTGCCTATACCCACTTGAGCATGTAAAAAAGATGTTGCTAGTAGCAACAATGAACACGTAAATACTTTCATAACTATGATTTTACACCATAGCTAAGTAGCTAATATACAGAATAGTAGTCTGGGATTATGAAAGTAATGAAGATTTCCCCTACAAAATGTTTTTAAGCCATTTTTTCGCCTAACTACCTATTTATCAGGATTAAAGGCGTCATCTGGATTTACATTCTCATCATAATTAAGCATTCCCTCCGTTTTTGCAATTATAGAAGAAACTGTTGCATCTCCAGTTACATTTACAACCGTTCTACACATATCGAGAATACGGTCTACAGGAAAGATAATCGCAATCCAAGCTGGATTTAAATCTACAGATCCCAGCACAATAATAAGCATCACAAGTCCAGCACTAGGTACCGCTGCAGATCCTATAGATGCTAATGTTGCAGTAAGTACAATAGTAAGCTGTTGTCCTAATGTAAGATCAATCATGTGAAGCTGTGCAAGAAAAACCACTGCTACAGCTTGATATAAAACAGTACCATCCATATTTACTGTAGCTCCTATAGGAAGTACAAAACTCGTTATCTTCTTATCAACTCCTAAGTTGTCCTCCACACACTCCATCGTTACTGGAAGAGTCGCAGCACTACTTGAGGTAGAGAAAGCTGTTGTTTGTGCTAGTCCCATTGCTTTAAAGAATCCTCTGTAAGGAATCTTACGTACAATGAGCTTTATAATCAATGGGTACATCACAAATATCATTAGCATCAAGCCCAAAAATACTGTAAGCGAATACCAAGAAAGTCCTTTAAATATTTCAACAACCTTTCCTATATCATCTCCCGCCATTTTACTAATGACACCAGCTAACAAAGCAAACACAAAAAATGGAGATGCTTGCATTACAAAATCCACCATCTTTAAAAATACCTCCATCACACTGTCTACTAGCTTAATTACCGGTCCAGATTTTTCCTTAGGAATAAACAACAAGCTGATTCCAAAAAATATAGCAAAAAAGATAATTTGCAACATTAACCCATTATCTGTGAGCGCTTTAAAAAAGTTTTGAGGAACGAGATCAATAAGAGGTTGTAAAGGACCTGCGTCTTTAGTCGCGTTTGCAGTTTTCATTTTTTCGGCAACGGTTGCATCTTCCCCTTTTGATTTTACGAGTTCGTTTACACGTCCAGCACGCTCCATAAACTGAGGATCTTGTAAATAATTTACACCATCCTTTATTTCAACACCTTGTTCTTGAGCCCAAAGTTCATAACTTATTCTGTTATCTATACGACTTTCTTGATCTACAAGTGCTCCAGGTTGTATAATGTTTACAAGTGTCAAACCTAATCCTACAGCTAGTAATGTAGTAATAAGATAAGCTAGAAGTGTTTTTCCACCCATTCTACCTAAACTAGATGGATCACCTATACCAGCAACTCCAGCGATGATAGAAAATAGAACTAAAGGAACTGCAATAAGTTTTAACAGATTGATAAAAATCGTTCCAAAAGGGGCAATCCAATTAATTGTAAAGTCACTTAATCCTACCGAAGAAGATATCAGTGCCCAAACCACACCTAAAATTAAACCAATAATAATCTTCCAGTGTAGTGCTAATTTTTTCATAGGTAGTAGTTCCTTCTTGAATAAAAATCCAACTAGTGAGTTGAATATGTGATGTTTAAAATTATTCCAAATTACTATTAATTCCTTGGTAATACATAGCCTTACTAGCTATCCTCCTTAGAAATTTTACTTCTACAATCTAACAGATTTATTTCGTAGTACAAAATCTGCTATTACAAGTGCTGCCATTGCTTCTACAATAGGTACTGCACGAGGTACAACACACGGATCATGCCTTCCCTTTCCTTGCATTTCTACCACTTCTCCAGATGCATTAATAGTTTCTTGCTTTTGCATTACGGTTGCCACTGGCTTAAACGCTACTTTAAAGTAAATATCCATCCCGTTAGATATACCTCCTTGAACCCCACCACTTAGATTGGTTTTTGTAGTTCCATCTGTATTAAAATGATCATTATGATCACTTCCTTTCATAGTTGCCCCTTCAAAACCACTTCCGTATTCAAATCCTTTTACAGCATTTATGGATAACATTGCTTTTCCTAGCTCTGCATGAAGTTTATCAAATACCGGCTCTCCAAGACCTACAGGTACATTTTGAATTACACAAGTGATCACACCTCCTATGGTGTCTCCTTGTTTTTTTATTTCCTTAATTTTTTCTTCACACGCTTTCGCGAAAGCGGGATTTGCACACCTCACATCATTTTTTTCAATCTCGCTAAAATCAAGATCTTGGTATGGTGTATCCATAGTTAAGTCGCCCACAGCACTTGTAAATGCGTGAAATGATATCCCTTTCAAAAATTGCTTTGCAATGGCTCCAGCAACTACGCGACTAGCTGTCTCCCTCGCCGAAGATCTTCCTCCACCACGGTAATCACGGTTTCCGTATTTTTTATCATAGGTATAATCTGCGTGACTAGGTCTGTAGGTATCTTTAATGTGACCGTAATCCTTAGATTTCTGATTAGTATTTACAATCTGAAAACCTATAGGAGTTCCCGTTGTTTTGTCCTCAAAAAGGCCTGACAAGAAATCTACGGTATCTGGTTCTTTACGCTGGGTTACAATTTTAGATTGTCCAGGCTTGCGACGATCTAAGTCATGCTGGATCGCATCAAAATCAATACTCAAACCGGCAGGGCATCCATCTATAATTCCACCTATAGCCTTACCATGTGATTCACCAAAAGTGGTGACCTTAAATATAGTTCCGTACGTATTACCTGCCATCGTATGTGTTTTTAACAAATGTAAATTGAAAAGGCCATAATCAAAAACTAAAAACTCACTTAATGATTAATTAACTTGATCTATATTATATAACTATAACTTTTATACTTCTTAACATCTACTTTACCATCCTCTCTTAAAATCTAAAGACCTTACAAGCAAAACAATCTCGGTGAAAAGACCCGTAGAAATTGCAGTACTATCAGACATACATCTAGGCACTTACGGTTGCCACGCTACAGAAGTCTGTCAATATTTAAACTCTATCGCACCAGAAATACTCATCTTAAATGGTGATATTATTGACATCTGGCAGTTTAGAAAACGTTTCTTTCCTAAAGAGCACCTTAAAGTGATTAAAAAAATAATCACACTTGCTTCAAAAGGAACTCACGTGTACTATATCACTGGCAATCATGATGAGATGCTTAGAAAATTTAGCGATGCTACCATGGGAAACATCCACCTCATAGATAAACTTGTTCTTAATCTAGATGGTAAAAAAGCTTGGTTCTTTCATGGTGACGTATTCGACGCATCCATACAGCACACTAAGTGGATTGCAAAACTAGGCGGATGGGGTTATGATTTTTTAATTCTATTTAATAGACTCCTCAATAAATGGCTCGTAAGTATGGGAAGAGAAAAGTATTCTCTCTCAAAAAAGATTAAAAATAGTGTAAAAGGAGCTGTAAAGTTTATCAATGACTTTGAAAAAACCGCAACAGATCTCGCTATCGAAAATAATTTTGATTACGTTATCTGTGGTCATATACATCAACCAGCAAAACAACAGGTAAACACTCCGAAAGGAAGCACACTTTACCTAAATAGTGGCGACTGGATTGAAAACTTGAGCTATCTAGAGTACCATAACCGTAAATGGAGTCTCAACTACTATAGAGAAATCCAGCCTAAAAAATCGCATAACAGCTCAAAAATTCTCCTAGAGCCCCAGAATGTTCAAACCAGATATTCTTAATTAATACTCAATAGTCACGTACCATTAATTACTACTCTAAAAGCGCATCGCGTAACACGCTTACAGGATGCATAGCGACTCGTGCTGTACCGTCTTTAATCTGATGCCTACAGCTTGTACCATTGGCTACAATAATAGTCTCACCATCTGCTTTTCTTATCGCAGGAAATAGCGTTTGCTCGCCTACTTTCATACTTACCTCATAATGCTCTTTTTCATACCCAAAACTACCCGCCATCCCACAACAACCAGAAGGTATAATAGTAGGAGTATAATTTAAAGGAAGATTAAGAATGGCAAACGTATGTGACACAGAGGAAAGTGCTTTCTGGTGACAGTGACCATGTATTTTTAGTTTTTTGGCTTTCGCCGAAAATTGCTCGGAGGTAATAACACCTCGTTTGATTTCACTATGTAAAAACTCTTCAATTAAAAATGATTGTGCCGAAAGCTTTTGGGCATTCTCCACATCATCTGCAAGCCGAAGATATTCATCTCTAAAAGATAAAATAGCCGAAGGTTCAATACCTAGAATTACAGTGTCTTCTGCCAAATCCTTTAATAGTTCAATATTCTTATTTGCCAGCGTCTTTGCCTCCTCAAGAAATCCTTTAGAAATGTAAGAGCGGCCACTATCATGGTTAGTCACAACTTCCACCTCATAACCAAGGTGACGTAACAGCGTTAAAGCATCTTGACCAATGTTTCCATCTAGAAACTGAGTGAATTCATCAATATATAAAATGACTTTTGTTTTACTTTTCAATTTCTGATTTACACTAGAATTAGCTTTTCCAGATATATCTGCAGGATCTGAAAATACATTTAATAAAGGTAGACTTCTCTCTTGTGCTATTCCCAAGCTAGCTTTTGTTATCCCTGCAGTTATTTTAAGAAGTGTATTATATATTCTAGGAGAAAATGCTCCTAGTTTATTGATTTTTGTCGTGTTTGCAAACAGCTTTGTACGAAGACTGCTTCCATTAGCTTTCTGATATTGATACTCAAACTCAGCTTTTAGCGTGGCTACGTCTACATTACTAGGACACTCACTAGCACAGGCCTTACAGCTTAAGCAAAGATCAAAGACCTCCTTTAACTCTGTATGATCATATTTATTAGACTTATTTGATGTAGTAAGAAACTCCCTTAAGGCATTTGCTCTTGCTCTAGTAGTATCCTTTTCTTCTCTTGTTGCTCTGTAACTAGGGCACATTGCACCTCCTGCACTTGGTAATTTTCTACAATCGCCACTTCCATTACATTTTTCGGCAAGTCTTAGGATTCCTTGATTATCCTCAAAATTCATGAGTGTATCTACCGCTGGCTCCTTGCGATCTACTTCATACCTCAAGCTTTCATCCATCGGGAAAGCATCGATTACTTTTCCAGCATTAAATATTTGATGAGGATCAAAAGCTCCTTTTACGGTTTTCATTACCTCATAATTCTCATCGCCTACCATCATAGAGATAAACTCTGCGCGCACGATACCATCACCGTGCTCGCCACTCATAGAACCATTGTATTTTTTAACCAAATGCGCTACATCTGTAGTTATCTGTCTAAAAAGTGCTACATCTTGAGAAGTTTTTAAATCAAGAATAGGACGTAAATGTATTTCTCCCGCACCAGCGTGGGCGTAGTACACGGCATCTTGCTCATGTTTTTTCATGAGCGCAGTAAATTCACTTATATATGGCGCAAGATCATCTAGCGCGACCGCTGTATCTTCTATACATGCTACGGCCTTTCTATCTCCTATCATATTCCCCAGCAAGCCAAGACCAGCTTTGCGCAGGTCCATTGCTTGTGCAATCTGATCTCCTTGTAATATAGGATATGCATATCCTTGCCCATCCTGCTGCAAACTATCTATAAGCTCTTCTGC
This sequence comes from Dokdonia sp. PRO95, assembly GCF_000355805.1. NCBI lineage: Bacteria > Pseudomonadati > Bacteroidota > Flavobacteriia > Flavobacteriales > Flavobacteriaceae > Dokdonia > Dokdonia sp. PRO95. Next base: position 3,260,038 of record NZ_CM001837.1, read on the forward strand.
CTGCTGCATGGCCCCTTCAAGAGTAGCATCCCTTAACTCGAACATTAATATTGCTGCTGGGTCGCCTTCTATAAAAAATCTATTTTTCTCTTGCTCCCGATTGTTCTTAGTACAATCTAAGATCACCTTGTCCATCATCTCACAAGTATACAGATCATGCTTCATGGCAGGAACTACAGCTTGTAAACAGGAATCTAAATCCTTGTAATGCCCTGCAACCATAACGCCATGAGCAGGTGGCAACACATCTAACTGCAAGGTAATTTCTGTGGTAAATGCAAGTGTACCTTCACTCCCAGATAATAGTTTGCAGAAATTAAAAGGCTTTCCGTGCTCTTCAAATGGCGCAGCATTAGCAATTTCATCAAGTGCGTAACCCGTATTTCGGCGATGGATTTCAGGTTTTGGAAACTGCTCTTTGATCTCATTGCGAACGGCACTTTGAGAAAAGTAATCGTTTGCTGTCTTATAAATGGAACCTTCCAAGTTGTCAAGGTTCAATTTTTGGCGAAAGCCAGTTACATCTAGTTCTTCAAAAATAGCTTCACTACCATCTGATAATACCGTCTTTAATTGAATGACTTTATCCCTTGTAACACCGTACTTGATACTGGTGGTTCCAGATGAATTATTTCCCACCATGCCACCTATCATACATCTGTTTGCAGTAGAGGTATTAGGTCCAAAAAACAAACCGTGGGGCTTTAAAAACAAATTGAGTTCGTCTCTTATAACACCAGGCTGTACTGTTACCTGCTGCTTTTCTTTATCAAAGTGAATAATCTCTGTAAAATGCTTAGAAACATCTACTACGATACCATCGCCCACACATTGGCCAGCAAGGGAGGTTCCCGCGGTTCTTGGGATAAGGGTGATGTGTTGCGCTTTCGCGAAAGCGCATAATTTCTTAATATCATTTACCGTCTTAGGAAATGCAACAGCAAGCGGAATCTTGCGATATACAGATGCATCTGTTGCATAGATAATTTTATGTAGTTGATCTACATGTAACTCTCCATCAAACTCGATTTCTAATTTTTTCAAACTAATTTCCATTAAGATAAAAGTAACTAAAACTTTATGTAGCCCTTAACGTTATGACTATATAATTACTAATAGTTTTGCCAATTCAAACAAACAATTACAATGAAAAAAACACTAGTTATTGCCCTACTTTTTCTAGGATTAAGTGGAATAGTTTATGCTCAAGAAATCTCTCCTAATGCAATAGGTCTGAGAATAGGAGACAACGACGGATTCAGTACAGAAGTAAATTACCAAAGAGCTTTAAGTGAAAACAACAGACTAGAATTAGGATTAGCTTGGAGATCTGGAAACAACTTTGACGCAGTAAAAGGAACAGGAATTTACCAGTGGGTATGGAACATCGATGGCGGTTTTAACTGGTATGCAGGTGTAGGTGCCGCTGTAGGTGCTTTTGATGTAGATAACGACGCTCCCTTCTTTGACGATGATGACAATGAGTTTTTTGTAAACGCAGCTGGAGATATAGGTATTGAGTATCGTTTTGATATCCCATTACTATTATCGCTAGATTTTAGACCAGAAATAGGGATCCTAAATGACTTTGATGATGATCTAGAATTTGACGTAGCATTAGGGATACGTTACCTATTTTAATCAAGAGACTTTTTCTAAAGCTCTCTTATAAAGAGATTCATAAAGCGGCACAATGTTTTGTATATCAAACTTGGCCGCTTCTTTTCTTGCGTTTGTTTTGAACTTTGCAAGCGTATCATCATCTTCTAAGATTCTAATAGCGTTTTGAGCCATATCTGCAATGTTACCTACGTTAGACAAGTAACCGGTCACTCCATCTACATTTACTTCTGGAATACCGCCTGCGTTACTTGAAATCACAGGCACACGATTTACCATCGCTTCTAGCGCCGCAAGTCCGAAGCTTTCTGCCTCAGATGGCAGTAGGAATAAATCAGAAAAACATAAGATTTTATCTACTTCATTACTGTTTCCTAAGAAACGTACTTTATCTTCTATACCTAGTTCTTTTACGCGCTCTTCTGCTGCTTCTCTTTCTGGGCCTTCACCTACCATAAGTAGCTTAGAAGGAATTTCTAATTGTAAACGATAGAACACCTCGATCACATCTGAGATACGCTTTACTTTTCTAAAGTTACTCACATGCGTAACAATACGCTCATCTTCATTTGCCATCAAATCACGCTGGCAATCTGTAAAGGTATCTGTTTTTGCACCAAAATCTATAAAGTTAGGCACCACATCAATCTCTCTAGTGATTTCAAAGAGTCTCAGTGTGTCTTGCTTTAAGCTTTCTGAAACTGAAGTTACCACATCACTATTATTGATGCTAAAACTTACTGCCGGGCGATAAAATGGATGACTACCTACAAGCGTAATATCTGTACCGTGTAACGTCGTTACCATAGGCACATGAATACCTTCCTGCTTGAGCATTTCCTTTGCCATATATCCTGCATATGCGTGAGGAATTGCATAGTGTACGTGCAAAATATCAATTTTTTCTTTCTTGATGATTTTGACCAGCTTGCTAGAAAGTGCTAGTTCATATGGCTGATAATGAAAAAGAGGATAATCAGGAACGTTTACCTCGTGAAAATGAATATTGTCATTTAATAAAGCTAGGCGTACAGGTTGCTTATATGTTACAAAATGTACTTCGTGACCTCTTTTTGACAAGGCGATTCCTAGTTCTGTTGCTACTACTCCACTTCCTCCGAAGGTTGGGTAACAGACAATTGCAATTTTCATAACAGGATTTTTGGTAGATTTCTTTTTTGCTTTCGCGAAAGCGTACTCACATCATATCACTTACAATACGAGTATATAAATAGCACTTCAAATTTAATCAATTAAAGCATTATAAATGACTTCTTGAATCTTGGTTCTTAGACCAGATTTTATGAGGGCACGGTTATCCATAGTGGGGAATGTTCTATTAGATAGAAATACATAAACAAGTTCGTTCTCTGGATCTGCCCACGTGTAAGTCCCCGTAAAACCACTATGACCAAAACTCGTCATAGGCACACAACCACATGTAGGGCCACCACCGCTTAGCTGTGGCTTATCAAAACCTACGCCTCGTCTCACATTCTTATCACAGTAATAACAGGTATTAAAGCGATCCATAGTCTCTTTTGAAAAGTAGCGCTTACCACCATAATATCCGTTTTGAAGATACATTTGCATCATTTTGGCAACGTCATTTGAGTTTGAAAATAAACCAGCATGACCACCCATATTACTCTGCATGGCTGCTCCCATGTCATGCACATAGCCTTGTACTTTCTGATTGCGCCAGTAAGAGTCGTTTTCTGATGGTACAACCATATCTTTGGCAAACTTGCGCAATGGTCTGTAGCCCGTAAAGTTTGCTCCTAATGCGTTATAAAAGTGTGATCTTGTAATTTCATCAAGATTATCATTGTAGTGATCTTCTAGAAATTTTTTCATCAAATAATAAGGAAGGTCACTGTACTTATAGGATAGTCTAGAACGAAGGTCACTATCTGCTATTTTCTTAACTAGTGTATCACCGTACCCTGTACGCAGGTACATTTTTTCGGCAACTTTAATATTATAATTTTCTGAGTATGCCGTGCTATAATAATCATCAAGTGGCTTTTTTGTAACAGAATCTAGTGTGCTGATATAAAAAGGTATCCATGCCTTGAAACGACCATAGTGTGATAGCGCATCTTTGAGTGTTATATTTGCCTTATTACTCCCTTTAAGTGCAGGAATAAGAGCGCCTAGTTTATTTTCTAATGCAATAGACCCTTCACTCTCAAGCTCCATCAATAAAGGTAAAGAAGCGAGTATTTTTGTCATAGAAGCAACATCATACATATCTTCTGGACGTACAGCGCGCTTTTTATTGTAGGTGTGATATCCAAAGCTTTTATCGTAAATCACTTTACCACGGCGGGCCACTAGTACCTGAGCACCTGGCATCATCGCTCTTTTGATCCCGAGATTTACAAGGGAATCAATTTTGATATTAAGCGTATCTGAATCTACCCCTACCTCTTCTGGAATTCCATATGAAAGCCTTCTTAAAGTTCCAGATTGCAAACCTGTCCTGATTGGCGTTTTACCAAGAGAAACTGGTAGCCTTCCTTTACTAGGTATAGCTCCAAAAATAAGTTGCGCACTTTTTTCTTGCGCTAGCTGGCTATTCTGATAGCTGTGAATTATAGCCTCAATATCTGAGCTATTTTGCAAATCTAGCATTGCATAAGGCCTTACAAAAAGGTCTAAAACAACAGTTTTAGTTTTTGCAATCTCCGTAATCCATCTAATCTCTTCTGCCGAAAATTTATAGGACTTCCAAGGGTTTGCATTAGATCTATGAAAACCTATAATGACATAATTAAAATCTTCTAATGCCTTCTGAGCAGCTTCAAGAGTTTTTGATTTTATCTCATCCACCTGCGCATACTTGCGTAGTTGGAATTTAAATGCAGATCCATCATCATCACCTAAGCCTAAATAAGCAATCTTTTTCTGATCTATATTTACAACAGGAAGGACATTATTGTTATTCTTTGTAACAGTAATTGCGTTTTCTATTGCCTCACTATAAACCACGTCATCTAGTCGAGAGTTTAGATCATCAAGAAGATATTTGGTAACAACAGGTTTATAGTTATTTAAGCCTACTTTATATTTAGCGTATAATATTTTCTTTACCGAGTGTGCTAGTCTTTCCTCAGTAATTTTTCCAGATTCAAGAGCCTTCATAATTTTGGCAGATGCAGAGGGTACATCTTCACTTATCAATAAAATATCATTTCCTGCCTCAAAAGCTGCAAGGTCAATATCTCCAGGCTCTTTAAAATTTGCAGCGCCTTTCATATTCAAAGCATCTGTAAATATTAGACCGTGAAAACGGTAATCTTCCTTAAGCATTTTTGTCACGATAGTAGGTGAGATACTTGTAGGCACTCCTACTTCTGGCACAAGTGCTGGCACATTAAGGTGTGCAACCATAATACTTGCTATACCATTTTGAATAATAGGCTTGTAAGGATACATCTCTACGCTCTGAAGGCGTTCCTTGGTAAAATTAAGTGTAGGTAGTGTTTTGTGACTGTCTTTATCTGTATCACCGTGACCAGGAAAGTGTTTTGCACTTCCTAAAACTCCAGCTTCTTGCATTCCTTCCATGAAGGCAATTGCTTTTTCTGTAACGTTGATTTTATCTTCGCCAAAAGATCTATTTCCTATAATAGGATTTGCTGGGTTGATATTTATATCTACTACTGGAGCAAAATTAATGTGTACTCCCAATCGCTTAGAATGTTCTCCTATACGCTTTCCTACTTTCCTTACGATATTATTATCTTGTATAGCTCCTAGCGTCATATTCCAAGGGAAAGCGTAGGTACTATCTAATCTCATCGCAAGCCCCCACTCTGCATCCATCCCTATGAGAAGCTTCGTTTTTGCAAGGTCTTGAAACTCATTATTGAGTTTCGCCTGTCGCATAGGACCACCCTTAGAAAATATAAGTCCACCTATATGTTCTTCCTTGATAAGTTTCTTAATCTTATCAATTTTAGCCTTAGGGTCACTAGAAAAAACATCGACCATAAATAACTGCCCCACGCGTTCCTTAGGCGTCATTTGCTTGTAGACAGAATCTACCCATTTACGCTGAGCAATAATGTCATTTGCATAGAGCGGGTATCGCTCTTGGGCATAAGAAATTATAGAAACAAATAAGAAAAATAATATGGTGATAATGCGTCTAGGCGCCATAAATGCAATATTTTAAGTTGTAATTACGATTGCAATAATAACGCCAGACAGCGCCTATGACAATCTAATATAAAAGTAAAGGGTTTGAGGTACGCTTTCGCGAAAGCGTGCAAATCTTAACAACATCTTAAGAAGCTGCAAGATTCTTCTATTTTCCCTTCTTGAGAAAACGAGCGTGCCAGCTATCTATTGCTGGAATTTCCCAATTAGTTTTATACTCACCTACATTTGCAACAAGGTTATTAAACACCTTGGTATTTTTACCTACTGCCCCATCTTTCACCATCTTCTTAAACTCTAGCAGTGTTTTGTAGTGAATACGATCATTCTGATAGTAGGTCACATTCATTTTATCCAATAAATCTACCCCTAGCTCCTCTTGCTGCGCTATGATAAAACGCACTTGACTATCAATCGAGCATCCTGTTGCAGCAGCTTCAGACTGGTCAAGACCTATCACAATAAAGCGGTCATATTTAATTTCAAAACCAGCTTTTAGGCTTGCTCCGTGAGCAGTCCAGCTTGTTAAAAAAGTAGCCATATCTTTCTCTAGTTGAGCCACTTGTTCTTCTGTAAATTTTTGATCAGATTGATATAACCAGATTCTCGATGAGTCAGAAAGTGAATTAAAATCTACAAGCATTTTTATATTTTTTTTAAAAATAAAAGCGGAAATTAATCCGCTTTAAAATAAACTAAAACTATCGTACTTCAAGTATCGATATATGATTCTTATAATAATTATAAGGAGTACAATACTGCCAGGAGTAGCTATAATATGAACGACCTTATCGAACAAATCCGGCTTCTGACTAGGTTTATCCTTATCATTGATAGCCTCTATAATTCTTCGGCAGATGCTATCATTTCGGCAACGTCCATTACCTCGATGCTACCTTCTTTTTCTTTACCTTTTATTCCGTCTGTCATCATTGTATTACAGAAAGGACATCCAGCAGCAATAATATCAGGCTTCACTTCAAGTGCTTGCTCTGTGCGCTCTATGTTTACATCTTTATTTCCTGGTTCTGGCTCTTTAAACATTTGTGCTCCACCAGCTCCACAACAGAGTCCGTTAGTTTTACACTTACGCATTTCAACAAGCTCAACATCGAGTTTACGTAGCAAATCTCTTGGAGCCTCGTATACTCCGTTTGCACGACCTAAGTAACATGGATCATGAAAAGTGATACGTTTTCCTTTAAATTTACCTCCCTCTACTGTAAGACGACCATCTTCTAGTAAAGACTTTAAGAACTGTGTATGGTGTACTACTTCGTAGTTTCCACCTAGTGATGGATATTCATTTTTAAGTGTATTAAAACAATGAGGACAGGCCGTTACTATTTTTTTAACTTCATATCCGTTAAGCACTTCAATGTTTGTTACTGCTTGCATCTGGAATAAGAACTCATTTCCAGCGCGTTTTGCTGGATCTCCAGTACAACTTTCTTCTGCTCCTAACACAGCAAAATCTACATTTGCTTTATTTAAGATACGTGCAAAAGCCTTTGTTATTTTTTTTGCTCTATCATCAAAACTTCCTGCACAACCTACCCAAAATAATACTTCTGGTTGCTTTCCTAGCGCCACATACTCGGCCATAGTGGGTACTTTAAGTGTCTCGCTCATATTCTTGTATTCCGTGTAAAAAACGGTATTTAATTAATCTTCAAAAACTTCAATAGTTACTTTCTTCTCGATAAGGTCTGTAAACTTCCCTTTATAACGAGTTGCTTTTACTAAGTGATTATCTACCCAGTGATAGTTACCTCCTCTAGGTTTCCCCATAAGTAAGCTGTGGAATTTAAACCCATGACGATTAAGCCATTCTGTAGTAACTGCTCTATGCTCTTCTGTTCTAGAGGTAAAGAAGCAAATAATATGACCTTCATCATGCCATTTATTTAATGTTTTAAGCGCATCTGGAAATGGCTCACATGTACTCATACGTTCTGGTTCCTCGTTAGGAACATCTTCTGTAATAGTACCATCTATGTCAATTAAGTAATTTTTGACTCCCTCTGGAAGCACCGGACTTACGTGTTCACCATCCTCTAGTTTCTCACTTAACATCTTGTCTACGTCTTCTTTATTCATGGTTGTCGTTTAAATTCTTAAAATCTTCTTTACTAAATCTCACATAAAGTGCCAGTCTGTGTTCTCCTGGTTTATTATACTTAGGATTATAACGCTCTATAAGGGATTGTCTCATTGCTTCGTCACGTAGTACACCCATTTGAGAATCACTACAATAATCACAAAAAATCTTTTTTACAGTAACGCTATCTACTTGTAACTGTTCATTTACAAATAGACGTGTATACATTTTAAATTGTAAGCTGTCAATTTTATAATTCTTTGTAGGGGATTGCGCTTTCGCGAAAGCGAAACTCAACAATAACACTACAACTATAAAATATCTATGCTTCATTTATCCAGTTACCTCTATCCATCTGGTTAAACGGCCATGGCGCTCCATTATTTTCAATATTGGTCATCGCGTTGTTTAAATCTGTAGGCGCTGCACTTTCCTCCATTACCATATAACGACGCATGTCAACAATAATACTTAAAGGATCGATACCTATAGGACAAGCTTCTACACATGCATTACACGTAGTACAAGCCCAAAGCTCTTCTTTTGTGATATAATCATCAAGCAACTGCTTGTTATCCATCACAAATACTCCGTTATTTTCATCTATATTTTTACCTACTTCCTCAAGACGATCACGTGTATCCATCATGATTTTACGAGGGCTCAATTTTTTTCCAGTTTGGTTTGCAGGACATTCACTTGTACAACGACCACATTCTGTACAACTATATGAGTTCATAAGTTGTACCCAGTTAAGATCTGTCACATCACTAGCTCCAAATTTTCCAACCTCAACCTCCTCAGCACCTTCGGCTGGGGCTGCAAAAGGATCTGCATTTGGATCCATCATAAGCATTACCTCATCTGTTACAGCCTTAAGATTATTAAACTCTCCCTGTGGCTTAAGCTTAGCATACCAAGTATTTGGGAATGCAAGTAGAATGTGTAAGTGTTTTGAGTAGTATAAGTAGTTTAAGAAAATTAAGATACCTACAATGTGTAACCACCATGCAGCACGCTCTACAATAACGAGTGCGCTTACAGACATACCCTCAAAAAGTGGAGCAATGAAGCTACTTATTGGGAATGAGCCAGTGATACTTCCATCTGCCGAGGCATAATGATCTGCACCCATCATTTGTAATTGTAAATCTGCGGCATTCATTGTGAGGAATAACCCCATTAATACTACTTCAAAATAAAGAATAATATTACCGTCAGACTTAGGCCATCCTTTAAGTTCTGGACTTAAGAATCGTTTTATGTTCATCACATTACGACGTAGCCAGAAAATAATAACAGCAACCAGTACTAAGAAAGCAAGAATTTCAAAACTTCCAATTAAGAAGTCATATACTCCTCCTAAGAAACTAAAAATTCTATGTGTACCAAAAAGTCCATCTATGATAATCTCGAGAACCTCAATATTGATAATAATGAAACCAATATAAACAACGACGTGTAAAATACCAGAAACTGGTCTTTTTACCATTTTATATTGCCCTAAGGCAATTTTTGCCATATTCCGCCAGCGTTGTGGCTTATTATCAGACCGGTCTACGTCCTTTCCTAGGTTAATATTACGTAGAAGTTTCTTGATGTTTTTAACAAAAAAACCAACTCCTAAAACTAGAACAATGAGAAAAATGATGTTTTGTACGTATTGCATATAAATTCGTTAGTTAAGCTCCCGCCTACTGTAACGAATCTTTAGGCGGGGTATACTCTCCTGGCTTTTTCCCGAAGAGTGAAAAATGTACATAACGTTTTGGGTTAAGCTTCATATCTTGAAGAAGATCTCCCATCTGGTTTGCTGTACGATCCAAATTTAAGTAAAGTTGATCATCATTCAAAAGTTTACCTACGGTTCCTTCAGGAGAATTTAACTTATTAGATAATTCTTGGAAATCTGCGATAGTTTTTTCTAAATCTGCAACCATTTGTCCCATTTGAATTTTTGAGAGCGAATCTGATAATGTAGCAAAGTTGCCACTCATCTTATCTAGGTTTGTAATGGTACGGTCAAATTTATCTTGATTAGAAGCTAGTAATCCATTTACAGACTTAGAGATTCCTTTCATCTCACGAGAAGCATCTGTAAAGTTTGCTATGGCGTCTCTTAAATTTGCTCTCGTATCTCTATCTAATACTGAGTTTACGTTTACCAGCAACGAGTCTGTATCTCCTATAACTTTTTCTACTTGATTTTGAAGTGGAGTAAGACGTTCATTTACAAGCTCCATGATCCCTTCACCCATTTCACCAGGTAAGGTATCTCCAGTCTTAGCATTTCTCCCCTTCTCGTAAGAAGGAATAATTGCCAGAGATTTACCACCTATAAGACCTCCTCCATATACTCTCGCAAGACTCTTGTTTGAAAACTCAAAGTCTTTTTCTACTACAAATTTAACCACAAGTTTACCGCTACTATCTGCAAAGTCTATAGACATTACTCTCCCTACTGGCAATCCATTAATAGTCACTTGAGATGAAGGCGCAAGACCTTCTACATTATCATACTTAGCATAAAGGATTTTACTCTTATCTAAAAGATTATTGCCTTTGAGGTAGTTGTAACCAAATATTACAAGCAGCAGCGCTGCGATAACTAAAATGGCGGTTTTTATTTCTTTAGACATTAAATAAGATGCTTATTGGTTAAAACAAATGTAGGTCAATTGTTAAAGGCAATCCTCACGTATAAGACTAATTTAACACTTGATTAAGCGGTACTTTAATATTATCCTTATTAAAGGATACGATAAAAGCTTCTTTATAGCCTTTATTCTTTGCTTCTTGTAATTGCTCGCGCGCCAAATTATAATCTGAGGTCGCTCCGTAATAATATTTATAAAGACGCCCATCTTTGGAGCGGCTTATAGACCTGAGCCCTTTAAAATTATAAGATTTTGTTTCTAGCTTACGTTTACTCGCTGCAAGTTGTACTTTAAAGGTCACGCCCTCTACTACCTTGGACTTAGGTGTTGCAATAGGTGTCGTAGTTTTTTCAATCACATGATCTGCAATTTCAACACGCTCGTTCATCTGTATACTCTTCTTATAATTTGTAACAGCTTTACTAATTGCCTTTGCCATTTTTTCTTGACCAGCACGAGAGTTTAAAAATTTTCCTTCTTCGTTATTAGTGAGAAAACCTGTTTCTATAAGTACACTAGGCATTACAGACCTGTGCAGCACCCAGAATATAGCTTGCTTTACACCACGACTGCTGCGCTTCACGCTTCCTGTAAATTCATTTTCTACAAAGCTTGCTAGGTTGATACTTTGATCTAAGTATTCCTCTTGCATAAGCTCAAGACCTATACTAGTTTCTGGACTATTAGGATCAAAACCTGCATATCGTTTCTCATAGTTTTCCTCTAGTAGGATCACTGAGTTTTCTTTTTTGGCAATGGCCATATTCTTTGCATTACCGTCTATACCAAGCACAAAAGTTTCTGTTCCCTTGGCTTGTGAGGAGTGTGAATTACAGTGTATGCTTATAAAAAGATCGGCATTTGCATTGTTTGCAATATCTGCACGTTCCCATAATTCTAAAAAAACATCTGTTTTCCTTGTATAAATTACCTCTACATCAGATTGTTTTTCTAATTCTTTCCCTAAGGCTAGCACTACATTAAGCGCTATGTTTTTCTCATAGTAACCATTCCCACGGTTACCACTGTCGCCTCCACCGTGCCCAGCATCGAGAACAACCTTGAATTTTTTAGAATTATTATTGGATTGCGCTTTCGCGAAAGCGCCTGAAAAACAACTCACCACAAGAAGCACAGTTGTTAAATAAATATTAAAAAAGTTTTTTTTACGCATCATTTATATCAAATATGACTCTTTTGAACGTTAGGTATTAAATTGAACTCTATAAACAACGTAACGTGCATTACACGCTTGTTATTTTCAAAATTGTATTTCTAGGGCTGTAGCCGAAAAAAATATACGTAATTTTGACACTTTAATTGATAATTATTTGCACAAAAATAGGCTAATCGCATTGCAAACAAAAACTGCACACTTTCTTATTGTATTCGCTCTTTGCTTGCTACCATTGCTTACAGCAAGTGCACAAGAACTTCCATCCAAGAATGATGCCAGACGTGTACCAGCGAGGGATACAACTTTAATTCAATCGGCAACAGAAGGTTTTGCTAGGCTTGATTCTATCGCTCCTACCGTAGTTGCTATAGAAGACACTACTAGAACCACACAAGATTCTATAAAACGAAAGCCAGAAACCCTAACTGACAAGGTTGTTTACAAGGCAACAGACTACCAGCGCATATCACAACGTAAAAAGAAAATCTACCTCTATAATGAGGCAGAGATTGTTTATGAGGATATGAAAATAAATGCGGGAGAAATCATTCTTGATTATGAAACTAACACCGTTTTTGCTCGAGGAATCGAAGATTCTGCTGGAAACTACTCCCAAATACCATTTTTTGTCCAAGGTCCTAATCAAGTTAAGCCAGATTCCATAAAATTTAATTTTGATACGCAACGAGCTCTTATCTATGGTTCGCGCGTAGAAAAAGCTGGCGGACAGCAAATAAATTTAAAAGCAGAACGCAGTAAGAGAGTAAATGACTCTGTAATCTTTATGAGTAATGTAAAGATTACCACCTCTGAAGATCTTGATAATCCAGAATATTACTTTCTAGCTCGTAAAGTAAAGTTTGTACCTGGTAAAAAACTTGTTGCCGGACTTACTAATATGTACATCGCAGATGTTCCTACTCCTATAGGGTTACCATTTGCATTTTTCCCTATGGAAAAGGAAACAAGCGTATCTGGATTTATACTACCTGGACCTGGAGAAAGTACAGAACGCGGCTATTCCTTAACAAATGGAGGTTATTATTTTGCGCTTAGTGAGTATTTTAACCTAGCGCTTACCGGTGATTATTATACAAACGGTAGTTATGCCTTTAGAGCAGACTCAGATTATAAAGTGCGCTATAAGTTTAATGGTAGGTTTAGCTTTAGTTCAGAACGTATCTTGTTTAGTGAGCGTGGCCTTCCAGACTTTTCTGAGACTAACACATATAACATACGATGGAATCACAGTCAGGATACAAAGTCTAGCCCTAACAGTAGATTTTCGGCATCTGTAAACTTAGGTAGTAGTAACTTTTATAGACAATCACTTAATCAAGCAAACACAGGTAACTTCTTAAATAATAACTTTAGTTCTTCTGTTTCTTATTCACGCACATTCCCTGGTACAGTGCCTGTAAACTTAACGGTTGCAGCTACTCATAGTCAAAACTCACGTACGGAAGAAATTACGATGTCACTTCCTACTACCCAACTTAACGTAGATAGAATTTATCCTTTTGCTGGCAAGTCTGGATCTAAGAAAGGTCTTATCAAAAATTTAAATCTGAGTTATGCATTACGCGCAGATAACCGTTTTAGAACAAATGATGATGAGTTTTTTACAGCTGCTATGTTTGAAAGTGCAGAAACCGGTATAAGACATAGTATTCCTATTGCAACCAACTTTAAACTATTTAACTACATCAGTGCTTCGGTAAGTGGTAGTCTTGAGGAGAGCTGGGTTTTTAAAACGATAGATCAAAGTTTTGATGAAGAGACTAATACCGTAGTAAGAGATACAGTAAACGGCTTTGATGCGTATAGAACCTACAGAGGAGGATTAAGTCTTGGTACCACGGTCTACGGAACTTTTAATTTTAAGGAGACCAGTAAGATTCAAACCATACGTCACGTAGTAAGACCATCGTTAAGTTGGTCTTACACCCCAGCTTTTGATCAGTTTTACGAGACCTACACACGACCTGACCCTAATGATGTGACAGATCCTCAAAATGTAGATGTAGAGTACTCAAGATTTGAAGGAGGATTCTTTGGCGCCCCTAGTAATCGCGTTTCTAATTCGCTCTCATTTAGTCTTGCAAACACACTCGAAGCAAAAGTCAGGAGTAAGGATAGCACAGATACTGAGCCCAAGAAGATAAAGCTCATCAACAACCTCAACATAAGGACCTCTTATAATTTTGCTGCAGAGGACCTCAAGCTCTCGCCTATTTCTGTAAATGGATCTGTTCCTGTTTTACAAGATAAACTTGACATCAATTTCAGTGCAAACCTAGATCTCTACGCGCTTAATAGTGCAAACCAGCGCATAAACACGCTTAATATAAATAATGGTGGTAGCCTCTTTAGACTTACCAGCGGCCAGGCGAGTTTTGGGTACAGTTTTTCTAGTAGAGATTTTGACAAGGATGCGCAAGCGGGTGTAAATAAAGATCGCACAGAAAACGAAACCTTTGCTGGTGGTGGACGTCCAGATGACTTATTAGGAAAAGGCGTTGACATTACTGGAAACACAAACGCAGGAAATAGAGAGCCAGAAGACGAAGAAGAAAAAGAGATTGAATTTTATAGATTTAAAATTCCATGGAATTTACGCTTTGGGTATCAAGTAGGATACGCAAACAATGCTCGTCAAAATGACGTGAGCTCTCACTCTATCGTTGTAAGTGGAGATGTAAAATTAGGAAATAGATGGACCGTAGGTGGGTCTACTGGATATGATCTTGCAAATCCAGGTATCACCTTTACCTCTCTTAGCTTTGCGCGTGATCTTGAGAGTTGGAATATGCGTTTCAGTTGGGTTCCTCCTGTAAATTCAGACCCTAGTAGAACCTCTTGGAATTTCTTTATCGGGATTACAGGTAATCTATTAAGTGATATTAAGTATGACAAACGTCGTACACCAGATCAACGATTATAACCGATAAATGTATAATCACGCTTTCGCGAAAGCGTAACAAATACCATTACTCATGAAAAAAATTATCACCACATCAAATGCTCCGGCTCCAATAGGCCCTTACAACCAAGCAACATTAGTAAACGGAATGCTATACACTAGCGGACAGATTGCTATCATACCTGCAACGGGAGAACTATTTAAAGGTAGTATCGAGGAAGAGACTGAACTTGTTATGCAAAGCGTCAAAGCGATTCTTACAGAAGCTGGGATGACTTTTGAAAACGTGGTGAAGACTTCTATTTTCATCAGTGATATGGAAAACTTCGGGAAGATCAATAGTGTGTATGGAAAGTATTTTGATGAAGCTACAGCTCCTGCTAGGGAAACGGTAGAAGTGGCAAACCTTCCTAAATATGTAAATGTAGAAATAAGTGTTATCGCTGCAGCATAAGCTAGCATACACTCCAAATAATTCTGAGAGCTGCTTGTAAAATCTTAATTCATGATTTTTACAAGCAGCTCTTTTAGTAAGTCATTACTTGCAAAAGCACTCGCTCCTACCCCTTTACTTTTTACATCTACCTCTCTTATTAAGGAGATACATGCGCTCACTTTTTTCATAGGGTAATTGCGACCTGCAGTAATATATTCTCCCACAAAAAATGGAGAAACACCAAGCGCTCTGGCTACGGTAGTCTTATCTTTTTGCGGTAATCCATGATATTTAAGAATACTTGAAAACAAACTAAACAGCTGGCTTACCGTCAGCACTAGCGGATTGTCTTTAGGGTTCTGTGTAAAATATTGAGCAATGCGCTGTGCTTTTACAATATCTTTTTCTGAGATTGCCTTACGTAACTCAAAAATATTGAAGTCTTTACTTATCCCAATATTTTCCTCTATGGCCTGTGGTGTAATCTCACTTCCCTTAGGTAAAATAAGCATCAACTTATTGAGTTCGTTTACCACTTTGCTCAAATCATTACCAAGGTAATCTACTAGAATTTGTGCCGCCTTAGGTTGGATATGATATCCCTCATCTATAAGCACACGTCGTAACCAGTCGCCTACTTGGTTTTCATATAGCTTCTTACTTTCATAATGCACTCCGTATTCCTTTAAGGCTTTTGCGAGTGCTTTACGCTTGTCTAGCTTCTTATATTTATAGGCCACCACAAGCACCGTAGTAGGTTGCGGATTTTTTACATAATCTACCAGCTTCTCGATCTGTCGTGAGAGATCTTGCGCTTCTTTTACAATTACCACCTGACGCTCTGCCATCATAGGGTAACGCTTTGCATTGCTCACAATATCTTCTATCGTCACGTCACGACCGTATAGTACCACTTGATTAAAACCTTTCTCGGCTTCATCAAGTAGATTATGCTCTATATAATCTGAGATTTGATCTATAAAATAAGGCTCTTCCCCACTTAAAAAGTAAATAGGTTTTATGATTCCTTTTTTAATGTCTTCAACTATGTTTTTTGCGTGCTTCACCTTTGGGTTTTCCTGCAGAACTCGTACTATTGTGGTATGCAACAACTCTCTTTTCCTGCATACTCTTTCAGGCTCAAAAGTAGCGAAAACAAACGGTATATTTTTGACGTCATTCGTAAAAAGTTCTTGGTACTTACTCCCGAAGAATGGGTGCGACAACACATCTTACAATGGCTTCTTACCGAAAAAGGATATCCGCTAAGCCTTATCAATGTTGAGAAAGAAATAAAAGTAGGAAATACTCGCAAGCGTTATGATATCGTCATTTTTAATAAAGATGGCTCCCTCCTACTCATTGTAGAGTGTAAAGCTCCTGCTGTAAAAATTACCCAAGAAACCTTTGACCAGATTGCTCGTTATAATTTGCAATTACAAGCAGATTACCTGATGGTGAGCAACGGACTTTCACATTATTATTGCCAAGTAGACACAGTTGCAGAGCGTTATGACTTCTTACGATCGCTTCCAGATTATAAGCGAGAAGTAAAATAAGTACGCTTTCGCGAAAGCGGAATCCCATAAAAACCTTTTATTTGTAGTGTGAATACAGCCATCGTCATCTTAAACTGGAACGGAAAAGAACTACTAGAACGATTCCTTCCCACCGTTATTGAGCATAGTGCAGACCTCGCTACCATCTATGTAGCCGATAATGCAAGTACTGATAGTTCTGTACGTTATGTGCAAGATCACTTCCCAAGCGTGCACATTATAAAGAATGTTGAAAATGGTGGTTATGCAAAGGGCTATAACGATGCACTTAAAACCATTAAGGCAGATATCTATGTACTCCTCAACAGTGATGTACAAGTAACTAAGGGCTGGCTAGCACCTATGATTGCTCTTTTTGACGATCCTAGAGTATCTGCGGCGCAACCAAAAATTAAAGATTTAAAAAAACCTACGCACTTTGAATATGCAGGTGCAGCTGGAGGTTTTATAGACAAGTTAGGCTATCCATATTGTAGAGGTAGGCTTTTTGATACTTGCGAGGAAGATACAGGACAATATGATGCTACTATAGAAGTACAATGGGCAAGTGGTGCTTGTCTCTTTGTTAGAGCATCTACCTTCTGGGAGGTAGGAGCACTAGATGAAATATTTTTTGCTCATCAAGAAGAAATAGATTTATGCTGGCGTATTAAAAACAAAGGATATCGTGTACTCGCCTGTGGTAATAGCGAGGTATATCATCTAGGTGGAGCTACGTTACCCTCTGCAAATCCTAAGAAGACTTTTTATAATTTTAGAAATACGCTTTTTAATGTTGTGAAGAACATTAAGGGTTTTAAGGCGCTATTTATTATACTCTCAAGACTTATACTTGACGGTGTTGCAGCACTAAAGTTTCTATTATCTGGGCAGCCTAAGCATCTTTTGGCTATCTTGAAGGCTCATTTAAGTTTTTATGTGCACATTCCTGCGCTATTGCAAAGGCGCTTACGCCTAGTATCGTCAAGACGTTATGCTGATACAACTTCCATTATATGGAGCTATTTTGTACAGAAAAAGCACACGTATAAGGACTTATGAAAAACCATAAATTACTGTTAAGAAGTATCTATGGCATCACTGTTTTAGTACATTTATCACAAATTTAAAAGTTACACAAACTATGAAACGATTATTAATTGCTGGTATTACCAGTGCCCTATTGCTTACTTCTTGCGTTTCTAAGAAAGAATATGCTGCGCTTGAGGCTAGACAACAAGAAACTCAAGATCTTCTTAACTCTGCTACGGTAAAGTTAAACTCTTGTCTAGAAGAAAAAGCAAGTGCAACTACGCGTGTGCAGTCACTAGAGGAGCGTATTGCAGAAATGAGAAAAGACAGAAACGACCTTATACAAAGCTCTAAAGATCTTACTATGCTTACTAAGCAAGGAGCGTCTAACTTAGAAAAGTCTCTAGAAAGCTTAAAAGAAAAAGACCTTAAGATTAATCGTCTTCAAGATGCACTTACTAAAAAGGACAGTGTAACACTTGCGCTAGTTACAAGCCTTAAGAAAGAGGTAGGTATCAATGATACAGACATTGAGGTTAATGTAGAGAAAGGTGTGGTATTCATATCACTTTCTGATAAAGTACTATTTAAAAGCGGAAGCTATAATATTACGTCAAGAGCAGAAGAAATCTTAGGAAAGGTTGCTACCGTGATTAACGGAAAGCCAGACTTTGAAGCACTTGTAGAAGGACACACAGATAATGTACCTTATAATAAAGGAGGTGTTCTTATAGACAACTGGGATTTAAGTGCAAAGAGAGCAACCGCTATCGTAAGAAAACTAGTAGACTTAGGAGCAAATCCTGCACAGCTTATTGCTGCTGGACGTAGCGAGTTTGTACCTCTAGTAGATAATAGCACTGCAGCAAACAGATCTACAAACCGTAGAACAAAGATATATGTACTTCCTAAGATTGATCAATTTTATGATATGATTGAGCAAGAAATGAAAAACATGTCTGGAGAAGATGTAGAGGTAGAAGAAGGGAACTAAGGATCTCATTAGACAACTCTTACAGAACAAAAAGCGACTATCGGCAAGATAGTCGCTTTTTTCGTTTAACTACACAGATGAGATTTGAATAAGTGCTCTTAAACGTCAATATCATCGCTCAAAGACACAATTTATACGTTTAAATGTTAAAATTTAGTGTACTTGGTCGATTATCGTCTTAATTGTGTGTTTCATAGAGGTTTTCGCCATACTTTCGATGTATCGCAATATTAAACAGCCCCATTATGAAAAATATTACTCTTATTATCTTAGCTCTTTTCTGCTCATCAATACTTGTAGCAGAGATCTCTCCAAAAGAAAAGCAAGCTCTTGTAGATTTATACAATAGCACTAACGGAAATGAGTGGACAAACTCTTGGGACCTTTCTCAAACTCCAGAAAACTGGACAGGTGTAACTATCTTTAGAGATAAAGTATTTGCGGTAAGTCTTAAGGACAACAATCTTACAGGTACAATCCCAGCAAGTATAGGTGACCTTACAGGACTTAAAATATTAAATCTTCAAAAAAATGATTTACACGGAGCGATACCAGCTTCTTTAGGATCTATAAAAGGTCTTAAGACAATCAACTTATCTTTAAACAAACTTGAAGGGAACATCCCTAGCGAAATCCTTGCGATGGGAAGCCTAGAGTACTTAGACCTATTCTTTAATAACTTAAGTGGAGAATTAAAGAGCGATGTAGCTGGATTAAAAAACTTAAAAAGATTAAGTCTTGCAAATAATGACTTTAAAGGTCAACTACCTGTAGCAATCACTTCATTAGAAAAACTTACAGACTTACAACTTAGTAGTAACAACTTCTCTGGTAACTTGCCTAATGGTATTGCTGCATTACCACAATTAAAGAAACTTAACCTTTTTGACAATAACTTTACAGGTGCGTTTCCTACAAAACTTAATGCTCTTAACTTAGATGAGCTTACATACAATAACAACAACTTTACAGAAACAACTACCCTACTAGCTGGTGGCGAATAAGTTACTAGTCTTTAGGTTAGATTAGTAAGTACCCCAAATCTTTAATTAGATTTAGTTAAGAGCCTCTCCTTTTGGAGAGGTTTTTTAATAGGTATCTATTTTATAATTCTGGACTTCCTTTTCCTTCTCTTATGAGAATAGGCTCATCACCCGTAAGATCTATTACGGTAGAAGGAACGTTACCTCCATAGCCACCGTCTACAATTACGTCTACGCGGTTCTGCCACTTCTCAAAAATAAGTTCTGGATCTGTGGTATATTCTATCACCTCATCTTCATCATAGATTGACGTAGAGATAATAGGGTTCCCTAGCTCTCTCACAATGGCTCTAGTAATCTCGTTATCTGGCACACGTATTCCTACTTCCTTTTTCTTTTTAAAGACACTAGGCAAGTTATTATTACCTGGCAATATGAACGTATAAGGTCCTGGCAGGGCTCGTTTCAATATTTTAAAGGTCTTAGTATCTATCTGCTTTACATAGTCAGATAAGTTACTTAGGTCTTCACATACAAAGGAGAAATTTGCCTTTGCTAGCTTTACTCCTTTTATCTGTGCTACGCGTTCTAGTGCTTTGGTATTTGTAATGTCGCAGCCCAGCGCATACACGGTATCACTTGGATAAATGATAAGTCCGCCGTTTTTTAGAATTTTTACGATTTCTTTTAAATCCTTAGGATTTGGATTCTCTTCGTAGAGTTTTATAAACTTTGACATGGCTGTAATTTTTTGTGAATGTACGAGTAAGAATTAATATGCTCATCACGCTTTCGCGAAAGCGTAACTTTCCTAATCTACGCGCTGTACTTCGTCCTCAAGTTTGAGTACATTATCACCATCTTCTTGCTCGATGTAAAGTGCTTTATTGCCAGATTCTCCATTACGAGTGACTTCGTTGCCTTTGATAGTTTTGGTTACTTTCTCTGTAAAAGTTTCGGTTACTTTTCCTTCTGCGGTACCGTTACCCCACTTCCACTGTACTTTTGTTCCTTCCTTAATCATAACTTTTTTATTTAAAGTTACTTATAAGCTTAAAATATCTCGCAGAAACTAACGCAACCTTAACATAAAAGTAAAATCTATGCGTTATACCTTAAAATTGTCTTAATGAAACTACTATATATTCTTTTTGTACTCGCTGCCATGAGCTGGAGCTGCTCAGATAGTGATGAGACTAGCACAGATGTCATTACTCCTGATATGGAGATGGAAGAAGCCGTTGCGCTCGAGGCGCTTACGCTTACAGATGTTCCTTACGGTAATGACCCTGCGCAGGTGTATGACATTTATTTACCTGCAAGACGTAGTGCTGCCAAAACAAAAATGATTATCCTCATACACGGTGGTGGCTGGACAGAAGGAGATAAGGAAAACGTATCTGCTTTTATAAATCTTGTACAATCACAACATCCAGATTATGGCGTGGTAAATATGAATTACATACTGGCAAATCCTCCAGCGATACCAGCATTTCCTAATCAGTTTCTGGATGTGCAGGCGGTGATTAATCAGCTTAATGATACTAGTAGCGAGTTGCAATTTAATAACGAGTATGCTTTTATAGGCCTTAGTGCTGGTGCACATATTGCGATGATGTATGACTATACCTATGATGTAGATGACCAAGTAAAATTTGTAGCCAACATAGTAGGCCCAGCAGATTTTACAGATCCTTTTTATGCAGACGGCCCAGGTTTTGAAACCTACATAGCCGCACTTACTGATGAAACTGCCTATCCCGAGGATGCAAATTATAGCGAACTGTTAAGCCCTGCCAAAGTAGTCACTGCAAGTGCTAGCCCTACCCTTCAGTTTTACGGAGATCAAGATCCGCTGGTGCCGCTTACTAATGGTCAGCGACTAGATACGGCGCTTTCTAATGCTGGTGTTCCGCATATCTTTACAATTTATGAAGGTGGGCATGGAGATTGGGATGCTACGAGCTACCTCGATGTGCAGCAAAAAATAGGCGCTTACATTGACCTCTACTTACCTATAGAAGATTAAGTATACAATGCTAAACAATATTACGAGATAGAAGGTATTCCTGTATAGCTTTCGCGAAAGCGTAGTTATCACCATAAAAAAAATGCTGACATCTTGTGGACGTCAGCATTTGTATTTTTTATCAGCTTGTACAAGTACTAGCTTACAATCTCAAGCTTAGCAAAACGTAGTAACAATTTTTTGAGACCGCCGCTTTCAAAATTAATTTCTGCTTTTTGATCTTGGCCTTTTCCTTCTAGTCCTACTACAATCCCTTTCCCAAAACGGATATGCTTTACCACCGTACCCGGTTCTAGCGCTCCCGCGAGTGAAGACACAGGCTCATTACCGCTAGTAGGCCTTATCTTGCGCAACTTGCGTAGCTGGTCTTGTGATGGGTTACCCACTCTAGGAGGCGTACCGCTCACGGGCTT
Organism: Dokdonia sp. PRO95; assembly: GCF_000355805.1. Lineage (NCBI taxonomy): Bacteria > Pseudomonadati > Bacteroidota > Flavobacteriia > Flavobacteriales > Flavobacteriaceae > Dokdonia > Dokdonia sp. PRO95. The sequence goes on from NZ_CM001837.1 coordinate 3,282,108, forward strand.
CTTTAATCGTAATTTACTTTTATCTACCTCGCCAAATTCATCTATATCCATGAGTGACTTATAGCGGTTTCTCATCATAGGCGTCTGGTAGTCCAGATACTTATCATCTATTTCCTCTATAAAACGGCTAGGCTCTGCATCTACCAGTTTACCCCAGCGATATCTAGACTCTGTATAGGTAAGGTATGCCTGCTTCTCTGCTCTAGTAAGTGCCACATAAAACAAGCGGCGCTCCTCCTCTAGTTCACTACGTGTGCTCATACTCATACCAGAAGGAAAGAGATCTTCCTCCATACCCACGATGTATACAAATGGAAATTCAAGTCCCTTTGCCAGGTGGATGGTCATTAATGCAACGCGGTCATCATCACCCGTATCATTATCCATACTTGTGGCAAGTGCCACATCTTCTAGAAACTCTGCCAGCGATCCTGTGGTATCTGCCAGCTCCTTTTGCTCCTCTACAAAGTCGCGCATACCGTTGAGCAGCTCCTCTATATTTTCTATACGAGCAACACCTTCTGGAGTTCCATCCTTTTTAAGTTCTTGTAAAAGTCCTGTTTTCTTTGCCACCGTTTCTGCCACGGTAAAGGCATCACTTTGCTCATTAAGAATCTGGAAACTCTTAATCATCGTGACAAAATTCTTAAGCTTAGTCTGTGTACCGCGATTTATATTCATCGAGGGACCTAGCTGTTCAATTTTATCCATCACCTCAAACATAGAGCGGCCATAATGCTTTGCCGCCACCGTAAGCTTGTCTAAGGTAGTACCACCTATACCACGCGCTGGGTAGTTTACCACACGCTTGAGTGCCTCCTCATCTTTAGGATTAACAAGCACGCGCAGGTAGCCCAGCACATCCTTAATTTCCTTACGTTGATAGAAGGATAATCCTCCATAAATACGGTATGGGATATCTCGCTTGCGCAAGGCATCCTCCATCGCACGTGACTGTGCGTTTGTTCTATACAGTATCGCAAAGTCACCATTGTTGAGCTGGTGATTCATTCTATTTTCAAAAATAGAACTCGCCACATAGCGTCCCTCCTCACCATCTGTAGGAGAGCGGTGCACGATAATCTCACCACCATCTGGGTTTGCCGTCCAGACCGTTTTATCCAGTCTGGTTTTGTTTTTTTCTATCACACTGTTTGCCGCCTCCACAATCACTTTTGAAGAACGGTAGTTCTGCTCTAGGCGGTACATTGCTACATTCTCATAATCCTTCTGGAAGTTCAGAATGTTATTAATGTTTGCCCCACGGAAGGCGTAGATACTCTGAGAGTCATCTCCCACCACGCAGATATTCTGAAACTTATCAGACAGTGCCTTTACAATAAGGTACTGGCTATGGTTTGTATCTTGGTACTCATCTACCAGTATGTACTTAAAACGATTCTGGTATTTATTAAGCACCTCTGGAAAACGATTAAGCAACTCATTTGTGCGTAGTAGTAAATCATCAAAATCCATCGCTCCTGCTTTAAAACAGCGATCTACATACTCTGCATAAATCTCTCCCATACGCGGGCGTTTTGCCATCGCATCTGCCTCTACCAGCTCAGGATCATTTTGATACGCACGTACCGTAATCAAGCTGTTTTTAAAAGAAGAAATACGGTTTTGTATCTGTTTGTACTTATAGATATCCTTATCCAGCTGCATCTCCTTGATAATCGCGCTTATTAAACGCTGCGAGTCTTGGGTATCATAAATCGTAAAGTTAGACGGGTACCCCAGCTTATCTGCCTCAATACGCAAGATTTTGGCAAAAATGGAGTGAAAGGTTCCCATCCATAAATTCTTTGCCTCAGAGCTACCCACAATATCAGAGATACGCTTTTTCATCTCACGTGCCGCCTTATTTGTAAAGGTGAGTGATAAGATGTTAAAGGCGTCTACTCCCTGTGACATGAGGTAAGCAATACGTAAGGTAAGCACACGCGTTTTACCAGATCCCGCACCTGCAATTACAATTAATGCTCCGTCTTTATGTAGTGTGGGAGCGCGTTGGGCCTCGTTTAAGCCCTCAATATATACTTCTAATTTTGAATCCATAGCAGGGGTACAAAGTACGGATTGATCACAAGAATTAAAACCACAATCTATGATTTTATAGCTCTTTTGTAAACAATAACAATGGCTACGCTTTCGCGAAAATATGACACCTCGCACCTACCGCGTTCCATAATAACTATTGCTAGTGAGGAGCAGCGTATTTCATTAAAAATGAAGATATTTAGCTTCTTAAAACCAATCATCATGAGCACATTCTTTATAAATCATATTGCCATTTCTGTACAAGACGTAGCCGTCTCCATTGCTTTTTATCAAAAGGTATTTGGCTTTACCGAAATAGAAAATACCGCCTCTGTCTCCCCTACTCGCTGGCTCGCCCTAGGTGATGGCAAGCAGCTGCACCTCATCCCAAGACCTGGCGAAACCGTAATCACAAACAAAGCAGTACACCTCGCACTTGCCACCGCAGACCTTGCTTCCTTTATCACGCACCTTAAAAGCCTCAACATAGAGTATGCCGACTGGCGAGGAACACCCACTAAAGATTATGTGCGCAATGATGGGATACAGCAAGTGTACTTCCAAGATCCAGATGGTTACTGGATAGAAGTAAATGATGATGCCTAGCGTCTAGATTTATCATAGTGAAACTAACTATTTTACATTTTTTTGCCTTAAATGAGGAAATACGTAAAGAAGTGTGGATGGGAGGTTGTAGATTAGCTTTTTAGAAAGTGAATGAGTGATTTTGCTTTTTGAATATCAAGACATAGTAATTAATAACATAGATCATCTTGTTTCTGGTTTTTGCTGGGGATGGGTGAAGGAAATAATAAACTTGTTTGTATATGCAAGATGGCATTAATTAGAAACAAAAATTGAAAACATTAAGACATCCTTGGAAACAGGGGTAGACAATATGCTCTGCAATGGTTTTGTTCCAGTAGCTTTTTTAGTAACCTTAAGGTTCATATTGAACCAAATAACCTTTAAAAAAAATACGGATATGGAGCAAATTAAAAACAGAAACAATACAGTCAAAACGAAAATTATGAGTGGAATAAAATCTACGATTGAAACAGTTTGGGCTATTGGGACATCCGTTGCAGGCGCTATTGCGCTAACATCAAATAAAAAGATAAATGAACAACAGAACTGAAAATTTATTAAATGCAAATACTATATCATTTAGTGATATTATTTCTGGAGATAACACATATCAAGTGCCACTATTTCAAAGGGACTATTCTTGGAAAGAAGAAAACTGGGATGATTTATGGCTAGATATTAATAATGCTTTAAAAAGTAACACAAGGCATTACATGGGTTCTATTGTCTTAATTAAAAAGGAAAAGAAACAACTTGAAATTATTGACGGTCAACAAAGATTAACTAGTCTAAGTTTACTTGCATTAAGTTGTATTAGGATAATTGAAGAGCTAATTCTATCTAATGAAAATAAAAGCGATAATTTAGAAAGAAAAGACATATTAATGAGAAAATTTGTTGGGTTTAAATCTGCAAAATCATTAATGTTTTCACCTAAACTTAAATTAAACAAATTAAATAATCCAACATATTCATCATATTTAATTCAATTTCACAATGTCCCAAATAAAAGTAAATTAGCTAAATCTAATAAAGCTTTACTTGATGCTTATGAATATTTCTACAAAAAACTCAAGCAAGAAATTTTCAAAGATAACAACACAGACAACCTTATCGATTTTATAGAATTTGTGGGAGATAATCTACAATTTATTCAAATAACAGTAGTGGATGAATTAAATGCTTATCTAGTTTTTGAGACCTTAAATGACAGAGGAATCCCTTTAACTGTAACAGATTTATTTAAGAACTATCTTTTTTCGAAAGTTGAAGAAGGTGACCAAGAGCACATAAAGAATAAATGGGATAACATTTTAAGTTACGTAAGGCACAGAGATTTTTCTAATTTCCTTAGATATTATTGGATTTCAAGAAATAGATTAATAACCGAAAAAGAACTATTTAAAGCTATAAAGAGAACTGTATCAGACCAAAAAGATGTTATTGATATAATCACAAACTTAGAAGCACACGCAGAAGTATTTAATGCCTTATCAGACCCAAAAGATGATTTATGGAAAGGTAATCCAGAATTAATTTACCATTTAACTGAATTACAAATTTTTGGAATTAAACAACCTTTTCCTTTATTGCTATCTGCATATGAAAAATTTAACATCACTACTTTTACGAAAATTGTCAAAATTTGTTCTGTTGTAGCTTTCAGATATACCGTTATTTCCGGTTTAAAAACTAATATTTTGGAGCAAGTTTATAGTAGAGCAGCAAATAATATAATTAAAGAAAGCAGTACAAATGCATCACACGTTTTTAGTGATTTAGGACAACTGTATGTTTCAGACGAGATATTCACAAATCAATTTACATTAAAAACAATAAATACAAAATCTAAAAACAGACTAGCGAGATATATCATTTATTCTCTTGAAAACAAAAACTCTGATTTAAGCACATTTGATTTTGAACAAGATAATGGAACTCTGGAACATATTCTGCCCGAAAATCCAAGTGACGAATGGAATAGTAGTTTTGTGAAAGATACTCAAGTTGAATTTATTTACAGAATTGGAAATTTCACCATTTTAGAGAGTAAACTCAATAAAGAGTGTGAAAACAAATTGATAGAAGAAAAAAAAGAAAAATATCTTAAATCTAAATATTCATTAACTAAAGATTTTGATTATGAAATATGGAATCCAAATAAATTAAAACATAGACAATCAAAACTTGCTAAATTGGCGAAACAAATTTGGAGATTGAACTACTGAAAATATCTAATGCCAAAAAGGAACTGAGTTCAAAAACAAGCCTTTTTAAGCTACATTAAGTACATAACACTTTTACCTCTAAATTACATACAATGGCTTGGCCTCAAAAAGTGAAAGATAAAGTATTAGTTGCATGTGGAAGACATTGCTGTATCTGCCACAAATTTTGTGGTACTAAAATAGAATTACATCACATAAAACTTAAATCAGAAGGAGGTACAGAAACAGAAGATAATTGTATTCCATTATGTTTTGACTGCCATGCAGATCAAAAATCTTATGACTTTAAACATCCTAAAGGAACAAAGTACTCACCACGGGAATTAAATGATCACAGAGATAAATGGTATAACCTAGCACAACAAAGTTTAGGAACAGGAACAAGTGACCACTTAGAGCAAGACAAAGAAACTTTTAAAATTATATATGATTTAGTACCAGCAGACAAGACTATATATTTTCTAAAAACAAAAGATTTTAATTCAAGGAAATTTAGTCTAACACCTATCAAACCAATCTCTGAATTATTACTTAAAGTTCATAATGAAGCATGGATTGAATTTTATGACTCAGACCTTGAAGCTTTAAGATTGCGGCTGTTCACAGCTTTCGAAGAGTTTACAGATAAGATTCGTACGGATACTTATAATTTTCCAGACACTCAATATGATACTCAATGCGTTCCAAGAGAATGGATGGAACAGCAACCGGCACGATATCATGAAACAGTTGATTTTTTGAATAAAAAAGCAGATGAAATAGCAATTATCTATACAAATTTAGTTCGCTTAAGTAGGAAAAAATTGGGAGTGAAGACTGCTTGATAATAAATAATAAAATAAGTCTCTAAAAAAATCTAGAATCTATAGAATGGATTGACTAAAATTTATAAAAAATGAAAATAGATAACATAGTTGAAACCATTTCAGGATTTGGTGTTCCTGGTTTAATATTATTAATAACTATTAGTGTAAGTGGTTTAGCTGGAGGTGCTGCACTCACAGCATCTTTGGCTATTTTAGGAGGGCCATTTGGAATGTTAGGCGGCATTGGAGTTTTAGGAGTAATGATGCTTATTTCAAGAGCTATATCAAAATACGGGTTTGAAAAGATTTATTATTTAGTCTTGAAAGAGCTAATTGAGAAAGGAGAAACTAAAGAGTCAATTATAAATAGAATTAAAGGCTATCCAATATCAAAGGTTATGAAATTAAAACTCATTGATAAAATTTCAACTTCGTAAAAAAAATGGCAGATAACAAAAAACTGAATTAAAACAACCTTAAACAACATGGAAAAATCTGAATCAGGTGCGCCTATTTAAAAGAAACTATGAGAATAACTACCTCAATTATCTTCTTTATTATTTTGAGTTGCTCGAATAATAAAAATGACTTTAAAAAATATAATGCGCTAGAACAACAAGCAATGTTAAAGTTTAAGGACGAAGCGTATGAAGATGCGTTGTTAAACTTTGAAAAAGCTATTGCATTAAAACCAACAAAAAACGTTTCTATATATTTTTATGCAGCAGCTGCAGCCTTACACTTAAAAAGAAATCAGAGAGCCAAAGAATTACTTATTGAGTCCATACATAACACAAATGCCTCAGAACAATACTTCTTGAATTTTAATGAATTCAATAGGTTTAGAAATGAGACGTTGTTTACCGAAATTGAAAGTGATTATGACAATCATATTTCGAAATTCTATAATAATCTAGAGCATCCAGAGATCTATCGAGAAGTAGATAGTTTGGTAGCAGTAGACCAAGAATTCCGCAACAACAATAGCGATTGGAAAGAAATTTCCAGAATTGATTCATTAAATGTGAATCGATTAATTGAAATCACCAAAGATTATGGCTGGCAGCAGAAAGGTTGGCTAATCTTATGGCATCAACGTGGAACTTTCGGGAAAGATAATTACGTATGGAACTTTTTCAAACCCTATTTTGATGAGCAAATTGCCAAAGGAACTATTAAGAAAAGTTTTTGGACAATGTTTGAGGAGGAGCAATCATTGATGAAAAACAAGCAACAGATTTACGGTCTTTACACAAGTCAATTTGATCAGTTCCCGATAAGAGATATTAAAAATGTAGACAAAAGACGAATTGAAAATGGGTTACCTCCACTCTGGTATATGGAGAAAGTATATGGTATACAATTACCCTCTGAATATAAAGAGATAGCGCAAGTAAAAAATTGAAGTGAAGGAGTTAGGGTAGAGTTTTACCCTAATTGATAAATGAGTTTTTAATAGATGCGTTTTACTAACCGAAAAAAGGTTTTAGTTGTTTGTAGAAAATATGAAAGAAAATAAAATAGGTTTTAGGTTATCTAAGGTTAACTGGGTATTAGCTTTAATTGTAATTGGTATTTCGTCGTTTATTTTTTTAAAGAGAGATGGAGTAAATGGATTCAGTCTTGGTTTCCTTTCTGCTTCAATCGGACTGCGTGCACTAATACTTTTATTTTTTGCATTTATGGTTTATCTAATAAAAGGCAAAAAACCTTATGCGGGCACATATACTTTTAATGGTGTATTGATCTTTATGTGTCTCGGAATGATGACAGAAATTGGTAATATCAACCGAGAAAGATCTGAAGGTGTTGAAGCTCTAACAAATTCTATTTCTGACTATAAAGACAAAATAATTAATGAAGAAGACGGTTTATCTGCCTATCAAGAACATAGTGCCAACATCGATAATGGACTTTCCAAAATAATAGCAAATAGCACTGGGAATGACCAAAAAGTATATCAAAACTTACAAAAGTTTACCTACATCAATAATGCTGTAATGATAAATTGGCAAAAAGCATTTGACTCAGTTTCTGCCACTCGAATTTTAGATTATTCAGTTTTAAATAATCAAGCTGAGTTTGAATATCAAATTGATGTACTAGAACATTATAAAGAGCAGTCTAAATTGTACAGAGATCATTTTTATAAGAGAAAATCTATTATTGATGACCTCAACGACAACATTCCAAAAAGTAACTTGACACTTAAAGGTGTAATGAAAGGAATAAATAATAAAGACTCTATTCAAATACCCATTTTTAAGCCATTTATACAGTCTCACATTAATTATAGTGAGAATTTGATAGCTATGATTAACTTCCTTCAAAAAAACAATGAAAAATGGTCTTATAGTGATGATGAAATAATATTTGATAATACTGAACTTGAGAGAAAATTTAATGAAATTATAGACTTAATAATTGAAGATGAGGATCAAATCAATGAGCTAACAGATAGTTTAGTTGAAGTAATTTAAAACATATTTACCTCATCTTAGATACCAGATAGCCTCAACCTAAAATTTTCGCCGAAAGGCTAACAAACAATAACAATGCAACATTCATTAATAATCACCCTACTTCTATTATCCATTTCAAGTATTGTTGTTGGGCAAGAATTACCATCACAAAAAACGGAGCGTCACCTTCAAATTAAGGGAACGAATATTTTTATGATTCCTCCGGTATCATTTACAGCTTCAGATAATTTTAAAGGTTTTCAAGATCCACAAGATCCATCTTCCATGATTATAGCTTTTGAAATCCCAGGGCCTTACAGTGAAGTATCAAAAGGCTTTAATGCAGACATGCTAAAAACGCAAGGCATGGAAATGAAATCCAGAAAGGAAATTAAAGTAGGTAACTATAATGGAATATTTCTAGATGTAGAACAACCCGCAAACGGGGTGATTTTTTCAAAACACATTCTTATTTATGGTGACGAAAAATCTAGCACCTTACTAAATGGTGTGTATGTAAAGGACTCTCTTGAATTAGGTGAAAAAATAAAACAAAGTGTACTAAGCACCTTTGTGGACACTACGGTAGAAAACAACCCTAGAGAGGCACTTAATTACTCACTAAATGAAGATGTAGGATCTTTAAAATATGTAGCAGTCATAGGTAATGGAATGCTCTTTAATAGAGATCTAAAAACACCAACAGAAAGTATTGATAAAGCAAGCTTACTCACCGATAAATCTTTTGCAAAAGTAAATATCCCAGATAAAAAATTGTTTTGTATCTCGCGATTAAAAAAATATCCTGATGACTACTCCGTAATTCCAAGCAAAGGAATCAACAGTATAACAATAGACGGACTAGATGGTTTTGAGCTCTTTGCCACAAATAATGACAACAATCTCGAAGAGATGTATCAAGTGATCTTATTTGATGATAATGGAGGGTATTATTTATTTGTAGGAACCTACGTCCCTGGAAGCAATCAAGCAATATCAGATATAAAGAACGTTGTGCAAACTTTTGAAAGGAAGGAGTAGTTGATCTGATTTATATATCTAACTATAAAGAACCTAGTCTATTTTAGAAATATCTTATCGCCGATACATGTCAAAAACAACAGTTCGATTACTCTTAATTTTCATTGTTCAGTTCATTTTTATAAACTGTGCCTCAGCTCAAGATGCAAAGAAAAACTATCAGATTGAGATTGATAGTTCGCAATTAATTTTGAATAATTTTTTAAATATTGAAATATTTACAGAGTTTAACGATATTGAAATTGATTTGGAAACAAACGAATCCTTTGAATTCCGAGAAATTAAAATCGATTCAACAAGTCAAACAAGCAAAATTACTAAGACCTCGAATCATGAAAATTCAAATAGATTTATAAAAATCGCTCGCTTCGAAATCAAAAAAGCAGGTAGATTGAGCTTACCTTCAATCAAAATAATAACTCCTTCTAAAAACTTCAAAACAGAAATTCAAGAGTTAACTGTGATGACTATTGAAGATTATAAGAAAAGAACAAATAGTTTTCCATTTATAAATAATGAAGGGCATCCAGAAATTGAAAAAGGTATTTTAAGCGAATTCATAATGACCAATAATGACGGTATAAATAAGAAAGATACACTATCTGGATCCTTAAGAATTTATACACGCTTTTCAAATCAGATTGTAAATTATGGTGTAGAGCAATCAAACGATAAATTGGATATAATTCTTTTAGACAAAGAAGCGAGTGTTAATAGCGTTACTACAATTAACGGAAAAGAATATCAATCATTTGATATTCTTTTCCTCCAACTAATTCCACATACTGAAAGTAATAAGATTTCAAATAACCTTAATCTAAAATCACTCATTAAAATCCCTTTTAGAAAGCGAAGAGGATTATTTCATAATTTAACAGGCCCGCATTATGCTAACTATATCAACCTAGCAATAGTAACAGAGAAGATAATTGAGGTAAACAAACTTTAAAATGCGACTTTCCTAAAAAAGCCTTGTGGACCTAGGGCTCTGCAAATCAATATAAGGTTCGCATATAATTATTAAAAAATCAACATTGAAAAAACTTATCCTTTTACTGTCCATAATTTGCCTTGCAGCTTGCAATAGCCTAGACAATTTCCCTAAATTGGAGCACTCTGCTAAATTAAGCTTTAAAGATGCGTATGAAAATGACACCATATCTTTTCAATTAAAGAACCCTCTTATGTGTCCCATAAGCGTCAGGCTTGTTAAAGATGCTACGTATCCTGACCTAGCAACACTATTCGGGCATGTAACCTTGAGAAAACAGCAAGACACCATCATTAAGATTCATTATCCTGATGTAGAATCTACTGTAAAACCAAAATACAGCATTGAATATGGGGATTTACAGCGTAAAATCAATAAAAGTAGCATAGGATTACCATTTCCAAAGGGCAAACAATACAAAATCATACAAGGCTTTAACAACAGCTTTTCTCATAATAAAATCACGAGTAAGTATGCTATTGATTTCGATCTAAGCATAGGGGATACCATCGTAAGTGTAGATGATGGATATGTGGTAAGCTTGATTGAGAAATACAAAGATCATGGTACAAGCCAGCAATGGAGGGACAATGATAGAAGTAATTACCTAACCGTTTACCATCCTGACAGTGGTTTGTACTCTCAATATGTACACTTAAACTATGAAGGAGCAATCGTTGAGCTTAGTGATTATGTAGAAAAAGGTCAACCCATCGCGATTAGCGGAATGACGGGTTTTACCACCGTTGAGCACCTACATTTTAATGTTAAAATTCCATCTGCAACTAATGGCCTCATATCTACCGAGTATACATTTGACAATGCAGTAGATGCAAGTACATTAAAAAAAGGTGATGTAGTCAGAAATTAGAATGAATAGAAAAATGTCTACCCATTTACTTGATATGGTTTGAGTAATTACGCTTTCGCGAAAGCGTGCCTGTAACAATTAAAATCTTTATGAAATATATTTTAGTTCTCCTACTCTGCTTACATCTTACCAGTTCATTTAGTCAAATAGATGAACATGAAAAAGTGGAGCATTTTATTAAAATATGGGGTTTACTAAAATATTACCACCCAGATATAAGTAACGGCGCCTATAACGTCAATAAAGAATTTATTCAGGAATATCAAAAACTGCCCTCACTAGATACAAAGGAAGCTTTTAACAAGGAAATGATTGCTTGGATAGAAAGTTATGGCACCTCTGATTTTGACATAAAAGAGAACTTTGAACAAGAGCTTTTTGCCAAAAATCAGAATTTCAAGTGGATTCTTGAGTCTGGTTATAGCGCTCAGCTATCGCAACTACTAAGCGACTTAAAAAATAACGCCAACTATAAAAGTCATTATGCTGACATCAAAAAACTAAGCAGTTCTATTGATTTTAGTAATGACGGTGCCCTAGCAGATTTCGATTACACTAATGATGTACATAGGCTACTCTTTCTTGCTTCGTTCTGGAATACGATGAATTATTGGAATGTGAATTTACACCTAACAGATACACCGTGGGAACAAACTCTTAGCAAACTAATACCAGCTTTTAGCGCTGAAGGAAAGGAGAATTTTGAAAAAGCCAAGGAGCATTTATTTAGCAAGCTCAACGATTCGCATTCCAATTATCAATATAGCTATACGCTAGATTCATTAGACAAGTTTCCAAACTTTGGCGGGAGAATCATTAATGATTCCTTAGTGATTACATCTGTGTACAATACAAAGATATTTCAAGAGGACTCATTAACTAAAGGCGACGTAATTTATGCCGTGGATGGCGTTAAACTTGAAACCTATTACAACACTAAATTTTCTAATGTAATAAGTGCCTCAAACAAGAACCATCTAAGGCGCGCTATTGAAAAAACCTATTTACTGGCATCGGCTAAAGATTCGGTTCTTGTCAGTATTTTAAAAACAAATGGTCAGAACAAAGAGCAGTATATCCAACTAAGCCCTTTAGCATATCCCTACCAAAAGTATGAACGCTTAAAGCCTTCTGAAAGTGAGGATTGGAAAGAAATAAGTGATAAGATTGGATATATAAATCTAAATAAGATTGATAAAAACCAACTGAAAGAAGCTTTTCGCGATTTTGAGCATTTTAAAGGTGTCATCATAGATCTACGTAACTATCCGAGGAATATAAATATTGCAGATATCGCAAAGTATCTGTATCCAGAGAGAACATCATTTTTAAAAGCGTTAACCGCAGTAAAACCTGCTTATGGAAACTATGGAGCAAATGCGGCGACAAGTTTTATCATGGACCCATTTAAAGCGGGAAAGAAAAATAAGAACTACTTTAAAGGAAAAGTAGTATTGCTAGTAGATAGAACAACGGCAAGCATGGCAGAATGGATGGGAATGGCTATCCAAGCATCACCTAACTGTATTACCATAGGTGAGCAAACCTTTGGTGCGGTTATGAATAGAAATGAAGTACCACTCATGGACGGTACTAAAATTGATTTTACAGCAGTGGGTGCTTTCTATCCAAATGATGAAGGTGTGCAACGTAAAGGATTACGACTAGATCATGAGATAAAAGAGAGTGCGCTACACTATGACAGTGATCTATATATTAAGAAAGCAATAGCTTTAATTAGGGAGAAGTGACACCTTACCACCCTCAAAATTAAATACTTGTTACCACAAAAATTATCAGCCCCAATAAATTCATTGTATATTTAGAATCATATTTATTGCTTAACTGTTGTAATCCTCATTACAATCTAATATCCCTATACGATGAAGAAAATTACGTTTTTTCTATTTCTTGCGCTTGCGATGTCTATGATATCGAGCGACACTCTTTACGCACAAAACGATGTGCTCGCCGAACTTGAACAAATAGCTATTGTAGATCAAAAGGTCATGATGCCTATGCGTGATGGCATACGCCTCGCTACTGATATTTATAGACCAAAAACGAGTGGTAAGGTTCCTATTATATTCTCGCGAACTCCTTATAATTTTAATTCTTGGGGAGATGGGAAACAAAGAACAAGAACCGCCGAAAGAGCGCTAGAAGCTGTAAAAAGAGGATATGCTTACGTGGTTCAAAATGAAAGAGGAAGATACTACTCTGAAGGCGAATGGGATATACTAGGCGTACCGCTCACAGATGGGTATGATGCCTTTACATGGATGAAAAATCAATCTTGGTCTAATGGGAAAATTGGCACACTTGGCTGCTCCTCTACTGCAGAGTGGCAAATGGCGGTTGCAGCATTAGACCATCCTTCACATGCAGCTATGGTACCGCAAGGCTATGGAGCTGGCGTAGGGAGAATAGGCGATATTCAAGAGCAAGGAAATTGGTATCGCGGTGGTGTTGAGCAAATGCTCTTTTTCTCCTGGTTGTATGGTGTGGAACATGATAAATTTAAACCTCGTATTCCCGCAGGAGCGACACAAGAGGATTTAATTAGAATTTCACGATTTTATGATTTAGCACCAGAAAATCCGCCAGTGGATATGGCAGAGGCTTTGAAGCACTTACCTATTCAAGATATATTAAAAAACATCAACGGTAAGAACGAGATTTTTGACAAAATGATACGTCGTAAACCTAACGACAAAGCATGGTTTGAAGGAGGAATCTATCATGACAACAAAGATATTGGTGTCCCTAGTTTCTGGTTTGCCTCTTGGTATGATGTTTCTATCACTCCTAACCTAGCACTATTTAATCACGTTAGAAATAATACTAAGGATGCCACTGTAAGAGATAATCAATATCTCGTGATTGCTCCTACCCTACACTGTGCATACACAAGAGCAACCGAAAATACAATTGTGGGAGAGCGCAGCGTAGGTGATGCAACACTCAATTATGAAGAGCAGATTTATGGCTGGTTTGATTTATGGCTCAAGGGCGAAAAGAATGATTTTAAAGAAAAAACACCTAGGGTTCAATACTACACCATGGGAAGCAATAAGTGGCAAGCTGCCGAAACCTGGCCTCCTAAAAAAGCAAAACCTACCACCTATTATTTAAATAGTAATGGAAATGCTAATAGCCGTTTTGGAAACGGAAAGTTATCCACCAGCAAAGCTACTGCAGATAATGCAGACGGGTTTACATATGATCCAATGCAACCGGTTCCTTCTTATGGTGGTAATGTATGTTGTACAGGTAACGCAGTTCAAGGTGGCGCTTTTGATCAACAACAAATGGAAACTAGAAACGATATCTTAGTGTATACCACAGATCCGCTAGAAGAAGGCGTAGAAGTATCTGGTTTTATAAATAGCACCTTATACGTATCATCTGATGCAAAAGACACCGACTTTACTATCAAGCTGATTGATGTGTACCCTGACGGTACAGCTTACAATCTGGATGAAACGATACAGCGTGCAAGATACCGAGAAGGATATGACAAAGAGGTATTTATGAAAAAGGGCGAGGTGTACAAAATAGACCTCACACCAATGTCTACTAGTAACTATTTCAAAAAGGGACATCGTATTCGTGTAGAAATCTCAAGCAGTAACTTCCCACGTTTTGCTCGCAATCTAAATACAGGAGGAAATAATTATGATGAAAAAGAAGGTATTGTAGCGCATAATAAGATCCATCACTCTGCGGTACACGCATCATCTATCGAACTGCCGATAATCAAAAATTAGATAACAATCATCACTATAGGTTTTCAATGTATCATAGCTTGGCTATTTGCAAGCTGTGCCATTTCATTGTTAAACCTTCATTAAAAAATAATAATTCACAGTGCGAGTCTTTGCTATTGCAAGCGACTCGCATACTTTTGTAAAATCGTTTTATCTGCTCATACTTTACGTGAATTTTTAAGTAAATTAATGGTTTACATTACTTGTAATTAGCCACATTTACACTAATTGAAATAAGTACTATTTGAGAGTATTTACTGTTAGGAATAGCTGATAAAAGCGTCTAAAATTATCCTTTAAAAAATTAATATTCAAGGTGTCTTTATGTGATGAAGACACACTTTTAAAACTTATAAATGTTACACTACATCAAAGAAGTACTCGATAATATGCCCAACGACTGGATAGGCCTCACCACCCATCGATTGGATATTTATAATGAACAGCTTGCAAAATCTGAGTTTTTAGATGAATTTGAAGCTTTATACAATGAGAAAAATGCAACTACTGCTGCTCTAGCAAATCTTCCTACTGCTTATGATTACATAAGGTTAGGCCACCCACTTTCTAGTATTCTAGAATGGAGCGTTGCGAGATTACTAGACCTTGAAGCAGATAGTGTTATTAGCTTTGATTCTATAACCGTTCCAGTACTTGCCGTGCTGAGAAAGAATTTATTAGACGGTAAAAAGACACAAATCAACTATACGGGAAAGCTTCCTTCGATTTTTGATGCAGAAGCCTTGAGAAAAGTTTACGGATACCACTTTGAACTTAATCAAGTGGACGGCCCAGAAGATATTTCGGCTTTTGACGGGAGTACTGTTTATCTCTCGCAAGAGGACCAAATAAAGGCAGAACCTATAGCAAACAGCGTTGATTTTCACGTAAGTGTATATGAAAATATAGGTAGTCTACTCGTTATTAATGGTGAGAAGAACGTACACTATGTTTCAGATATCCAACATGTGCGCAGAAGGGAGACTATCGCCATGACACCTTCAAATTCTTTAGTAGCATTAAAATCCTTGGTAAACAATGCTTCTATAGATTACACAGCTGGTGATGTGGCAAAAGACAAAGCGCGTGTACATGAACTCATTAAAGAAGTAAATGGAACCGATACAGAGCCTCTAGTGGCTTCTAGCGGACTTTCTATACAATATGCTATCATGATGGGATTAGTAGACGATGCTATCAATAAACACCCTGGAAAGGCGATTAAATTTATTGTCCCTCCTAACTGTTATGGAGGTACAAATGATCAGGCTAGACGTGTTGCTGCTTGCCTTGATAATGTAGAAGTAGTAGATCTACCGGTAGATGGTGATAATGATATGGTGCAAAGCGTAGATACTGTGCTTACCAAAATAGCTGCAGAGGACGCAGTACCCTATATTATTGCAGAAATACCGACGAACCCAAGAGTAGAAGTTCCAGATCTCTTACAACTAAAAGAGGCGCTTAGTAAAAAACGCACTACCCCTACTGGAGCAACGGCAATAGACCCTGTTTTTATTCTTGACCAAACGTTTTGCCCTAATGTTCATTTCTTAGGAGAAGATAAGATACTATCTACCGTGCGCACTATTTCCTATGCCAGCGGATCAAAATTTCCAAGTGGTGGTAAATGTACTGCAGGCTATTGCGTGGTAAACAATAAAGCAGAAGACCTCATTAAGAGCATCTCTTTTCACCTTGAGCTTTGTGATAACGAGGCGACAGATTTACAATATGAGATTCTAGCCGCACAATTACCTTCTATGAACGAGCGCATAGCCGCAGCTTATGTAAATACGCGTGAGTTTGTGACCTTTATAGAAAAAGAACTTCCTGATGCAAAAATTAATTTTGTATCAGAAGAGCTAGCAGCACAAGGATTTACTCCTTCTGTATTTTCTCTGGACTTACCAACTAAAGGAACCAATGATATAGAAAGAGAGCAATATAAAAGAGCTCTTAATCTTAAACTCATTAACTTAATGATTACAGAGATTCCTAATGAAAGTAAGTTTTGTGTAAGCTACGGCCAGCTCAAAGGCTGTTACTGGACAATTCCAGCGACATCCACACAAGGAACTACAAAGGAAGGTGATAAAGATTACATCGTGAGAGCTTCTCTCTCGCCAGATTTAGATCTCGATCTACATAAAAAGGTATTTTTAGATTTTGTAAAATCTATATAACATAAAAAGGGAGATGCTAAGCATCTCCCTTTTATATTTGTGGTGGTATAAAATAATTACGCTTTCGCGAAAACGTTATTTACATTACAATCCTTTAATAACTGCAAGCGCTTTAGGTATATGCTTTGCAGCCATCATACTGTTGAAACGCATCTTTATAATTCCGCTTGCGTCTATTACGAAAGTTTCTCTACCAGGCAACAGTCCTAATAGTTCATTCTTAACACCATATTTTTTACGCACCTTATTACTGGCGTCTGAAAGCGTGTCAAATGGCAAATTATGTTTTGCTCTAAAGCGTTTATGGCTCTCTACACTATCTGCACTTATACCGAATACTTTTGCTCCTGCATCTGTAAAATCTTGGTATTGATCTCTAAAGCTACAAGCCTGAGCAGTACATCCAGGTGTAAAATTTTTAGGGTAGAAATAAATGACCATAGGTACCTTCCCTATCAATTCGTCTACTACAACTGCCTCGTTATCTTGATTTTTTAGTGTAAAACCAGGTGCTCTATCTCCTAATTTTAATGCCATACTTATTCGCCTTTATAAGTTACAAAGTTACGCGGTGTCTCATATAATGTGACTTCTAAATCAAAATTATCTTCTAGAACAGCTTTTATACGATTATGAATAACAACAGCTATATTTTCTGCAGTAGGATTGAGCTTTTTAAATTCTGGAACTTCGAGATTGAGATTTTTGTGATCTAAGTAATCCTCTACCTCTGCTTTAATAATATCTTTTAGAATTTTTAAGTCAATGAGAAATCCCGTTTCAGTGTCTATTTCTCCACTTACACTAACGGTGAGATCATAATTATGACCGTGGAAATTGGGATTACTACATTTCCCAAATATTTGCATATTTTTTGCGTCGTCCCAGTCTTCTCTATATAATCTATGAGCAGCATTAAAATGCGCCTTTCTATGTGCTGTTATTCTCATCTCTTAATGTGGGTATAGAATTTATCAAATATGATTTTAAACCACTCCGTATATAGTTCTGGATGATTTGCGATATCAGTTTTCACATCTTCTAGATCCATCCATTTCCAAGCCGCTACTTCATCTTCATTGATGACTGGCGATTGCTCAGAGTGACCTATAAGAATATGATCTAGTTCATGCTCTGTAAGGCCATTGTCAAATGGAGCTTTGTAAATAAAAGAGATGGTCTCTTCTAATGGGACCGAAAATCCCATTTCCTCTTGTAAACGTCGCATACCAGCATCCACATTGCTTTCACCTTCACGTTGATGACTACAACAGGTATTTGTCCAAAGACCAGGGCTGTGGTATTTATGTAATGCTCGTTGTTGTAACATAAGTTCGTTCTTATTGTTAAAAACAAACACTGAAAAAGCTCTATGTAATACAGCCTTTTCATGAGCTTCCATTTTGGGCATAAGCCCTATTTGATTGTCATTTTCATCCACAAGGATGACTAATTCTTCTTTCATAAGCATTGTAAAAATACAAATAACTCATAAAAAAAGCGCCTCAATTGAGGCGCTCTTATTATTAATATATGAGATTCTAGTACTAATTGCTTACTACTATAAATTCACTACGTCTATTTAATTGATGTTGCTCTTTGCTACAACGTACACCATTACCACAGTCGTTAACAAGTTGTGTCTCTCCATAACCTTTTCCAGTTAATCTAGAGGCACTTATTCCCTTTGAAATAAGCCAATCTCTAGTTGAAATATTTCTATTTTGTGATAGGTTGAGGTTATATGCATCTCTACCTCTACTATCTGTATGAGATCTTACGTCTATACGTACAGAAGGATATGTTTCCATGTAAACTAACACCTTTGCAAGTTCAACCTCTGCGTCAGGACGTATGTCGTACTTATCAAAGTTAAAGTAGATAGGATTAAGGTCTAATATTTTTGCAATGTCATCACCTGGAACTACAGGCTTTAATGTTTTCTCTAGTTGTAATATCTCTTCTAATTCAGATGAAACATTAGGCGTTGTAACCATTTTTTCAGAAGTATTGTATCCTTCCTTCTCTGCGCGAATAAGGAAAATTTTATCACAATCAGGAATAAAAGCAAAAGCTGCCGATGCTCCAGTCACTACAGATTTAAAAAGATTATTATTTGTATCATATAAACTTACTGTGGCACCTTCAAGATATGCTCCTGTATTTTTATCAGTTACAACACCAGATAACAAAATATCACAAGGAATAGAAGGTTTGTTTATTTGCTTAAGCATATAAATATCATCATCAATACCTCTATTACCACGGTTAGATGACAGGAAACCTACATTTGCTTCATTATTAATTACAAATGCAAAGTCATCTTTTGAAGTATTTGCTGGCTCTCCTAAGTTCAAGATTTCTGCAGTTTCACCGTTTTTTCCTAAAGCAGTAACAAACAGATCTAAACCTCCTAAACCTGGATGACCATCTGAGGCAAAGTAAATATCATTTTCTGAGCTAATGAATGGAAATGATTCTCTACCTTCAGTGTTGATGTCACTTCCTAAGTTCACAGGAGTTCCATAAGTATCATCTTCATTGATTGACACATACCATAAATCAGAAAGTCCAAAACTACCAGGCATATCTGATGAAAAATATAAACGCTTACCATCAACGCTTAATGCTGGATGTGCCACTGTGTATTCATCACTATTAAATGGAAGCTCTTGAGAATCTGTCCATTTACCTTTTACTAGTGATGCCTTGTACAGTTTTAATTTATTTGTTCCGTCGTTATCTTCTCTATACTTCCCATTGTTATAATTATTGCGGGTAAAGTACACAGTTTTACCATCTTCTGTAAATACAGGAGTACTTTCATGGTATTGTGTATTTAAATAAGCACTAAATTTCTCCACATACCTATTACCAGCGTCTTGATCTACTTTATTTAAACTTACTTGATATAAGTTTAAAAAAGGCTGACCGTTCCACTTATGAATACGCTTTGTAAAAGATCCAGTATCCCTATTTGAGGCAAAAATAAGTTTATCCTTATATAGCATAGGGCCAAAATCAGAATAACCAGAGTTAATTGTCGTTATTGCAACATCATAAGAACCTTTTTGATAATCGATTTCCCTAAGGTAATCCGGAGTTTCTTTGAATAGCACTGCTCTTTTATCATCTTCTTTTATATCAAAAAATCTAGACATCATTCTATCCGACAATGCGTAATCTTTTGTAGCTCTTAATGAAAGTGCGTATCTAAAGTATGCTTCTGCTTCTGCTACTTCTGGAAATTCTTTAATTAGTTTACCAAAATATACAGCAGCTTTATCATAACGTGCATTAAGATAATAAGAATCACCTAATCTTTTAAATAAGTCTGCAGACTCGTAACCTTTATCTGCGACTTTTTGGTAAATTTTTTGAGCATCAACAAAATCATACTGATTAAAATTTTTTGTTCCTCTCTCTATTTTTCCTTCTTGAGCATTTCCTACAATGGTAGTTAATAAAAGGAGTGCAATAGTAATATATTTCATAGTAGACTTTTATTAAAAGAATCTTGGGGTTAACATTCTGTCATACTCGTTGAAAAGTTCAAAACGTAAAAACACTTCAAAACTTCCGTCATTATAGACTGTATTTCCTAAATCAGTACTTTCTCGGTCATAAGCAAGACCTATAAGCATACTATCTGAAACTTGGAAACCTACAAGTCCGCTCAAAGCAGCACTCCATCTATAAGCCGCTCCTAAATGTAATTTTTCCATTACTAAAAAGTTTGCGGTAATATCAACTTGCAACGGTGCCCCAGACACAAGTTTAACTAAAGTACTAGGCTTAAACTTAAGCTGGTCATTAATATCAAACGTATATCCCATGATACCGTAATAATTGATACGCTCTTCAGCCACAAAACTAGCTGAGTTACTATTATTACTTTCATCGAAATGTTCTGTCTGAATAAGGTTTGGTGCGCTTAATCCAGCATAAAATCTATCCGTATGGTAGTAAAGTCCTGCACCTATAATTGGCGAGATTTTATTATCTATACTTTGAGAAAAACGAGGGTCAGAAACATCAAAAAGTGTAAGCTTTGAAAAATCAACATCAAGAACGTGTCCTCCTGCTTTTAAACCGAAACTTAGTCTGCCACTATTCGATGTGTTTATCGTATAACTAAAGTCTGCTCCTATGTAAGTTTCTTGTGCTGGTCCTAGTGCGTCATTCACGATTGATAAACCTAGTCCAACTTTACCTTCACCTATTGGAGAATGTATACTTAAACTTTGTGTACGTGGAGCCCCTTCAAGGCCTACCCATTGACTTCTGTGTAATCCTACTATACTGGTAACTCCTCTGTTACCTGCATAAGCCGGATTTATAGCTACAGTATTATACATGTATTGTGTATACTGAGGGTCTTGTTGGGCACTTACTTCTGTAAGACTCAAACCCGTAATAATTAATAGGACTATAAGATGTAGTTGTTTCATTCTAACTTTATTTGTTGCACCTATAATAAGTGACTTTTTGGTAAAAATAGCTCAATTTGAATAATTAATAATTTAAAAGATGTTTCACGCTACCTTAGTGTACTTCATCTAGAAATTTGATTATTTTATCCTAATCTCATTAAAATTTCAAAAAGTCAAATATTATTTATGATAGTTGTTATGACGCTTTCGCGAAAGCGTGATTTATATTAACGATTAATGTATAAATATCCACTCTTTCTCTTCAGACCGTCTGGTGTCTGATAAGTAATAAGATAATAATACGTTCCAGCTGGTAATCCATCATCTGTTCCAATAGTAGCTCTACCTTCAGAGATACCTTTAAAACCAGTACTTGGATCATTTGTATAGCCATCTTGTTCAAAAACTTGAACTCCCCATCTATTAAATATCTGAACGTTGTTATCCGGGAAGGCATCTATTCCTTCAATAATGAAGAAGTCATTCACTCCATCACCATCTGGTGAGATCCCATTGAACACTTCAACATCAAATATATTAAGAACACCTTCAAAATTAGTGAGTGTTGGATCATCCGGGTTACCATCCATATTAGGATCAACATTTTCATCGTTGTTAGGGTCATCAGATAAATCTGTTACACTTTCACCGTTTGAGTTTGTTGCATCTACGATAGCTTGATTTAGTACAAATCCATTTGCTATATCAAAAGGAGTTACAATGTAAGTTGCTGTAAATGTTGTGCTGTCTGACTCTCCTGGTAATAGTGATATAGGTCCTCCATCAACTGTTACTAATGGGTCAGTTATCATAATGTTATCCAGTGGAAGTGACCCTGTATTCGTCACAGTAAATGTGTACTGAATTACTTCTCCATCTTGAATTAAGCCATCACCATCAATATCGAGAGTTGTTCCTACTTTCTCTAAAGCTATTGAACTTTCGATTGGAAGATTAGTAACTGTTTCATCATCTTCGACACTGTTATTATCGTCTGAAATATCAACAACATCATTACCATCAGGATCTTGCCCTGTTGCAATGGCTTGATTAGTTACAAAACCTTCATCTATATCACTTTGAACAATAGTATAAACAGCTACAAATGTAGTGCTATCTGTTTCACCTGGCTCTAAATCGATAGGTCCGCCAGATACAATCACTAATGGATCTTCAATAATAATGTTTGTCACCGTTACGTTTCCAGTGTTTGTTACTGTGAAGTTATATGTAATGGTTTCGCCTACTTGTGCAAATCCGTCACCATCTACATCATTAAATACAGCTGTTTTGATCAAACTTATGCTAGCTCCTTGCGGTAAGTCTGTTACAGTAATGTCATCTTCAAGGTTACTATCATCATCAGAAGTATCTGTTACAGTATCACCATCAGGATTCTGTCCCGTAGCAAGTGCTTGGTTTGTTACTCCACCTGCATCCACATCTGCTTGTGTAATTGTATAAACAGCGCTGAACGTATCCGTGTCAACATCTCCAACTGCTAAATCAATAGGTCCACCAGTTACAGTTACCATTGGATCTGTAATCACAATATTTGTGATTGTTA